>CAVDKC010000024.1:0-26690 GCA_963609615.1 Oribacterium sp.
CAGACTCATGGCTTAACCGCTACTTGCCTCAGAGCCTTAAGAACTGGATCAACTCACGTTTCGACAAGAACGAGGTTGAGCTGGAGGAGAGTGCAGCCTTCGACGTAGTGCGCGCCGCAGTAAACCTCGTTCTTGCCTCTATGCTCATCACCATCGGTACCAACCTCAAGTTGCCTCTCTCTACCACCTACGTTACCTTTATGGTGGCCATGGGTTCTTCTCTTGCCGACCGTGCCTGGAGCCGTGAGAGTGCCGTATTCCGCGTAACGGGTGTACTGAGTGTTATCGGTGGATGGTTTATCACAGCCGGTGTGGCCTTCGCCGCCTGCGCCGTGGTGTGCGTAGCCATGTTCTTCGGCGGCATCCTGGTAAAGAGTGCCTTCATGGCATTGGTTATCTTCATGCTCATCCGCAGCAACGTACAGTACAACAAGAAGGCTAAGCAGGAGAGCAAGGGCAGTACCTTCCAGCTGATGATGCGCTCGCACGACCCAGAGATAGTATGGGACTTGCTTCGCCGTCAGGTATCACGCACCCAGAGCTTCGTTTGCCACTTTGCCCTGGTAGAGTTTAATCAGATTATGGACGGTCTTGCCACAGAGAACCCTCGTGACCTCAGACACGCCCACAAGGAGCTGCGCAAGGAGCAGGACATGCTGAAGAAGTTCCGCCGCCAGGAGATGCTGGGACTCAAGAAAAGTCCGATGGAGATAGCCTTCGAGCGCAACACCTGGTTCCATCTGGGTGCCAACAGCAACCAGGGCTTCATCTACTCCCTGCGCCGTATGCTCGACCCTATCAAGGAGCATGTAGACAACAACTTCAACCCCCTGCCTGAGGAATATATCAAGGAGTTCGCCCCCATCCGCCAGAAGGTAAACGACCTGATGAAGATGAGTTGCGAGCAGATAGAGACCAGCCGCTACGAAAACTACCGCGAGATACTCGCCGAGGCTGATGCCTGCAAGGACGAACTCTCCATACTGCGCAAGAAGCACATCGACCGCATCCAGCACCTCTCGGACAACAGCATGCTGAAAATCTCCCTACTCTACCTCAACGTACTGCAGGAGACCCAGGAGTTCCTGAGCGTGATGAGACACCAGCTCAGAGCTGCCAAGAAGTTTATGGAGAAATAAAAGCCTAGACCATAGATTAACCCAGACTAAGGGCTGCCAGGATTTTCCGCCATCAGGAAATTCTTGGCAGCCTTTTGAGTTAATCAGTCCCCCCGGGCCCGACCAGGACATTATGGCGTAACGGAATGACGAAATGGCAGACTTCTAAGCTCTGGTACAAGGATTGTATAAAGGAGAAGTGTAAGCGATAAGCTTTACAACACAACAAACTGAATATAAACATTTTAAAAGATAATTAGGAGGTACAATTATGATCTACAGAAATTCTTGGATACCAGAAGTATTTAACGGACTTTTCAACGAGGGCAACATGCCCAAGGCTAACACTACGGCTCCAGCCATCAACGTAAAGGAGAGCCAGACACAATACACAGTAGAACTTGCAGCCCCAGGAATGCGCAAGGAAGACTTCGAAGTGAACCTCAATGAGAACGGCGACCTTCATATCAAGATGGAGAACAAGCACGAGACTCAAGAACAGGAAGAGCACGTATACTTGCGCCGCGAATTCTCTTATGCCAAGTATGAGCAGACTCTGATTCTGCCAGACGATGTGAACAAGGAGAAGATTTCGGCCAGTGTAACCGACGGCGTCCTCACCATACAGTTGCCTAAGATGATGCAGGAGGAGCAGAAGATAGCTCGCCAGATCACCGTGGGATAAGATGACAATATAAACGGCAACATAGCCCTGGATGCTTACAGAAAAGCATCTGGGGCTTTTTTATGTCCTTCAGGCTCTTCTGCCAGAAAATTATCAGCAGAAGATTTGGCTGTTAGCTGGAAAAGTTGTAATTTTGCAGCCGATTTCGCATGAGATGGCCAGTTGCCCTCCATGCCATTTTACAACCCGAGTGCTTGGTAAACCTCGTAAAAAACAAGAAAAATGAACAACAACAAAACTCAAGTGAGCGTGCTGTTTATGCTTTTCAGCATTCTCTTCTGCGTTTGCCTCATAGCGGCAAACGTGCTCGAAACAAAGCAAATCGCCCTCGGGCCAGTTTCTCTTACCGGTGGTCTCATCGTTTTCCCCGTGAGCTACATCATCAATGATGTGGTATGCGAAGTATGGGGTTACAGGAAAACCCGTCTGCTGATATGGGCAGGCTTTGCCATGAACTTCTTCTTCGTAGCCCTCGGCGCCATCTGTGATGCCATCCCTGCCGCTCCTTACTGGACCAACGACGCTGGCTTCCATGCCATCTTCGGATTGGCTCCCCGTATCGCAGCCGCCTCTTTCGTGGCATTTATCGTGGGTTCGTTTGCCAACGCCTACGTGATGAGCGTGATGAAGATACGCCACGGCGGCAAGCATTTCTCTGCACGTGCCATCTGGAGCACCGTGGCAGGCGAGAGTTGCGACAGTCTTATCTTCTTCCCCCTGGCACTGGGCGGAGTGGTACCTGCCTCAGAGTTGCCCTGGCTGATGCTATGGCAGGTGATACTGAAGACGGGGTACGAAATCATCGTGCTGCCTGTAACCATCCGTGTGGTGAAGTACATCAAGAAGCATGAGGGCGAGGATGTGTACGACAACAATATCTCTTACAACGTGTTTGGGATTTTTAACTTGTAACTTTTAACTTGTAACTTTTAACGTTCAACAAAGCTATGGATAGAAAAGAAGATGGTCTGCAGGCACTCGGTGCCAAGACCGAATACAAGATGGATTATGCCCCAGAGGTGCTGGAAACCTTTGTGAACAAGCACCCCGGCAATGATTACTGGGTACGTTTCAACTGCCCTGAGTTTACCTCCCTCTGCCCCATCACAGGGCAGCCAGACTTTGCGGAGATTCGCATCAGCTACATCCCCGACATCAAGATGGTGGAGAGCAAGAGCCTGAAGCTTTACCTCTTCAGTTTCCGCAACCACGGCGACTTCCATGAGGACTGTGTCAATATCATCATGAAAGACCTCATCCGCCTGATGGACCCCAAGTACATCGAGGTGACGGGTATCTTCACTCCTCGTGGCGGTATCAGCATCTGGCCTTATGCCAACTATGGCAAACCTGGCACCAAGTATGAAAAACTGGCAGAGCAACGCTTCGCCACGCACGAATAGAAGAGAGAGAGACGTTATCCCTTGATTTGCGTCAAAAAATAAGCGGGATTCATCATTTTGTCATTGCTTTGTGACTGATATTCAATAATTAGGCATTACCTTTGCAGTCGAAAAGGTAAGATTGTAATTAATAGGATAAAGTTTAACCGGGAGTGCAAGAGGCACTCCCCTAAAGTAAAAGAAAGGAAAAATTATGATGACAACAGTAATGATTCTCGCAGTAGTAGCAGTCATGATTGCTCAAGCTGTAAATGTGAACAACAAGTTGGTTTAACACCAAATGAAGGTAAAAAAAAGAAAGGGTAACGATTATGAAGACAATGTATGAAAACTTTCAGAACGCTGTAAAGGCATTCGTTCAGAGCTATATAGACGCCATGACACAATATGGCGAGGCTCTGTTCAGAAGCCGTGGTTGTGGAATTTATGCTTAACAATAATAAAAAGGCGTGCCGACATTTACTTGTCGGCACGCTTTTTTTGTGCCTATTAGTGTAGCCCTCTGCAAGGGGGGCTGCACTTCTTTGTTTTGTGTTACTTGTCTATCTTGATGTCTTGCCTTACATTGTTGCGGATCTTGGCGAGGAAGAGCTTCATGCGATGGGCATCCTTGTGGTCGATGATGTCGATCAGCTCGGCCAGCTCCTTGCGTATCTGCTCTACCTGCCCGGAGGTATAGGGATTGAAGAGGATTTCCTGGAGCAGGTAATCGTCCTCGTTGAGCACGCCCTTGGTAATCTGCATGTGGCGCTTGAAGGTGGTTCCTGGGGCATCCTGGTGCTTCATCACGGCAGCAAAGGCGAAGGTGCTCACGAAGGGGATGCTCAGCGAGTAGGCCACCGTCTGGTCGTGCTCGTCGAAGGTGTACTCGTGCATGCTCAGGCCGAGCTTGTGGTACAGGTCCTTGAAGAATATCTTGCCCATGTAGTCGCCCTCCTTGATGATGACGGCATTCTCCTCGGAGAGCTGGTTGAGGTTGGCGAAGGTAGGGCCGAACATCGGGTGGGTGCTTACGAAGCGGAAGCCGCTCTTCTCGTAGAACTCCTGAAGGCCCGTCTTCACGGATGCGATGTCGGAGATGATGCAGTCTTTAGAGAGGTGGGGCAATACCTCCTCGAAGGCCGACAGGGTGTACTTTACCGTCACGGCGTTGATTACCAGCTCGGGGCGGAACATCTCTATCTCCTCCATCTTGGTGAAGCGGTAGCAGTTGTAGGTGAAGCGTAGGCGCTTGGCATCCTTCTCGTATACCGCCACCTCGTGGTCGAAACTAAGCAGGTCGATGAAGAAACTTCCCATCTTGCCTGCTCCCATTACTAGTATTCTCATATTTTTTTAAGTGAAGAGTGAAGAACGAAGAGTGAAGAGTGAAGAGTGAAGAACGAAGAGTGAAGAACGAAGAGTGAAGAGTGAAGAATTCTATAGCTCAGAGCCTCTTTAAGCCAAAGAGCGGAACGACGGGTAAGGAAAACACATGAATTCTTCACTCTTCGTTCTTCACTCTTCACTTCTAGAGAATTCTTCACTCATCGTTCTTCTCTCTTCACTTCTAGAGAATTCTTCACTTCTAGATTTTACTTCTGGTTGAGGATTTCCAACTGCTGGCGAACACTCTCCTCGTGGATGTGCTCGAATATCTGGGCGGCAAACTCGGGGCTCATGCCGCAGAGGGCTGCCTGTGCGCCACGCTTGTCGAGTATCTCGTTGTAGCGGTTGGTCTGCAAGATGGTAAGGTTGTGCTCCTTCTTGTAAGTGCCTATCTCACGGCACACGCGCATGCGCTTGGCCAGGAGGTCCATCAACTGGTTGTCGCACTCGTCTATCTGCGAGCGCAACTGGTGCAGGCCCTCGGTAGAATAGTGCTCGTCGCGCACTACGAGGAGGCTCAGTATGTAGTCGAGCACCTCTGGTGTAACCTGCTGCTTGGCGTCGCTCCATGCCTCGTCGGGCTGGCAGTGGCTCTCCACGATGAGACCATCGAAGCCCAAGTCCATCGCCTGTTGGCAGAGAGGGGCAATGAGGTCGCGTCGGCCACCGATGTGGCTAGGGTCGCAGATGATAGGCAACTGGGGTATGCGGCGGTGCAACTCGATAGGAATCTGCCACATAGGCAGGTTGCGGTATATCTTCTTGTCGAAGCTGGAGAAGCCGCGGTGGATGGCACCGAGACGCTTGATGCCAGCCTGGTTGATGCGCTGCAGGGCACCTATCCATAGTTCCAGGTCGGGGTTTACGGGGTTTTTCACCAATACGGGCACGTCTACGCCCTTCAGGCTGTCGGCGAGCGACTGCATGGCGAACGGATTGGCAGAGGTGCGTGCGCCCACCCAGAGGATGTCGATGCCGTATTTCAGGGCGAGCTCTACGTGCTCGGGCGTAGCCACCTCGGTGGCGGTGAGCATGCCTGTCTCCTCCTTTACCTGCTGCATCCATGGCAAGGCATCCTCGCCATTTCCCTCGAAGCCTCCTGGCTTGGTGCGAGGCTTCCATACACCGGCACGGAACATGTGGCAGCCCTTCTCGGCCAGCTGCTTGGCTGTCTTCATCACTTGCTCCTCGGTCTCGGCAGAGCATGGGCCTGCGATGACACAAGGGCGTTCCTGATCACTAGGAAAATTCAATGGTTCCAATTCTAATTCCATAGTCGTATCGTTTTTTTGTTGAAAGTCTTTTGACGTTGAAAGTTGAAAGTTGAAAGTTGAAAGTTGAAAGTTGAAAGTTATGATTACCTGTCTCTTGCGGCATCTTTTTCTAACTCAACTTTTATAGTTCTTTCAATCCTACCCTTTATAGTTCTTTTCAATCCTATCCTTTATAGTCCTTTCAATCCTATCCTTTATAGTCCTTTCAATCCTATCCTTTATTGTTCTTTTCAGTTCAATCCTTTTTACTGTTCTTTTCAGTGCAAAGACTATCCCTTCAAGTTTTAATTTATTTCGCTATTAAGTATTATTTTTCTACATCTATTTCGAAGCTGACGAAGGTCAAAAGTCGAAGCCTAAGTTCCCTCAAAAGTAATCATAACGTTCAATTTTCAACGTTCAATTTTCAACGTTAAAAGTTTCCCTGATTCTCTCCAGAGCTTCCTGCATCTTCTCATCCTTGGCACAGAGGCTGATGCGGATGTACCGCTTGCCGTTGCTGCCAAAGATGAAGCCAGGGGTGATAAATACCCTTGCCTCGTGTAGCACCTTCTCGGTCAAGTCTTCCACATCGGCTATCCCATCGGGTATCTTGCCCCAGAGGAACATGCCCACTTGATTGGGATCGAACTGGCAGCCCAACGCCTTCATGATTTCCTCGGCGATGTCGCGGCGGCGGCGATAGTTGGCGATATTGTTCTCCCGGTGCCACTCGTCGGTGTTGCCCAGCATCGCCTCGGCAGCAGCCAACTGGATGCCCCGGAAGCAACCATTGTCGATGTTCGACTTCACCTTCAGTATCCAGGAGATGAAAGTCTGGTTACTAGAGATCATCGCCACGCGCCATCCTGGCATGTTGTGGCTCTTGCTCAGAGAGTTGAACTCGATGCAGCAGTCTTTCGCCCCCGGCACCTGGAGGATGCTCATGGGATGCTCGTTGAGGATAAGCGAGTAAGGGTTGTCGTTTACCACCACGATGTCGTGCTTCTTGGCAAACTGTACCAGCCGCTCGTAGGTCTCCATCCTAGCCACGCCTCCTGTAGGCATGTTAGGATAGTTGGTCCACATCAGCTTCACGTGGCTCAGGTCCATCTTTTCCAGGGCCTCGAAGTCGGGCTGCCACCCGTTGTCCTCCAGGAGGTCGTAATAGGTTATCTTGGTGCCCAGTATCTTGTTGATGGCGGTGTAGGTGGGGTAGCCTGGGTTGGGGATGAGCACCTCGTCGCCGGGATTACAGAAGGCGAGCGTGACGTGCAGGATGCCCTCCTTGCTGCCTATGAGCGGCTGTATCTCGGTAGCCCAGTCGAGGTCTACGCCGTACCATCGCTTGTAGAATCCTGCCATCGCCTTGCGCAGTTCGGGTATGCCCACGGTGGGCTGGTAGCCGTGGGCGGCAGGGTTGTGGGCCACCTCGCAGAGCTTGTCGATAGTCTGCTGTGAGGGTGGCATGTCTGGACTTCCGATGGCGAGGCTGATGATGTCCTGGCCCTCGGCATTGAGCTTGGCTACTTCCTTCAGCTTTCGGCTGAAGTAGTATTCCTGTATTTCCGTTACTCTATTGGCTGGCTGTACCATTTTATTTTTAACTTTTAACTTTTAACTTTTTTCTTCCTTAAATATTTAAAGTTCAACGTTCAACTTTCAAGTTTCAACGTTCAACATATCATAACGTTCAACTTTCAAAGTTCAACGTTCAACGTAAAAAGTTCAACGTAAAAAGTTCAACTTTCAACGTATTCTCCCAGCACTCTGATTTTTCCCACCAGCGGGGTGATGGCATCGATGCTCTGGCAGTATCGGGTAAAGTTGTCGAAGGTGAGGTCTACATAGAAGAGATATTCCCACTCCTGCCCGATGATAGGGAGCGACTGTATCTTGGTGAGGTTGATGTCGTAGAAGCTCAGGATGGTGAGCACCTTGGAGAGCGAGCCCTTGTCGTGGGAGAGACTGAAGACGATGCTCGCCTTGTTGGCCTTCTCGATGGGGCGCAGGAGCGATGCCTTCTGGGGGTTGCATACCACGAGGAACCGGGTGTAGTTGTGCGGATTGTCGTGGATGCCCTCCTGCAGCACCTTCATGCCGTACATCCTGGCGGCATACGAGGAGCAGATGGCTGCCCAGCCGTGCACCTGGTGCTGGGCGATGTAAGCGGCCGAGCCTGCGGTGTCTTCTGCCTCCACGGCCTTGAGGTCGGGATGGCTGGCCAGAAACTTGCCACACTGCATCAGCGCTACGGGGTGGGAATGTACCTCCTGCAGGGTGCTCCAGTCGTCGTCGGGCAGGCAGCAGATGCTGTGCTCTATGTGCAGCTTGTGCTCGCCTACCACTGTGGTGCCGCTCTGGCGGAGCAGCTCATAGTTGTGGAGCAGACTGCCTGCGATGGTATTCTCGATGGCGATGATGCCGATGACGGTAGGGTCGCGCTTGATGTTGTCGAATACCTGCTCGAAGGTGGCACAGCATATCAGCTCTATCTGCTCGCCCTCGAAATACTCGTGGGCGGTGATGTCGTGGAAAGACCCCAACTCTCCTTGTATTGCTATTCTCTTCATCTCTTTTTTTCTCTTGTTACGAAAAACGGTCCAACTCCATACTGGAGCGGGACCGTTTCGATAGATTTCTTAATCTTAATATCCTAAGTTGAAATTTACACGCAACTTCCCGCTTTACAACCGCTTGCAAAGTAAAAGTAATAGCTAAAAAAGTACGCATTAAACTTCTTCATTGTTCTGACGTTTTAATTTGTTATCAATTCGACTGCAAAAGTAACACTTTCTTTTGTAACCACCAAACTTTTTGACAGTTTTTTCTGCAAATTGCTCCGATTTTATGTTACAGAGCATATTTCGGCTAGAAAAAGCTCTCCTCGGAGACTGCACAGAGGGGTGCTCGGCAAAACGCTGCACGATAGCGAGCCTGAAGGCTGGAGGCGAGGTGCTGGCGAGCCTGGAAGCCGAAGCACCGGCTAGGCTGGAAGCTGGAGGCGAGGGGGCACGCTCTAGTGGCAATGCTCCCTGCCCTCGGCCTGGAAGTCGCCACTTAGTTCTCCGATTTTTTCGGGGTTCAATAGCAGGTATCGCTGCATGTCTTGCTGGGCTCCCTCTTTGTCGCCCATCGCCATGAGCAGGGTGCCCCGCTGGCGCAGCAGGAGGCTCAACTGTTCATGGCTGTCGTCGCCCTTACAATCTTCCCGGGGCTCTGCCTGGTCCGATTCCAGTTTCTTCTCCAGTTCGGCTATCCGCTGGGTCAAGAGGGCCACGGCGAGTACGGGGTTACTCATATCCATCTGGTCTGTCATACATATTATATTGACTGGGTGGGCTACACTAATGTATCGCACCGATGATTTCCCTCACGCTCTTGCATCCGTGGGCATCAAGCCACTCGTTGATGCCGTCTTTCACCTTGCAGGTCACGGTAGGGTCGATGAAGTTGGCCGTGCCTATCTCGATGGCGGTGGCTCCACACATCAGGAATTCGATGGCATCCTTGGCATTCTGGATGCCGCCCAGTCCTACTACCGGAATGCTTACTGCATGGGCCACATCCCATACCATGCGCAGTGCCACGGGCTTGACGCAGGGTCCGCTCAGTCCGCCCGTGCGGATGCTGAGCAGGGGCTGTCGCTTCTCGATGTCTACCGCCATGCCCATCAGGGTATTGATGAGCGAAACGGCATCGGCGCCCTCTGCCTCTACGGCGCGGGCGATGTCGGCGATACTGGTCACGTTGGGCGAGAGCTTTACGATGAGCGTCTTGTGGTAAGCCTTGCGTACGGCCCTTACCACACTTGCCGCCCCCTCGCAGGTTACGCCGAAGGCCATGCCGCCGTCTTTCACGTTAGGACAGGAGATGTTCAGTTCGATGGCAGGTATCTGGTCGAGCTGGTCGATGCGTGCTGCACACTCGGCATAGCTCTCGGGCGAGTGCCCGCTCACGTTTACTATCATGTGGGTGTCGATGTCCTTGATCTGCGGATAGATGTGCTCGCAGAAGTAGTCTACGCCCTTGTTCTGCAGGCCTACGCAGTTGAGCATTCCCTGTGGTGTCTCTGCCATGCGCGGGTAGTCGTTGCCCTGGCGTGGCTCTAGGGTGGTACCTTTCACGATGATGCCGCCTATCTCCTCCAGGGGGACGAAATCGGCAAACTCTAGTCCGTAGCCGAAAGTACCGGATGCCGTCATCACTGGGTTCTTCAGCTGGAGGTCTTTTATGTTTACACTTAAATCAGCCATTTTTCTATTCTTTACTTTAAAAAGTTTTTACAAAATCGAGTTTACGGAAGCTTGAGTAGCTTGGGAAGCTTGGGGATATCAGCTTTTTCCTGCCTGATATTTCCACCAAATGATTTGGCTTCAATGTTCAATCTTCAAAGCTCAATGTTCAATGCTCAATGCTCAACATATCATAACGTTCAACTTTCAAAGTTCAACGTTCAACGTAAAAAGTTCAACTTTCAAAGTTCAACGTTCAATGTTCAAAAGTTTGTCGCTGTCGATGACGGGGCCTTCCTTGCATACGCATACATTTCCCTCGGTAGTTTTCTCTACACAGCAGAGGCATGCACCCACACCACACGCCATCTTGTTCTCCAGCGACACCTCGCACTTTACACCGGCCTTCCTGGCAAAGCGGGCCACATTCAGCATCATCGGCTTGGGGCCGCAGGTACTCACCCAGTCAAAGTGCTCCTGCTCCAGTATGGAGTGGCCTGTAACGAAGCCCTTCTCGCCAGCCGATCCATCCTCGGTGGTGATGCACACCCTGCCTATCTTCTCAAACTCGGGCAGCTCCAGAAGATCTTTGGCCGAACGGGCACCCAGCAGGAAGGTAACCTGCGCCCCGAAGTCCTGGATGAGCTTGCCGAAGTAGAGGAGCGGAGCCACGCCCACGCCTCCGCCTACGAGCAGATACTTCTGCCCCTTACGGGTAGGCATGGTAAAGCCATTGCCCAGCGGCAACATGCAGTTGAGCACGTCGCCCGTCTTGAGCTTGCCCAGCTGGCGTGTTCCCTCGCCTACCATGGCTACGAGCAGCCAGAGGTGATTGTTTTCACGATCCACAAAATTGACAGATATAGGACGACGGAGCATCGTGGCAGGCGAATGGTCTACCCTTACTTCCACAAACTGGCCTGGCAAGATTTCGGGCAGGGGCTTGTCGTCCGTGAGCTTGATGAGTACGTGCTTGTCGCTCATAGCCTCCACCGAAACCACCTTGAGGTCTAGAAGATATTTTTTCATCTTGATGACTATTTTTGTTTTATATAAGATGACTATTTGTTTTTATATAATTATGTACGTGCAAAGGTACATCATTTTTTCGACTTAGCGCAAGGAACTGGCCACTTTTTTATTTTTTCGGCACAAAGGTTTCCCAGGTCTGGTCGTCGTAGAAGATGCGTATCTCGGTTATCTTGCGCTGAGGTTTGTCAGTTATTTTTACTGCCGTTTGGGAGACATTTTTGGGTGTACGGTTTACACCGTGTACTTGAGGCTGATCGAAAAGCGAGGGAGAGGCAGTAGAGGTAGAGCCATCGGCAGAGCCAAAGTCGAGCGTAGCCTCGACAGAAGTTCCATGCCCCGCAGGCGATACGGCGCTGGCTCCTGGTTGCCATCCCGAGGCTTCACTCCCCGGGGTAGGGCAGTCGGTGGCCGGAGCATTTTCAGCTCCGCCCTCCACATTATTAATATATATAGGGAGCGACCCGTCGAGCAACCACTCGAGGCGCACTTGGGGGAATTTACGGTGGATGGCGTCTACGATGAGGAGCGAGGGTTTTGTGCGGTCGTTGAAGATACTGCTCAGGGTGGCAGTCGAAATTCCGATGAGCTGGGCGAAGTTCTGCTGCGTGAGGTGCTGGTCGTCCATGAGCTGTCTGATTCTATCTTTCATTTCTGGCGTTCAAATTTTAGTAGTGAAACGATGTTTTATTTCCGAACAGGGCACTTTTTGCCCCGTTTCGGTTAGCTTTTACAAAGGTAAAGCAAATATTTGGATTATGCAAGCTTTAGGTGAAAAATTTTGTTTTTTAAACTTTACATTCATACTTTTAAATCGTAAATCTTAAATTTAATTCTATCAGTTTTTACAGTTTAGGTTTACAAATCTACATTTGGAGATATAAATTTTTACAAAGGATTGGTTGAGCCCGATGAGACAAACTACTGGGTATCATTTCGCCCTATCTGCTCTATATCAGCCGTTCAGACGATATATGCACGTTTTAGGGTTCAAAACCTAAGATTTTTACGGTCTTTTAGTTAGCTATTTCCGATAACCATCTGAGTTTCGGGATATTATATTCGCATAAATTTGCACGTATATTTATACATTTACGTTCGTGCTTTACGAGATTTACATTTATAATACTAAACTACCTACACTCTGCTTTCGGTTTAGTTTTCTTTAATTTATGTTTATAAACCAAAACTCTATTTACTAAATCAAATGTTTAGCTTCGTAAAATACAGATACATAAACCTTAACAAATCATAAAACCAAAAATAGAGGGCTGATAGATGGCCATATTTTCCATTTCTAGCGTTTTCAAGCCCGATGTAAGACCAGAAAACAAATATGCGAGTATTGGTAGAGGCTATTCTGTCTAACTATCTGACAGACAAGATACTTAACCCTACTTTTATACGAATCTGGAAAATGGCCATCTAGCTCTAAAATCGCAGAAAACAGAACTCTCAGAGCCGAAAAAATGCAAAAATAGCGTCCGTTTTCAAGCAAAACAGACGCTATTTTTAGATGTTTTCAGGATGCTAAACTGCCAGATGAAGCAGGAAATATGCGAGAGGAAATCATCCCTTCGGTAAGCCCAGACGGCTCCCCTCTCCCACTCCGAGTTTTGCGGCTCAATGGAGGATGAAGAAGATGAGCTCCTTCATCAGTTCTCCTGCCGAGGTGTACGGATTGTCGAGCCCCTTGCTCTTGGCATCCACCTCCTTCAGCTTGTCGATGATGGCCATCACCTTCACTCCAGTATAGTTTCTCATTCCGGCGATATAATCGCGCAACCCCCAAGTGCTTCTCAAATCCAGGAATTTTGCGAAGAGACTTTCGTCCTGTTTGTTGGGGGCATAATAGGCTATCATGAGATTCTGGAAGTAAGAGAAGATCATCGGGAGAAGTGCATAGAGCGAACCACTCTTCGGATTGCTGTCAAAATATTTTATTATCAGATTGGCCTTGTACACATCGCGGTTGATGAGGGCTGTGCGCAGTTCGAAGGCATTGAAGTCTTTGCTCACTCCTACTTCTCGCTCCACGATGTCGGGGGTAACACGCCTGCCGTTTTCGGGCAGGGAGATGAGCACCTTGTCTAGCTCTGAGGTGAGGCGGTGCAGGTCGGCACCGATATGGTCGGCTATCATCTGGGTGGCCTTGGGCTCGATGGTGGCGTGGCGTGCCTTGAGGTAGGTCTCGATAAAGGCTGGCAGCTGGCGGTCGTAGAGTTTCTTGCTCTCGAAGACGATGCCCGCCTTCTCGGCTTTTGGGATAAACTTCTTGCGGCGGTCTATAGTTCCGTTTTTATGACAAAGCACCAGGATGGTAGAGGCTACGGGCTTGTCGAGATAGCGCTCCAGTGCCTCCAGGCCTTTGAGGTTTTGTGCCTCCTTTACCACCACTACCCTATGCTCCGCCATCAGCGGATAGCCCTTGCACTGGTCGGCTATCTGCGAGGCGGTGGTGTCGGCACCGAAGAGCACCGTCTGGTTGAAGTCGCGCTCCTCGGGGCGGAGCACGTTCTCTATGATGTAGTCGCTGATTTTGTCTATATAAAAGGGTTCGTCGCCCATCAATATGTAGACGGGCGAGTACTGGCGAGCCTTCAGGTCTTTCATGATCGACTCGTAACTTACTGGTGTTTTCTTTTCTGCCATAGAGTTTGATTTTTGTTAGCTGAGTGCAGTGTCGGGGGTCCAAAAAATCGGGGATTTATTTTGTATTTTCGGCGAATTGCACTACCTTTGCAAAGGTACAAAAAATAATCGAACTATATATATAATAAGGTGTAAAAAATAAAAAAGAACGACATGACTCGACTCAACCTCCCCCCCTTCGACATCAAACTGCAGGGCTCTCCGCAGCAGCCCAGGATATTCGACATCTTGCGCCGCAAATATGTAGCACTCACCCCCGAGGAGTGGGTGCGCCAGCACTTCGTGCACTTCCTGGTAGAGCACAAGGGTTACCCTGCTGCCCTGCTTGCCAACGAGGTGCTGCTAAGATGTGGCGACAAGTCGCTGCGGGCCGACAGTGTGCTCTACTCGCGCGAGCTGAAGCCTCGCATGATTATCGAGTACAAGGCACCGCACATCGCGATTACACAGAGGGTATTCGACCAGATAGCGGCTTACAACTGGCTGCTGCACGTAGACTATCTGGTGGTGAGCAACGGCCTGGAGCACTATGTGTGCAGGATGGATTATGAAGGTAAAAAATATTTATTCCTCGAGGAGGTTCCCGAGTATTCAAAACTTTTTACTTTTGAAGGTTGAACCTTGAATGCGCAACTTTCAAAGTTCAACTTTCAAAGTTAAAAGTTAAAAGTTAAAAGTTAAAAGTTTTTCGACCTCCCCGTCCCTCCTAGCCAGGAGGGCTCCACCTCCTATCCCCAAGCCCCTTTCCCCCTCAGGGGGAAGGGGATGTAACCGCTCCTTCTCGTCGCTCTTCACCGCTTCGCTCTGTGGTTGGCGGGCATCAAAGCCCTCGCCAGCGTTTTTTTGACGCAACAGAGTTGCGATTTTTGTGCGGTGTAAACCGCTTTGACTCAAGGCTCTGCCTTATGCGTTGAACTTTGAATGTTGAAAGTTGAACTTTGAAAGTTGAACGTTATGATATGCTTTTTTGGACGTTGAACTCTGAATAATACAAGGTTGAGCTGAAAAAAAATGCCGCAAGAGATAGGTAATCATAACGTTAAAAGTTAAAAGTTAAAAGTTAAAAGTAAAACGCTTCCTCTTTCATTTTTGCGGAATTTCCGGGCAATCGGTCGGCTGGTCGGAAATTCGCTAAAAATGAAGGGAGATAAAAATAGTCTATGAGAGAGAGGGGAGAGCTCGTTTTCGACTGTAAAGCTGTCAACTCCGTCAGAAGGCTGCGCAACTGGTGATGCCGAGCGGAGTGGCAATGACGGTGAGAAAGCCGATGGCTATCTGAAAAATGGTTTTCCAAGTTTTCTTTCTTCATAGTGGTCTTTTTACATTAAAAATTGAGTGTTCAGCTTCAACATATCATAACGTTCAACTTTCAAAGTTCAACGTTCAAAGTAAAAGCTCCTTTGGGTGACGGTGACAGTGACAGTCACCAAGAGAGTCGTTTTATTTCCAGAAACATTTGGCCTTATGTGCCATTAAGTGGCATGCCCCCAAAAAATAACTCGCACCTTGAAGAGAAAATCAAGGATATGGCAAGTTGAGAAACAAACCTCCTGGTGCTATCTAGTACTACCGTACTAAGTACGTACTAAGTGGGGGTAAAAAAAATCCCTTACCTTTGCTCTCGGAAATCAGAACTACACCCATTCTGCGTTATCAAAAAATCACACGCCCCCGCCTTTTCTTACAAGTCGTGACTGGAGGGGGATAGACAATATTTTAACTAATCGTATAATTTTACTAAAAAGAAAGGAAAAAAGACATGGAAAAAATGAAAGTAGTAAAGCTCCTCGCCACCCAGAGCGGCGTGAGCCAGCAGACAGGCAACCCTTGGAAGAGCAAGGAGGTAATCCTGGAGGCGATGCAGAACGCCGTTCACCCCGACCGATACGTGGCTCGGCTCTTCGGCGATGCAGTAGAAAAGTTTACCGCCAAGGAGGGCGACGTGCTCGGCGTGGCATTGCACCACAGAGTGGAGGAATACAATGGCCGATACTTCGGGAAGACCTTCATAGTGGACTTTGAAAAATAAAAATGGAAAAATAAATGGGAAAATGAAAATTTATCCGATTATGACTCATACTAACCATTCATTGGTGGGGGCTGGCAAGGCCGCCGCCCACCAGGGTGCCATCCAGGTGATGGTGTTCGACAATGCAGAGTTTGGTGCCATCCGCATCGTAACCGACGAGCAGGGGGAGCCGTGGTTTTGCGGCAAAGACACCTGCGCCGCACTTGGATACAAGCAGCCGCATGTGGCTGTGCATCAGCACGTAAGACCACATGATGTGACAAAACATCACGTATCAACTCCCGTTATCTGCCAGGGCAAGAACACGGGCAAGACCAAACGGGTAGAGATGTTCTTCGTAAACGAGAGCGGCTTCTACGCCCTGGTGCTCGGCTCTAAGCTCGACACGGCGCAGAAGTTCAGGCACTGGGTTATCTCGGTGGTGCTGCCGCAGATACGCAAGACGGGCGGCTTCGTACCCGTCCATGAGGGCGATACGGCCGAAGACATCCGCCGCCGCAGCGAGCTGGTGCTGAAAGCCACCCTCGAGCAGAAGGATGCCTGCATCGCCCAGCAGAAGGCGATGCTCGCCGAGCAGGGGGAAACCATCGCCCGACAGGGCAAAGTTATCATCGAGAAGGACCGTCTTCTCGCCCGACAGGGCAAAATCATCACGCAGCAGGAGGGCGAGATAGACCGTCTCGCACCCAAGGCCCTCTATGCCGACAATGTGCTAGACAGCATCTCCTGCTACACCACCACGCAGATAGCCAAGGAACTGGGCATGACGGCGCAGGAACTGAACCGCCTGCTCTGCGCCAAGCGCATACAGTACTACCAGAGCGGGCAGTACATGCTCTATGCCGAGTATGCCCACATGGGGCTGGCCAAGAGCCGCACGCACTACGACCTCTTCGTGGGCCCCGACATCATCCGCACCCGGATGTATCTCGTATGGACGGAGAGAGGCAGGAAGTTTCTGCACGACAATTTTATGATGTACCAAGTATAATCTAAGTAGCGGGGGGGTGAGGGGCAAAGGGGTACTTTTCGCAAAAAAACACTCGAAACATTTGGCGATTAGAAATAAAAGCCTTACCTTTGTCTAGAATTTCACGAAGGCGCAGTGCACGGCAGCATCGCCGTACAAGAATGCTTCTTCCGAACAAGGAAACTATTAAAGAAAAATAAGAAAAATGGCAAAATTAGTAATCAATTCCTACGAGGAATTTGCATCTCACCTCGGTGAGAAATTAGGAGAATCAGAGTGGTTGCAGATAGACCAGGAGCGCATCAACAAGTTTGCCGATGCCACCCTCGACCCCCAGTGGATACACGTAGACGTAGAGCGCGCCAAGGTAGAGAGCCCCTACCACAGCACCATCGCCCACGGCTACCTCACCCTCTCGGTACTGCCCTACCTGTGGCAGCAGATTCTGGAGGTAAACAATCTCAAGATGCTCGTAAACTACGGCATGGACAAGATGAAGTTTGGCCAGCCCGTCATCACAGGCTCGCGCATCCGCCTCGTGGCTACCCTGCACGACATCCAGAACCTGCGCGGCATCTGCAAGACCAGCATCAAGTTCGACATCGAGATAGAAGGCGAGCGCAAGCCAGCCCTCTCGGGCATCGCCTCGTTCCTCTACTACTTCAACAACTAATTTTCTCCCCCTCCACACACACATGGCAGCAGGCAAATGGATAGGAGGATTCCTCGGATTTATCACCGCAGGACCTCTTGGAGCACTCGCAGGATATGCCCTGGGGTCGCTCTTCGACAAGGGGCTGGACGAGGTAAACCGCGGCGGCGACGACCGCCAGCAATACGGCAATGCCTACAGCGCCTATAGCGGGCAGCAGCGTACCTACGAGGGCGAAAGAAACAGCTTCATGTTCTCGCTCCTCGTGCTCTCCTCCTACATCATCAATGCCGACGGCAAGGTGATGCACTCGGAGATGGAACTGGTGCGCCGGTTCTTGCGGCAGAACTTCGGCGAGGCAGCCCAGCAGCAGGGCGAGGAGATTCTGCTGAAGCTCTTCGACCAGCAGAAGCGCATGGGCATGGCAGAATATCGCACGGTAATCTACGACAGTTGTAGGCAGATAAGCTCCAGCATGCTCTACGAGCAGCGGCTCCAGCTACTCAGCTTCCTCGTGATGATAGCCCAGGCAGACGGCGTCGTTGTGCCTGAGGAGATGCAGGCTCTCAAGGAGGTGGCAGTACACATGGGGCTCTCGGCCGACGACGTAGACCAGATGCTCGGCATGAACCACGGATGGGGCAACGGCTCCTCCTCCGGCAGCAGCAGTTCGGCGGCATCGGCGCTGGCCGACGCGTACCGCGTGCTGGGCATCAGCCCCAGTGCCACCAACGACGAGGTGAAGGCAGCCTACCGCAAGATGGCCCTCAAGCACCACCCCGACAAGGTGGCGGCTCTGGGCGAGGACGTGCGGCGCGCCGCCGAGAAAAAGTTCCAGGAAATCAATGATGCCAAAGACAGAATCTATAAGGCGAGAAACATTTAACATTGAACGTTGAACTTTGAAAGTTGAACGTTATGATATGCTTTTTTGACCTTGAACTTTGAATAATACAAGGTTGAGCTGGAAAAGATGCCACAAGAGACAGGTAATCATAACGTTCAAAGTTACAAGTTAAAAGTTAAAAGTTCAACGTTATGATATGCTTTTTTTGACGTTGAACTTTGAATAATACAAGGTTGAGCTGGAAAAGATGCCGCAAGAGACAGGTAATCATAACGTTCAAAGTTACAAGTTAAAAGTTAAAAGTTCAACGTTATGATATGCTTTTTTTGACGTTGAACTTTGAATAATACAAGGTTGAGCTGGAAAAGATGCCGCAAGAGACAGGTAATCATAACTTTCAACTTTCCACTTTCAACTTTCAAAGTTCAACGTAAAAAAGTTCAACCTTCGCAGAAAACTAAAAACAAAGGAGTCAACTCCAGCTTTCTTAGCTCGGCATCATCTAATGCCAAACCCCAAAAAGCTGAAGTTGACTCCTTAAAGTTTAAAGTTCAACGTTAAACCTTCAAAGCTTAAAGTCAAAATACCTTTAACATATCATAACTTTCAACTTTCAAAGTTCAACGTTCAACGTAAAAAAGTTCAACGTTAAAAGTTAAAAGTTAAAAGTTTTAATCTTCTTCCTCTTCCTTCTTCTTGCGCGAAACACGCTTGCGCTTAGGCTTCTCCTCCACGCTAGGAGTCTCAATCTTGATACCGGCCAACTCTGGGTCTATCAAGATACGTCCGCAGTACTCACAAGGGATAATCTTCTTGTGCATCTTGATGTCGAGCTGACGCTGAGGCGGAATCTTGTTGAAGCAACCGCCGCACGCATCACGCTGCACGTACACGATACCCAGACCATTGCGGGCACCATTGCGGATACGCTTGAAGCTGCCGAGCAGGCGAGGCTCTATCTTCTTCTCCAGTTCGAGAGCCTTCTCCTTGAGCAGTTCCTCTTCCTCGCGGGTCTCCTCCATAATATCCTGTAGTTCAGAGCGTTTCTCCACCAATCCCTTCTCGCGGTCGGCCTTCTTCTTCTCAGCCTTGTGCAAGTCGTACTGGCGCTCGTCTATCATCTGGTAAGCCTCGCGAATCTTCTTGCTGCACAGTTCGATTTCCAGCTCCTGGAACTCGATTTCCTTGCTCAGCGTGTCGTACTCACGGTTGTTGCTCACGGTTTCGAGCTGAGCATGATAGCGGTCTAAGCTGGCCTGGGCATCAGCTATCTCGCCCTTCTTCTGAGCCACGGCACGGTCGAACTGCTCGATTTCGTGCTGAATGTTCTCGATACGAGTGGCGAGACCTGCGATTTCGTCTTCCAGATCTTGCACCTCAAGAGGCAGCTCGCCTCGCAAAGCTCGTTTCTCGTCGATAGCCGACAAGGTGGTTTGGAGTTGATAGAGTGTCTTCAACTTCTCTTCTACTGTCAATTCTGCAGATTCTTTCTTTGCCATAATTCTTTATTTTTTATAAATATATATTTTACGTTGAAAGTTGAACGTTGAAAGTTGAAAGTTATGATTACCTATCTCTTGCGACATCTTTTCCAGCTCAACCTTGTATTGTTTTCGTTCTACGTCAGAAAGCATTTCATAACGTTCAACTTTCAAAGTTCAATGTTTTTTCGACCTCCCCGTCCCTCCTAGCCAGGAGGGCTCCACCTCCTATCCCAAAGCCCCTTTCCCCCTCAGGGGGAAGGGGATGTAACCGCTCCTTCTCGTCGCTCTTCACCGCTTCGCTCAGCGGTTGGCGGGGCATCAAAGCCCTCGCCAGTTTTTTTGACGCAACAGAGTTGCGATTTTTGTGCGGTGTAAACCGCTTTTTACGTTGACCGTTGAAAGTTGAACTTTGAAAGTTATGATTACCTATCTCTTGCGACATCTTTTCCAGCTCAACCTTGTATTGTTCTCGTTCTACGTCAGAAAGCATTTCATAACGTTCAAAGTTCAACTTTCAACGTTCAACGTAAAAAAGTTATCGGGTTGGTATTAACCTCCGAGATGCAGCATTTCGCCTCGGGGAAGTTCTCCTCGATGATGCTACGGAAGATTTCGCTTGTAAACTGCTCGCTCTGATAGTGGCCGATAACACAAATCTGAATCTCCTGCTCATGCCCGAAGTACTCATGATAGTGCATTTCGCCCGTGATGAAGGCATCGGCACCTGCCGCTATCGCGGCATCCAGCAGGAACGAGCCGGCACCTCCGCAGAGAGCCACCTTCCTGACAGGACGACTGAGCAACTCGTTGCACTGCACACATTCCACATGAAAACGCTCCCTGAGCATCTGCACCAAGCCATCGGCTGCGATACCTACGGCGAAATCCCCGATTACTCCCTCGCCTCCCTTCACGCCGGCCACCTCCTTCTCGCCTCCGAAGAACCGGACATTCTCCAAGCCCAGCTTCTCGGCGATCTTAAAGTTTACGCCGCCCGTGGCAGCATCCATGTTGGTGTGCATGGAGACGATGGTGATGTCATTCTTGATAGCCTTGCGCACCGTACGCTGCACATAATTATCGTCGGCTACTCTCGCCAGCTTGCGGAATATCAGCGGATGGTGGCTCACGATGAGATTGCACCCCTTCTGGATAGCCTCATCGACCACCGCCTCAGTAACGTCAAGACACAACAATGCCCCTGACATTTCTACCGCCTCTGTCAATCCTACCTGCAGGCCGGCATTGTCGTATCCTTCCTGCAGGGGCAGAGGCGCGTAATGTTCAAGGGCATCTACTACCTGTTTTATTTTCACGCTCCTATTATGTTTTTAATAAAAGAACTGGCTCTGCCAGACGGCATCTCCCATCTTACTGATGCGAACCTTTTGCCTACCGACAAGCCTTTTAGGCTGCAAAGTTAATCATTTCTTGGCGATTCCGTCTCACCGCCCCCTCTACTTTAATCTTTTTTAACTCCACTTTTTTTACGTTGAAAGTTGAACGTTGAAAGTTGAACGTTATGATTACCTATCTCTTGCGGTATTTTTTTCAGCCCAACCTTGGATTATTCAAAGTTCAACGTAAAAAAAGCATATCATAACGTTCAACTTTGAACTTGTAACTTGTAACTTGTAACTTTGAACGTTATGATTACCTATCTCTTGCGGCATTTTTTTCAGCCCAACCTTGTATTATTCAAAGTTCAACGTAAAAAGGGCATATCATAACGTTCAACTTTGAACTTGTAACTTGTAACTTGTAACTTTGAACGTTATGATTACCTATCTCTTGCGGCATTTTTTTCAGCCCAACCTTGTATTATTCAAAGTTCAACGTAAAAAGGGCATATCATAACGTTCAACTTTGAACTTGTAACTTGTAACTTGTAACTTTGAACGTTATGATTACCTATCTCTTGCGGCATTTTTTTCAGCCCAACCTTGTATTATTCAAAGTTCAACGTAAAAAGGGCATATCATAACGTTCAACTTTCAAAGTTCAACTTTCAAAGTTCAACATAAGGCAGAGCCTTGAGTCAAAGCGGTTTACACCGCACAAAAAACACTGGCGAGGGCTTTGATGCCCCGCCAACCACAGAGCGAAGCGGTGAAGAGCGACGAGAAGGAGTGGTTACATCCCCTTCCCCCTGAGGGGGAAAGGGGCTTGGGGATAGGAGGTGGAGCCCTCCTGGCTAGGAGGGACGGGGAGGTCGAAAAACTTTTAACTTGTAACTTTGAACTTGTAACTTTTAAATTTTAACTTGTAACTTTTAAATTTTAACTTGTAACTTGTAACGTTGAACTTTGAACTTTCAAAGGTGAAAAAAATCCTTAGAAAACATATACTTCAGATTTTTTTTGTACTTTTGCACAAAAAAAAACAGGATAATGGAAAATTTACAAATCATGGTGATACTCTTCACCATCGTCATCCTAGGCTACATCGCCTGCAAACTAGGCTACATGGGCGACAAGTTCGACAAAGCCCTGTCGGCCATCGTAGTAGACATCACCTGCCCGCTACTCGTACTGTCATCCGTGATGGGCGACGAACTGCCCGACCGCACCCTCATCCTGCCCCTCGTAGGCATAGGCTTCATCACCTACATCCTATTGCTGGTATTCGGATTCGGGGTGCCGCGCCTCATCAGCCGTAACCACGACGACCAGGGCATGATAGGCTTCGCCCTGATGTTTGCCAACGTAGGCTTCATCGGCTACCCCATCGTATCGAGCATCTTCGGGCCCAAAGCCATCTTCTATGCCGCCCTGCTCAACATGCCCAACACCTTCTTTATCTTCACGGCAGGCGTAATGCTCATCAAGGGCGAGTACAGCATCAGGCAGTTCAACCCCAAAGTACTGCTCAGCCCGGCACTGATAGCCGCATTCATAGCCGCCCTCCTCGTGGCACTGGGCGTGCACACCCCTAGCATCATCGCCCGCCCCGTAACGATGGTAGGCAACATCACCGTGCCAGCCGCACTGATGATAATCGGCAGTTCGATGGCCAAGTTGCCCCTCCGGGAGATTATCGGCTCTCCTAAAGTCTATGTAGCCTCCGTACTTCGACTCGCGGTAGTGCCGCTAAGCCTCTACTTCCTCTTCAAGGCATGCGGCGTGAGCACGCTCATCAATGAGGTAAACACCGTGGTCATCGCCATGCCAGTGGCATCGTTCGGCACCATGTTCTGCCTCAAGTACGGGCGCAACCCGTCGCTCATCACCGAGATGACCTTCATCACCACCCTGGGCAGCATCATCACCATCCCGCTCATCACCCTGCTCTTCGGCTAGTTACAGAAGAGCAGATACCAAGGAAAACATAAAAGAACAAAAAAATCCTTGCAAAGTTGCGACATTCCCGATAAAAAGTCGTAACTTTGCCCTATGACAGTAACACTTATCATTCTAATCCTTACCGTAGCCGCCTTCATCTGGGGCAAGGTGAGAGCCGACATCGTGGCACTCACCTCACTGGCTGCGCTCCTCATCTTCGGAATTCTTACGCCGGCAGAAGCCCTGGCAGGTTTCTCATCCCCTATCGTGATCATGATGATAGGCCTCTTCGTGGTGGGCGGAGCCATCATGCAGACGGGGCTTGCCAAGCTTACGGGCAACAAGCTCATGGCCCTTTCGCACGGCAACGAGACAGCCACCTTTCTGCTCGTGATGATAGTAACCTCAGTTATCGGAGCCTTCGTGAGCAATACCGGCACCGTGGCACTCATGATGCCCATCGTAATGAGCATAGCGGCCTCATCGGGCCTGCAGTCGTCGCGCCTGCTCATGCCCCTGGCCTTCGCAGGCAGCCTGGGCGGCATGCTCACCCTCATCGGTACACCGCCCAACCTCGTCATCGACGAGACGCTCACCGAGGCAGGCTACGAGTCGCTCGCCTTCTTCTCCTTCCTGCCCATCGGCGTCATCGTGCTCGCCATCGGCATCATCGTGCTCCTGCCCTTGAGCCGCCTCTTCCTCAACAAGAAAAACAGCAGCGGCAAGAAGGGCAACCAGTCTAAATCGCTCAACGACCTAGTGAGCGAATACCAGCTGCTCGACAATCTGTACCGCTACGTGGTGCCCGCCAAGAGCCAGATGGTAGGCCAGACGCTCAAGCAGCTAGACGCCCAGCGCCGTTACGGCGTAAGCATCATCGAGATAAGAAACGAGAAGAAGTCGCGCCTCGGACTGATGAAAGACGTTAACCAGCACATGCCCTGGAGCGACAGCGTAATCCAGGAAGACGACATCCTCTACCTGATGGGCAATGCCGATGCCATCCAGCAGATAGCCGCCGACTACTCGCTCAAGCGCATCAAGAACGTAAAGATAGACTTCTACGACCTCGGACTGGCCGAAATCGTGGTGATGCCTACCTCCCAGCTCGTAGGCTTGCAAATCAAGGAACTGCGCCTGCGCAACCGCTTCGGCATCAACATCCTGGGCATCAAGCGAGAGAACGAATACATCACCGAGGGCATCATCGACCGCAAGCTGCAAAAGGGCGACGTGCTCCTCGTACAGAGTACCTGGAAGAACCTGAGCCGCATCAACAGCGACAACGACAACTGGGTGGTACTGGGCCAGCCCGAGAAGACGGCCGACAAGGTACTCCTCGACTACAAGGCACCGATGGCAGCAGCCATCATGCTGCTCATGGTGGCCATGATGGTATTCGACTTTATCCCCGTGGCACCCGTCACGGCAGTCATCATCGCCGGCCTGCTCACCGTCTTTACCGGATGCTTCCGCAATGTAGAGGCCGCCTACCGCACCATCAACTGGGAGAGCATCGTGCTGATAGCCGCCATGATGCCCATGTCTACGGCGCTGGAGAAGACGGGCGTCTCCCAGATGGTATCCCAGGCATTGGTAGACCATCTGGGAGCCTTGGGCCCTACGGCCCTCCTGGCAGGCATCTACTTTACCACCTCCCTGCTCACGATGTTTATCAGCAATACCGCCACCGCCGTACTGATGGCCCCCATCGCCCTCGTGGCAGCCCAGCAGCTAGGCGTAAGTCCTTACGCCTTCCTCTTCGCCGTTACGCTGGGAGCCAGCATGTGCTTCGCCTCCCCATTCTCCACGCCGCCCAATGCGCTGGTAATGAAGGCAGGCCAGTACACCTTTATGGACTACATCAAGGTAGGCCTCCCCTTGCAGCTCATCATCGGCATCGTGATGACCTTCGTACTGCCGCTTCTCTTCCCATTCTAGGGAAGGGAAAGGCACTAAACATATAATAACAGGCAGAAGAACTTGCCTGTAAAAAGTGAGAATACTCTTCTTTTTTTTGCAAATCAGATCAGAAAGGACAACACCTATGAATAAAGAAAACCACTTTATCCAAGTACCGCTGTAGGAAGTCAATCTGGCCCAGTGCCCTGCTTCACGACAAGAGCCCTTCTCATGATACCTTGCCTTTTTTGAGTTCCATGATGATATCATCCACAATATACAGGTCGCTCATGAGATATAATAATGAATGTTCGTTATGGAGCAGTTCGTTTGTTTTGCTTCTTTGAAAGATTTCAAATGCTCTTTCTGGCGAAATGTCCAGCCGTTTGGCCAACTGGCTGCATATTCTGCCAATCTTCATCCAAAGTTGTGAATCTCTTAACATACCAGTCCCTCCTTTTTTGCTAAATCATTTAAAGGCTCTGCTGCGATAAAGTGTAGATGTTTGTCTACTAACTCTTGCGACAAAAGACAAATTTGATTATTGGGTTGATGCTCCGACAAACGCTTTAGGGCATATTCCATGGAAATATCACCATTGAGATAGTCTTCTATGGTTGTGATAACCCGGTCGTCTGCAATTCCCCCTTCAATATAATCAAAATACTTCCAAGGTTTCTTGCCGCTTCTACTGTCAACGATGAAGTTTAGCCATTCTTCATCGTATGCTGTAAAAATCTTGCATCGGGCTTCTTGCTTTAGCTTGTCAAAGTCTAAATTGTATATATTGAGCCATTGAGGAAGACCCAAGTTTACAACCCTGGCAGCCCAACTGACAGCCTGCTTCTTGATATCTGTCACATAAAACCCGTTACCGAAATCGAAATTGTCTCGTCCGATATGGCAAAGCGGTGATTCGACGATAAGGGTTGCCCCATGATAAACTTTCAACATACTAATTTCTATGTTTTAATGGTTGGCTGCTTCCAAACGATGGAGAGCTTGCAGCAAGTCTGTTACAACATACTCTTTGCTTTGAGTATGCAATGGGTCAAGCCTTGTAGTAAGACCATGTATAAGCCCCACCTTTTTCATTCTGTTGAACATTTCAAGTCTTGTACACTTTTCAGCTTCTGCCGTGAGGTCCACACACATGGCTGCGAAAGCCAATGCTTGCTGCGTTTCCTTTATGCTCATAATTCTCTTGTTTTACATGAAATACATTGCAAAGATAGTGCTTTCTTTTGAAAAAGCCACCTTTCTCTACACTTTTTTCTATAAAAGTTGGAAGTTTCGAGATATTACATAAATTTACGGTGTCATTTCCATGCAGAAACTACATAACGGCTACATCGCCGCTTCCTCTTCCGGCAGTTCATACCTCTTCACCTTGCAGTCTTCGAGGTATTTTCACTTACTTTAGTGGTGCAAAAACAAAATAAATAAAAAACTGAATGACATGGCAAAAGTACAAATAAAATTTCAAAAAATCACCTCTTTTGGCGGTTTTTTCTTCGTGGAAGACCAATTTCAGCGTCTTGTAATGCCACACGTAGACGAGTATCTCGGAAGAAGAAGCCAATTGGTCGGATACCAGTACAGCGAGATTCTCCTCACGATGGTCGGCAATTTCTTCTGCGGCGGAAACAGGACAGAAGACCCCTTTCTTTGTTAACCGTTCCACAAATGCTGCTGCAGAATCCCTCAATGCGAAAATAAAAATGCTTTGAGCAGGGTATTCTGTAAACATTTTTCTTTCCATATAACACTGCTACGGCAGGG
>CAVDKC010000025.1:0-26240 GCA_963609615.1 Oribacterium sp.
GCCTTGGCCCTCTCTTCGGCGAGAAGGGTATGGACTGGATGTATGCTAACTGTTCTACTACTGCTCAGCGTGGTGCTCTCGATTGGGCTCCTCGTTTCCGCGAGGCTATCAAGCCTGTAATGGAATGGTTGTATTACTCTGTTAAGACTGGTAATGAGGCTCAGATTTCTATCGACAAGAACTCTCAGCCAGACTACCGCGAGAAGTTGAACGCTGAACTTGAGGCTATGCGCAACAAGGAGATGTGGCAGGCTGGTGTTACAGTACGTAAGCTTCGTCCTGAGAACAACTAATTTTTTTCTCGTACATAATGTTGGAAAGGGAACGGTCCGTGAGGGGTCGTTCCCTTTTGCGATTTCTGTATGCGCTGTGTTACCTGTCGCTGATGCCCTCTGCTACGAGTCGTTCCAACTGCTTTTTTTCCTGAACGGTAGGGTTCCCGAGACACACATCGCATTGGTGGCAGTCTTCTTGGCTCGTCTCGCCAAAATAATCGAGCAGTTGGCGAGAACGGCAGATGGAGTCCTTCTTGACATAGTTCAGGATACTGTTGATGCGCTTCAGATATTGCTCCTTGCGCTTTTCCCAAACCTCCTGTGGAATGATTACCTTGTCGCCGTCGATGCGGTCTCGCAGATAGGTAATATAGGGTATCTTGCGGCGGGGGATGAACTTGAGTATATGGCGAGCAGACAGATTTTTTAGGCAGAAGTATACCTGTTGGATGCTCAGTTCAGCCTGGTGGGCAATGAGGTGCTCGTCGATGAAAGTGAGATCTGTGAAGAGACCACCATAGTTGCGCAATAGAGTCGTAATGACCGCATCCTCGGTTGGCGATAGATTGTCTAGCAGATAGAGGTCGTTCCTGCCGAGCAGAAACATTAAGCGGGCCTTGCCATCGGGATTGTCCTCGTAGTGCAGGTAACCGCTGCGCTCCAATATTCTGAGTGCCGAGTCTACAGGAATAGGGAAGAACTTGTAGATATAGCTGAATTTGTCGATGTCAAACTCGAATGTCTTGCCACAACCGCTCCCCACGCCTATTTGGTAGAAATAGGCAAGATGCTCGTATACACTCTTGATAAAATCTTTCTCAGGGAAATTGTCAGCCACTCTCTTCTGTAACTTAGATTCGTCGCTTCGCTCGTATATCAGCACGGCAAATGCTTTCTTTCCGTCTCTTCCTGCTCTTCCTGCCTCCTGGAAATAGGCTTCCAGCGAGTCTGGACAGTCTACATGTATGACGAGGCGCACGTCAGGCTTATCGATACCCATGCCAAAGGCATTGGTGGAAGCCATCACACGTACTTCGTCGTGTTGCCAACTAAGTTGTCTTTCGTCCTTGGTGGCTGGGTCGAGACCTGCATGGTAGAAAGTGGCAGAGATGCCTTGCTTCTGAAGTAGTTCTGCTATCTCCTTGGTACGTTTTCGGCTTCTGGCATATACGATGGCAGAACCTTCCACATGGCGTAAGATATGAAGCATCTCTTGCTGTTTGTCATAGGTCTCCCTGACCACGTAAGCCAGGTTTTTTCGCTCGAAGCTCATCTTAAAGACATTCTTTTGGGCAAATTGTAATTTGTCTTGTATGTCGTCTACTACCTCTGGGGTGGCGGTGGCAGTGAGGGCTAGGATGGGAGTGTCGGGCTTGATTTCCTTGATGGTGGAGATGCTGAGATATGAGGGCCGGAAGTCATAGCCCCACTGGCTGATGCAGTGAGCTTCGTCTACAGTGATGAAGCTTACCTGCATGTGGCGTAGTTTGGTTTGGAATATCTCAGACGAAAGTCGCTCTGGCGATACATAGAGTATCTTGACTCCGCCGAAGATGCAGTTGTCTAAGGTCTGTATGATTTGCGTCCTCGATTTGTCGGCATAGATGGCATCAGCTGCTATGCCACGCTCCCGGAGGTGTTGCACCTGGTCTTTCATTAGGGCAATGAGTGGGGTGATGACGATACACACGCCTTCCTTGGCGAGGGCAGGCACTTGGAAAGTGATGGATTTTCCTCCCCCCGTAGGCATAAGACCGAGGGTATCCTTACCCGAGGCGATGCTTTCGATGATGTCTCGCTGTATGCCTCTGAAGTCTGGATACCCCCAGTGCTTATGCAATATTTCTTGAAATAGGTCTGCCATTTTTTCTGGAATCTCTATAGGCTTGTGCTTCAGTTGTTAGGACGAATGTCCTCTATCTGTAGCTGTACTTGGTTTTTCTTGAAGATATTGTCCTCTATGGTGTACACAATGTCAAAACTGCGACGACTTTTGATGTATCGTGCTGCAGCACTTTGACCGAAGGCGATACCGTTGAGTACATTGCTTGACTTGGAGTCTACGAGTTCCAGTTTGATATGTTCTTGGTCTCTGCCCACCACCTTGCTGGTGCCGTAGTCGTATACCTGCTGAGTGCAGAAAATAGGTTTCTGGTTGCAAGGACCAAATGGCGAAAAGCGCTTTAAGTCAGCATGTAGATGCTTGGAAATATCTTTGAAGTCTATTTTGGCATCTATGTTGAGCAAAGGCTCTGTCTGTTCTGGGGATATATGCTCCTCTACATATTTCTGGAATCGGTCTCTGAATTCTCGTACATGCTCCCATTTCAAGGTGAGTCCTGCGGCATAGGTGTGGCCACCGAAGTTGACGAGTAAATCACGACAACTCTTGATGGCAGAGTAAACATCGAAACCCGTTATGCTGCGAGCCGACCCTGTGGCTAGGTCGCCATCGCGGGTAAGCACTACGGTAGGGCGGAAATATATCTCTGTAAGGCGAGAAGCTACAATGCCGATAACACCTTTTTTCCAGTCTTCGTCGTAGAGTACGATACTGGAATTGTGCTTCTGGCCTTCCAGTCTAGATACGATGAGGTTGGCCTCCTCGGTCATCTGCTTGTCGATATCTTTGCGCTGTTCATTGTACTCATTGATATGTTTAGCCATGTGGAGAGCTTGTCCAAAGTCTCTTTCTACGAGCAAATCTACGCTCAATTTTCCGTTCTCCATCCTGCCTGATGCATTGATGCGGGGGCCTATCTTGAAGACGATGTCGCTCATGGATATTTCCCTGCCGTTGAGTCCGCAGATGTCTATGATACTCTTCAGGCCGATGCTTGGGTTGGTGTTGAGTTGTTTTAGACCGTGGAAGGCGAGGATGCGATTTTCTTCCACTACAGGCACGAGGTCTGCGGCGATGCTGACGGCACAGAAATCGAGCAATGGTATGAGTCGGGAGAAGGGGATGTTGTTATTCTTGGCAAAAGCCTGCATAAATTTAAATCCTACGCCACAACCGCAGAGATGCTTGAATGGGAAAGAGTCGTCGGGGCGTTTGGGATTGAGTATGGCAACGGCAGGTGGCATCACATCGTCTGGTACGTGATGGTCGCAGATGATGAAGTCTATGCCAAGGCTCTTGGCATATGCTATCTGCTCGACAGCCTTGATGCCGCAGTCGAGGATGATGATGAGTTTTACCCCAGTTTCATGTGCAAAGTCTATTCCCTTCTTGCTCACTCCATATCCCTCATCGTAGCGGTCGGGTATATAGTAGTCGATGTTGGAATAGAACTGCTGCAGAAATCTGTACACCAGAGCTACGGCTGTACAGCCGTCTACATCATAGTCTCCATATACGAGGATGCGCTCCTTGCGCCCCATGGCATCGTTGAGTCGGTCTACGGCTATGTCCATGTCCTTCATGAGGAATGGATTGATAAGGTCGGAGAGCTGAGGGCGAAAGAATCGTTTGGCTGCCGACTCCGTGGTAATGTCTCGCCGAATGAGAAGCTGTGCCAAAATGGGACTGATGCTCAGCTTGGTTGCCAGTTCGTTGGTCAACTTAAGCTGTTCTGGTGTTGGTTTTTCGTAATTCCATTTGAAATGCATTTCTTTATTTTTTATTTTCTGCCCCAAAGTTACGAAAATATAATGATACCAAGAAATGTTTTTTGTAAAAATAACGAAATAAGGGGCTGCAATTTTGTTTGCAGCCCCTTATAGGGAAAAAATGATATGTTTTTAGATGCCTAGCTTCTTGCGGATGTCCTTAGGAATGGCATTCTTGTTAACCATAAAGTCCATTGTCTTATAAGCTACGAAAGCCTTGGTCATGTACCATGTACCCTTGTAGTCGCCGTATTCACCCCAAGAGTTCTTTACCATGTAGTACTCCTTGCCATTTTGGTCTTTGGCGATGCCATAGATGTGCATTCCGTGGTCGTCGGTGGTCTCCCAGTTGTCAAAAGCTTCCTGGCGCATAGCCTGTGTAGGTACTATTTCTGGAGCGTTGACGCCGAGAGAGTCGAACTTCTCCTTCTTCGCATCCTTGGAGAGCTTGAACCAGTGGTCTGCGTCTGTGCCAGCCATAGAGCGAACCTTCTTTACATCGTATGCAATACCGAGACCCTTGCGAGTGAAACCATCTTCTGTTACATCGCCACCCCAAGCTACTGTGTAACCGTTGTTTATGGCGTTGTCGATAATCTTGCAGAGGTCTTCCATTGGTACGTTATAGCTCAAAGGCCAACGCCAGTTGTCTTGTACCTCTACAGCAAACTTGCTCCACATAGGGTGGTGGGTAAAGCTAGTGACAGTAACATAGTCATCGAGGTTTAGACCGAGGCTTTGGCAGAAACTCTGTGGAGTGTACTGCTTGCCTTGGTATGTAAACTTCTCTGGAGTCTTGCCGAGGTAAGAGTCGATGATGCCCTGAAGACCGCTCTTCCAGGCAGTGGAAATCTTCTTGGCATTGCTCTTGGCTACAGCCTCTACATATGGAGTCATCACATTGAAGAACTCACCGAAGTTAGCCAATGAGTCGCCAGTCAATGAGCCAGGAGCAGCCATAGCATCCTCTGGTACAATACCATAGTGCTGGAGGGCATAGAGTACATCGTATGCACTACCGCCCTGAGAGAAACTTACATCGCCGTGCATTCTCACTGCCAGGGTAGCGCGGTCCATATATGTCTTGCTAGCCACGTACATCTCGCTAAGGTCGTAAGTTTTGCCTGTGTTCTTCAGGATTTCGCTCTCGAAGAAGCTGAGGGTAGAGTAAGACCAGCACGTACCGCTACGGTTTTGGTCCTTGACACTTGTGATAGGGTTCTGCTTTACCACTGTAAATACTGGCTTGTTCTTTGCGATTGCTGCAGAGTCGGCTGCTGCCTTTGCGCTAGCCCCTGTGGCTGCCATGGCGAGCATGGCGGCGAAAATCATAGATTTCTTCATTCTTCTCTCTTTCTTTTTATAATGTTATTGTCCTGTTGAATCCTTCGTTCTTCACACCCAAAAGTGCATTCGAAATCTTCACTTTTCGTTCTTCACTCTTCACTCTCTGTTGGCTGCCATAAATTCCTCCACATCCTTAGGATGGTAAGGGATTCGGTCTTTGCCGATGAAACGACAGCCGTCACTGGTAATCAGTACGTCGTCTTCAATGCGGATACCTCCGAAGTCCTTGTAGGTTTCCAACTTGTCAAAGTTCAAGAACTCGGCGCAGTGCTTCTTGGCCTTCCACTCATCGATGAGAGCAGGGATGAAGTAGATGCCTGGCTCGTCGGTTACGACAAAGCCTTCCTGTAGGCGGCGTCCCATGCGTAGGCAGTTGGTGCCGAATTGTTCCAGATTAGGGCGAGTTTCTTCATCGAAGCCTACGTTTATCTGGTCGAAACTCTCCATATCGTGTACATCCATACCCATCATGTGTCCCAGTCCGTGAGGCAAGAACATAGCATGGGCACCAGCCTTCACTGCCTCCTCTGTGTCACCCTTGGCGAGTCCGAGTTCCTTCAAGCGGTCGAACATCAGGCGGCATACGGCGAAGTGTACGTCTGCGTATTTCACTCCAGGTTTGGCTACTTCGAGTGTGTAGTCGTGGCAAGCTTCAACGATACTGTATATCTCAAGTTGTCTTTGGGTGAACTTGCCGCTCACAGGCATGGTACGAGTATTGTCTGAGCAATAATTGTTGATGGTCTCGGCACCAGCGTCGCAGAGGGCGAGTCTACCGGCTTCCAGAAGAGCCATGCTAGGGGCACCGTGCATGATTTCGCCATGCTGGGAGAAGATGGTTGGGAAACTGACCTTGGCACCATAAGAGTTGGCGATGCCGTCAACTTGTCCGCCAACGAACTTTTCTGTTACTCCCGGTCGGATGAGTTTCATAGCCGTGGTGTGCATCTTGTAGCCGATGACTGCGGCGCGTTCCAACTCTTCGATTTCCTCAAGAGTTTTGGTGGAGCGCATTTTTACTACGGCCTTGATAAGGTCGAGGCTGGCCTCCTCCTTCTGTTGGTTGGGGTGTATGCCCAACAAGTCGAAGATTTGCAGCTTGATGTCGAATCTGTATGGTGGCAAGAAGTGTATCTTGCGCTTCTTCGACATGGCATCGTTGCAGATGGTCTTCAAGGTCTTCATAGGTGCAGAGTTGTGGACACCGACCTGTTCTGCGAGGTCGTGTACGCTATCCACGCTTCCAAACCATACGATATCCTCTATATCAATATCATCACCTACAAGTGTCTCGATGTCGTTGTCTACATCGATGACACCTACAAGTCCGTCTCTCTGCTGTCCGAAATAGTAGAGGAAAGAAGAGTCTTGACGGAAAGGTGCATACCCGTTGGCAGCACAGTTGCAAGGTGATTCGTTGTTTCCGAAAATCAATATAATGCCACTCTTTACGAGCTTCTTGAGCTCTTGGCGGCGACTGATGTAAGTGTCCTTACTAAACATATTTTTAGATTTTTTCTTTATTTTGCTGCAAAGTTAGTAATTATTTCTCGAAAAATGCTTATCTTTGCAACGAAAAATAAAAAAATACTGAGAATTTATAAATAATTAATATAAAAGCGTTCTTAAAGAGCCTAAAATCGTCAAGAAATGCCCTTTAGCTATACAAAATGTTAGCATAAAAAGCAGTGGACTTTGTAAAATGAAAGCAAGCGGGTAGTCTGGCCGATAAAACGAACGGCAGGTTTATGGTAGGTAAGAGAATGGCTATTATATATTAAGGTGTGTTATGGAATGGAATAGAAATACTACAGGTTTGGTATTGGAAGGAGGTGGAATGCGGGGCGTGTTTACCAGCGGTGTGCTGGATGCCTTTATGAAGCATGAACTTTATTTCCCGTATGTGGTGGCTGTGTCGGCTGGTGCCTGCAATGGTATGTCGTACATTAGCCGTCAGCCTCGTCGTGCCCGTATTTCCAATATCGACTATCTGGCCCGTTATCAGTATATCGGTATTCGCCATCTGGTGACACAGGGTTGTATCTTCGACCGCAAACTATTGTACGATAAGTTTCCTAACCAACTTTTGCCGTTTGATTTCGATACCTATTTTATGTATGCTGACCGGTTTGAGATGGTTGCCACCAATTGCCTTACGGGGCAGGCAATGTTTCTCTCTGAGGGGCATGACAAGCAGCGTGCGCTCGATATCGTGCGAGCCTCCAGTAGTTTGCCGTATGTGAGCAAGATAGTGAATGTGGATGGTATCCCGATGCTCGACGGGGGGATTGCCGACAGTATACCGGTGCAGCGTGCCATCGACTTGGGGTACGAACACAATGTGGTTATCCTGACTCGTAACAAGGGGTGGCGTGATACGGGCAAGGACCGTAAGTTACCTTATTTATATAAGCACTATCCGCGCCTTAGGGTAGCATTGAGCCATCGTCATCAGTCGTACAATGCGCAGATGCAACTAGTAGATGACCTGGAGGCTGCAGGCAAGATAACGTGCATCCGCCCTTTACGTCCCTTGGAGGTGGGGCGAATCGAAAAGGATACGGCGAAGCTGGAGCGACTATACGAGGAAGGCTTCGCATTGGGCGAAGCCTTCTGTAAAAAGTTTATGTAGGGAAGTCTGAGGTTTTCTGTACGGAAAATCCTCAGACTTTTTTTGATGGGTCAGCTTATTCAGCGGCAGGCTGCGCTTCCTCTAATACATACTTGGGGCTCTCTCCATACTTGTTGGCCTCGTAGGACGAGTCGAAAAGGCAAAATACGAAGATGATGAGTTCTATAATGCCAGTGAGTACCAGCAACAAACCTCCTACGAGGATAGGGGTAGCATTCTCTTCTAGGGAAGAGGTAATGACTTCGGCTAGATAGCTGGGATCATCCAAGGCATCTATGGAGGAGATGTTGCCGAATATGGCTGCCAAAACTACGCCTAATCCCAGTAGTCCTACTATGATGTTGGCCCCGACTAGCCAGCCGCTATGTCCCGTGTCATGCAGACGGCGGAAACAGAGCGAAATGCTTGCGATGGTGATGTAGAGACTCAGAAGGGGGCCTACGAAAGGTATCCATGAGAGCAGTAGGTCAGCGATAAAGAAGCCCAATACTGCCCACCAATATTCCGAGCGGCGGATGCGCCCTGTGAATGTGAAAGACTTTTGGATGGCGAGTTTGCAGGCATCCAAAAAACCGACTTGGGGTCTTGCTGTAATATTTGCCATAATCTTCTGGTTTAAAAGGTTTATGTAGCTTTGTGTCATTGTCTGGCACGAAAATAAAATGATATCATCTTATTTCTCTTCCAACAGGTCTGGTCGCAATCGCTTGGTGCGCTCCATTGCTTGGTCAAACTCCCATTGGCGTATTTTCGCCTCATTGCCGCTGAGCAGTATCTCTGGCACTTTCCATCCCTTGTAGTCGGAAGGGCGGGTATAGATAGGAGCGGCGAGGATATCGTCCTGGAAACAGTCGCTGAGGGCACTCTGCTCATCGCTGATTACGCCTGGCACCAAGCGGATAACAGCGTCGGAGATGATGGCTGCTGCTAGCTCTCCGCCAGTGAGCACGTAGTCTCCTACACTGATTTCACGAGTGATAAGGTGGTCGCGTACACGCTGGTCGATGCCCTTGTAGTGACCGCAGAGGATGATGAGATTGCCCTGCATCGACATCTCGTTGGCTATCTTCTGGTTGAAGGTCTCGCCGTCTGGCGATACGTAGATGACGTCGTCGTATTCGCGTTCTGCCTTCAGTGCTGTAATGCAGCGGTCGATAGGTTCGCACTGCATCACCATGCCGGCACTTCCGCCGTATGGATAGTCGTCTACACGTTTCCATTTGTCGAGCGTGTAGTCGCGCAAGTTGTGTAAGTGAATCTCTGCCAATCCTTTCTTCTGCGCACGTGCCAAGATAGACTCGTTGAAAAATCCTTCGAGCATCTCGGGCAGTACGGTGATAATATCTATTCTCATATTGATGTATGTGCTATATATAATAATGTATAAGTGGCAATAGGTGTATCTGTTTGCTTTGCCTTCACATTTGCAAAAGTAATAAAATATATGGTAAGTTCCAAATGTTTTCTTGTTTTTCTTTCACTTTTGCTGTTGATTTCTGCTTTTTCCTTTCAAAAACCTGCAGGGATACTTGTCTGGCGAGAAAATCTTTCCGAAATGACATAAATATGCAACAAATATATCAAGAAATAAGAAAAATGCTAGCAAAATGATGAAAATATCAAGGAAAGTACTACTATTTGCAGAATAATTCGTATATTTGCAAACAGATTTACTTGAAAAGGGTAAATGACGAACTTGGAAGAGAGAATAATAAATTAAATAATAGTGAATAAGATGATACTGGACATTGAAATGCTGAGAAGCTTTTATGCTTCGTATTCTGAAAGTGTGGCACAGGCTAAGGCCACAGTGAAACGACCTCTCACGTATGCCGAGAAAGTGCTCTTTGCACATCTCTTCGACCCATCGCAGCTGCGACCCTATAAAAGAGGAGTGGAATATGTGGATTTCAGACCTAACCGTGTGGCGATGCAGGATGCTACGGCGCAGATGGCGCTGTTGCAGTTTATGAACGCTGGCAAGGATCAGGTGGCTGTGCCAGCCTCAGTACATTGCGATCACTTGATACGTGCCGATGTAGGCGCTCTGCAAGACTTGCCTGAGGCTTGCAAGACCAATAAGGAGGTGTACGACTTCCTGAAGTCCGTATCGCAGAAATACCATATAGGTTTCTGGGGGCCGGGTGCCGGCATCATCCACCAGGTGGTGCTGGAGAACTATGCCTTTCCTGGCGGTATGATGGTAGGTACCGACTCTCATACGCCTAATGCCGGAGGTCTTGGTATGGTGGCTGTAGGTGTAGGTGGCGCAGATGCCGTCGATGTCCTTACCGGGCAGCCTTGGGAACTGAAGATGCCGCGCCTCATCGGGGTGCATCTCACTGGTAAACTGTCTGGTTGGGCTACCCCTAAAGACGTGATACTCGAAATTCTTGGCCGCCTTACCGTGAAAGGTGGCACCAATGCCATTCTGGAATATTTCGGCGTGGGTCTAGATAGCATTTCTACCACTGGTAAGGCGACCATCTGTAATATGGGAGCCGAACTCGGTGCCACTTGCTCCATCTTCCCGTTCGACGAGAATGCAGACGAATATCTGCGCAAGACGGGACGTGAGGAAATCGCTGTCCTCGCACAGCAGAACGCCAAGGAGTTGAGAGCAGATGATGAGGTCATGAAAAATCCTTCGGCTTTCTACGACCAAATAGTTGAGATAGACCTCTCCAAGATAGAGCCTCACCTGAACGGTCCTTTTACTCCAGATGCCGCAACACCTATCTCTCACATGAAGGCGAAAGGCCCAGCCAACGACTATCCGATGGCGGTGGAAGTGGGCTTGGTAGGCAGTTGCACCAACTCTTCTTACCAAGACTTGGCACGTGCGGCCAGTGTGGCTCGCCAGGCCTACGAGAAGGGTATCGTGGTAAAGGGGCAACTCATCATCAACCCTGGCTCGGAGCAGATACGCTACACAGCCGAGCGTGATGGCATCCTCGACGAATTCAAGAAGATAGGGGCATTGATTATGACCAATGCCTGCGGTCCTTGCATCGGACAGTGGAAGCGCCATACCGACGACAACAATCGCAAGAATGCCATCGTTACCTCTTTTAACCGCAACTTCCGCCGTCGTGCCGATGGCAACCCGAATACATTTGCCTTCATCGGCAGTCCAGAACTTACCGTGGCTCTTACCATTGCAGGCAGACTCGACTTCAATCCTGCCACCGATACATTGCTGGATAAGGATGGTAACAGTGTGATGCTCGATGCGCCTACAGGCTACACTTTCCCACCTAAGGGATTTGCCGTAGAAGACAAGGGGTTTATCGCACCTAGCGAGGAACATGCTAATGTAGAGGTTGTTATCGCTCCAGGCAGCAACCGCTTGCAGAAACTCGCCCCCTTCGCCCCTTGGGATGGCAAGGACTTGGTAGGCATGCCTCTACTCATCAAGACCGAGGGCAAGTGTACCACCGACCACATCTCTATGGCTGGCCCTTGGCTCAAGTTCCGCGGACACCTTCAGAATATCTCCGACAACCTCTTGATGGGAGCCGTAAACGCCTACAATGGCGAGAGCAACAAGGTGAAGAACCAACTCACTGGCGAATATGTGGAGGTTTCTACCGCAGCCAAGGCTTACAAGGCTGAGGGCATCAGCAGCATCGTGGTGGCGGAGGACAACTACGGCGAGGGGTCTTCCCGTGAGCACGCAGCCATGGAACCCCGATTCCTTAATGTAAAGGTGATACTCTCCAAGAGTTTTGCCCGAATCCATGAGACTAACCTCAAGAAGCAAGGTATGCTCGCCCTCACGTTCTGTAACAAGGACGATTATAATAAGGTGCAGGAAGACGACCGTATCTCTCTGACAGGTCTCAAGGACTTTGCCCCAGGCAGCAAGCTGACAGTAAGTTTGCTACACAAGGACGGCTCTGAGGATAGCTTCGAGGTGGAGCATACTTATAATGATACGCAGATAGCATGGTTTAAGGCAGGTTCGGCATTGAATTTTGCCGCTAAAAACAAGTAGGTTATGAACAAGGAGTATTTGATATATAAGCTGAGCGATGAGGTCAAGAACTCATGCAAGATAGACAAGGAGGCATTCAAGAAGTTCAATGTAAAGCGTGGACTTCGTAACGAGGATGGCTCAGGTGTGCTGGTCGGACTGACCAATATCGGTAACGTAGTGGGTTACGACCGTGATGCAGACGGTAAGCTAGTGCCTACCGAAGGCAAGCTGTATTATCGTGGGTATGAACTGGATGACCTGGTAACCCCTCTCCTGAAGGAGAAGCGGTTCGGTTTCGAGGAGGTGGCATTCCTATTACTCTCCGGGCAGTTGCCCGACAAGGAGGAGCTGCAAGCCTTCCGCGAGTTGCTTGTAGACAATATGCCGCTCGACCATCGTACCATTACCCATATCATCGAACTGGAAGGCTCCAACATTATGAATATTCTGGCTCGCTGTGTGTTGGAGATGTACACATTCGATCCGAACCCAGACGATATCAGTCGCGACAACTTGATGCGCCAGGGCATAGAGCTGATAGCCAAGTTCCCTACCATCATCGCCTACGCCTATAATATCTACCGCCATTCCGTACAGGGGAGGAGCTTGCATATCCGTCATCCGCGCGAGAATCTCGGAATAGCAGAGAACTTCCTCTTCATGATGAAGCACGAGAACTATTCCGAGTTGGATGCCCGTATGCTCGACCTGCTGCTTATCATCCAGGCAGAGCATGGTGGTGGTAACAACTCTACCTTTACCGTGCGTGTTACTTCGTCCTCACGCACCGACACCTACAGTTCTATTGCTGCCGGTATAGGTAGTTTGAAAGGACCATTGCATGGTGGTGCCAACATCAAGGTTATCAATATGTTCCATCACCTCAAGGAGGCTATCAAGGACTGGAAGAACGTAGCAGAACTCGATGTCTATCTGAAGCGCATGCTCTGCAAGGAGGCATACGACAAGACGGGGCTTATCTATGGTATCGGTCATGCCGTGTACACCCTGAGCGATCCGCGTGCCGTAGAGCTGAAGAAGCTCGCAGGCGAGTTGGCCAAGGAGAAGGGTAGGGAGGAAGAGTATGAATTCCTCAAGCTGATAGAGCAGGAGGGCATCAAGTGCCTGCAGGAGCATCGTGGCGGCAGCAAGCCAGCCTGTGCCAACCTCGACTTCTATAGCGGTTTCATCTATGAGATGATAGGATTGCCTCAGGAGATTTACACCCCTATCTTTGCCATGGCCCGTATCGTGGGATGGACGGCACACCGCATCGAGGAACTCAACTTCGAGGGGCGTCGCATCATCCGTCCTGCATACAAGAATATCCTGGGAGAGTTGGATTATACCCCATTGGATGAGAGATAATAGGGGGAAGATATATTCTTTCGTCTAGGAGAAATCTCCGTTCCGTTGTTCGGAATGTACATTCCATTGTTTGGAACCGCCGTTCCGTAGTACGGAATGTACATTCCGAACAACGGAACGGAGATTTTGTCTAAGAGATAAGAATTAATTAAAAGTATAAAAATACCTTATTTATTTTGTTATATCTTTTATTTCTATTACTTTTGCAGCATCGTTTATGGCAAGAGTATCTTGAACTCTTTCCAATATGAATGACTAAAAGGAAGAAATAGACAATGAATATAGAAGAAGTAATAAAAAGAATAAGTAAGACCGACGGGCTCTCCAAGACCCTCGGTATGCATTTTATTTCCACCCCAGAACCCGATACCATTCAGGCATCGATGAAGGTGGACGAACGTAACCGACAGCCATTCGGATTTCTCAGTGGTGGTGCCAGCTTGGCTCTTGCCGAGAATGTGGCGGGCATCGGTTCCTTGGCTATCTGCCCCGGGCAGATAGCCGTGGGCATCAATGTGAGTGGAACACATGTGCTGGCTGTGAGCGAGGGTGATACCGTTACTGCATATGGCAAGTTGATACATAAGGGAAGAACTCTCCATACTTGGTTGGTGGACATCAAGAATACCGCAGGTGATACCATCTGTACCGTACAGGTTACTAACTACGTATTTACGCCCAAGAAGGAGTCTACAGGCAATACCCCTAAGACAGAGATGTAATCAGAGAGATGACAGCGTTTGCGTATTATCGACTGCCCTATCTTCATCATGCCACTTATGTGGCGCAGCATAAGGGCTATCCGGAAGTGCTCTCCTCGGTGGCAGAACTGAATGGTAAGGAAGGATTTGTAATAGCTCCTTTCTCGCCGTCCTGTGAATGTCCTGTTTTGCTCATTCATCCAGATGAAAGCAAGCTGTTGGCGATAGAGGAAAAGGGAATGCTGGCCTGTAAGGACAGAGACCTTGATGAGTGCTCTGATTCAGAGCAACTGGCCGACTCTTTGAAATCGGAAAAACTTGCTTATTCCTCTGATTTTGCTATTTTCCACGACCAATTGACGAACGGAACGTTCCGAAAAATCGTCTTGGCGAGGAAACATGCGATACCAAGCTCTTTACTATCGGAACCCGTCTCAGAGGAGCCATTGGTATCGCTCTTTGTACAGGCGAAGACTCTTTTTATGCGGACTTGTCGCTTGTATCCCCGCCTTTTCGTGGCTTTGGTCTACACCGAGCAGTCTGGCATGTGGCTGATGGCCAGCCCAGAGATTCTGCTCAAGGGTGACGGAAGCGAGATGGCTACGATGTCGCTTGCCGGGACCCAAAAGGCAGAACCCTCCCAAATGGTGGCAGATTATCCCGTGGAGGGAGTGGTATGGTCGGAGAAAAATCAGGAGGAGCAACAGTTTGTTACCAGCTATATCGAGCAATGCGTAAGACATTTTGCAGATGATTATTCCCTCAATGGCCCCTACACTACGATGGCTGCAAACCTCTATCATCTGCGTACCGACGTCAGTTTCCAGTTGCGAGATACAGGGCAGCTGGGTGATGTGTTGGAGAAGCTGTATCCTACGCCTGCCGTCTGTGGCATCCCTAAGGAAGAGGCTCGCCAGTTTATCCTGGAGCATGAGCATCAACCGAGGAAGTACTATAGTGGTTTTGTCGGTCCGTTGTTGCCTACTGGCAAGACAAACCTCTTTGTCTCTCTTCGCTGCATGAATATTTTGGAAGACGGCACCTGCGAGCTATATGCCGGCGGTGGACTTCTGAAGGAGAGCGAACTGGAGAGGGAATGGCAGGAAACAGAAGCAAAGCTACAAACGATAAAAAGAGTATTGGATGTTTAGTACGATAGAAAATGTCAATATCCTGACCAGTGTCTTGGTAAGTCATGGTGTTAGGCGAGTGGTTACCTGCCCGGGTAGCCGCAATGCCCCTATCGTGCATAATCTCAACGAGTTGGATAGTATCACTTGCTATCCTGTTACCGATGAGCGAAGTGCGGGATTTGTGGCATTAGGCTTGGCGATGGGCAATCCGTCGCCGTGTCCTGCCCCTGTGGCAGTGGTGGTTACATCAGGGTCGGCATTGGTGAATCTCTATCCGGCGGTGGTGGAGGCTTATTACCAAAAACTCCCGGTCATCTTCATTTCTGCCGATAGGCCAGAGGCTTGGTTAGGGCAGCAGGACGGACAAACTTTGCCTCAGGCTAATGTTTTCGCTTCGATGGTAAACAAGAGCGTGAACCTCCCGGTTTTCCCCAGTTGTTCCCAATATGATGATGAGGCCAAGCTGCTTCATGATGAGCAGGCTTGGTATTGCGAGCGGCAGGTGCATGAGGCGATTGTAGACTGTGTGCATCGCAAGATAGGACCTGTGCATATCAATATCCAGATAGCCGAACCGCTCTATCGTTTTTCCTGCGAAGAATTGCCGAAGACGCATTGGGTGGACTATGTGAAGACCAATCTTTACGGTGGTGGCTTCCACTATGGTGATTTGCTTGACTTTCTGAATGCCAAGAAACCGATGATAGTGGTGGGGCAGGATTATCCCGAAACCTTGCTCCACGGTATCAAGGATATTGGGGCGTGGGCTGTCACGCTTATCGAACCGACTGCTCTCGGTACGGCAAGCAAGGATCCTGCTACGAGGAAATTCTCCAGCAACCTTTTGGCAAGTAGTTTCGAGGAGGTGCTGGGCAAGTTGGAAAGGGGACAGATAGATGTGGCAGACTGTCGGGGAAAAGTGGAGGCCTATCGTACCGATGACCTCATGCCCGATTTCATACTCTATGTGGGCGGCACCTTGGTGAGCAAGCGGCTAAAGCATTTTCTGCGCCGGGCGGCCCAGAGCAAGGAGGAAGGTGGTGGGGGAGCCAAGGTTTGGCGAGCTGGTAAGGATGGCGATTTTATCGATACCTTTATGCGCATCGACCGCATCTTCCAGTGCGACCCGGACCAGTTGGCTGATGCCATGACTGGCTTCGACCAGACCTATAAGGATGAGGTGAATGCATATAGAGAGAGTTGGAACAAAGCTCTTGCTATGGCGAAGCGACATGCCTATGATTACGAGCCACCGTTCAGCAGCATGGCGACCGTAAAATATTTCCAGCAGGAATATCTTGCCCATTCCGTGCAAGGCGATACCTCGAAGTGCCGCTTGATATACGGCAACAGTTCGGCGATACGTTTGGCAGGCATCTATGCTCGCCAGTATGTGCATTGCAATCGGGGTGTGAATGGCATCGAAGGTACGCTCTCTACTGCCGCTGGCTTGTCGATTTTCCTTTCGGAATATCATTTGCCAGACGCCAAGAGCCAGCAGAAAGTCTTTTGTGTACTGGGTGACCTCAGTTTCTTCTACGACCAGAATGCCTTGTGGAACCAAAATATCAATGGCAGCCTTCGCATCGTCGTGCTCAACAATGGCGGCGGTGCCATCTTCGGGAAATTCGATGGACTAAAGAAGAGTGGGGCTAGGGAACGGCTGGTGATGGCAGAGCATCGCACCTCAGCCTATCATATTTGCCTGGCGCAAAATGTGGAGTATCGCAATGCCGATGATATGCTTTCGATGCGAGAAGGCGTAGATTGGCTCATCCATACGGCATCAGACCGTCCGATGCTCTTGGAGGTCTTCACAGACATCGACGTAGACAATCAAGCTATAGAAACATATTATGAATCTTATAACACTCAACACTAATTGAAAAGATGAGAGAATGGAAAAAGATAGAAGGTTTTGATTTCAAGGAAATCATCTTCGAGGAGTACAATCATATCGCAAAGATTACCATCAATCGTGAGCGTTATCGCAATGCCTTTACTCCATTGACTACGTGGGAGATGTCGCAGGCGTTCAGCTATTGCCGTGAGTGCCAAGGCATCCGTGTGGTTATCCTGACGGGTGCTGGCGACAAAGCATTCTGTGCTGGTGGCGATATGAACGTGAAGGGTAGGGGAGGTTATGTCGGCACCGATGGCGTGCCCCGCCTCAATGTGCTCGATGTGCAGATGCAGATACGCAGATTGCCTAAACCTGTCATTGCTATGGTAAATGGTTATGCCATTGGCGGCGGACATGTACTTCATGTGATGTGCGACCTCACCATCGCCTCGGAGAATGCCATCTTCGGGCAGACGGGACCTAAAGTGGGTAGCTTTGATGCCGGTTTTGGCGCTTCTTATCTGGCTAGAATGGTGGGACAGAAGAAGGCTCGTGAAATCTGGTTCCTCTGCAAGCAGTATACGGCTAAGGAGGCTGAGGAGATGGGAATGGTCAATAAGGTAGTGCCATTCGATAAACTCGAAGATACCTGTGTGGAGTGGGCTGAAATTATGATGGAACGTTCACCTTTGGCACTCCGCATGATCAAGGCAGGACTTAATGCAGAACTTGACGGACAGGCCGGTATACAGGAGTTGGCTGGTGATGCTACCATGCTTTACTATACGATGGACGAGGCTCAGGAAGGTGGCAAGGCTTTCTTGGAAAAGAGAAAACCTCGTTTCGAAGATTACCCCCAATTCCCCTAAATTTGGTTTCTAGAAAAAAGTTTGCCATGAGTCGTGTAACAATACGGCTCATGGCAAACTTTTTCTTTACTAGAAACCCTCTGGTAGCTTCATTCGCACAGTATCGTCCTCCCAGGTACCATTCTTCTTGGCTAATGCGATAGTCTTGTACTTCTCCTGGTGCGCCTGGGCTTTCGCCTCAGCTCTATCGGCGGCAGCCTTCGCCTCAGGATTGTTGTCTATCATTTCTGGGGTGAGTCGCCAGGTGCCGGCATTACGGATAAGGTCTTTGATTACCTCGCCTCCGCATATGAGTCCTGCTGTGGCTGGTACGAAGGCATTGCTGGCAGGGATGTCACGACGGTCGGTGCATTTGCGCATATCCTTGTTGGGGCAGATGCAGTGGAAACGACAACTGATGTCCGGGTCGTCAATAGGGCGGAGCGGTTCCTCCTCGCTCCATACCACTTTCAGTTTCTTGATGCCCATCTTGCGCAATTTCTTGCGGATTACTTTGGCAAGAGGGTCCATCTGGGTCTTGGAGATGTCGCTCACTTTGAAGAGTGAGGCATCCATCTTGTTGGCAGCACCCATACAACTGATGATGGGTACCTTTAGGTCGTGACAACGCTTGATGAGGTCGAGCTTTGCCTTTACGGTGTCGATGCAGTCTACCACATAGTCGAACTGCGAGATGTCTATCTTGTCTGCAAACTCAGGCAGGTAGAACATCTGGTATTTATGTACGATGCAACGGCGGTTGATGTCGTGGATGCGTTCCTCGCACACGTCTACCTTGTGTTTGCCCACGGTGCTGAGTGTGGCGATGACTTGTCGGTTTACATTGGTAAGGCATACGCGGTCGTCATCGATGAGGTCTATCTCCCCCAAGCCACTGCGTACCAGTGCTTCAACTACATATCCACCTACGCCGCCCACACCAAACACAGCTATGCGACTACCCATCAGGGTGTTGAGGGCAGGCTTGCCCATCAAGAGTTGTGTACGAGAAAATTGATTCTGCATATTTACTGTTTATTCTTCTGTTTTAATTTTTGGCTGCAAAGGTACGGCAATTTGCTAATATGACAAAATATTATGCAACTTAAAAAGAATTAGTGAATGTTAAAAAATGATGAAACAGGGAGGTAAATTTGGAAGTTAAAAATATAATGGGTATCTTTGTACCATTATTATTTAATTTGTAAGTCTAGTATAAGTATAGGTAAATACCGATATTTGGTTTCGAATGAATTGAAAAGGAAAATTCTCGGATTTAGAACTATTGGTTTATTTGATTTGGAGGGTTATTCCTGTAGATTAGTTTTAAAATGGATAGCACTATGGAAAGAGAATTTGAAGATTACTGGCAACAGTATCAAAAACGATTAACCTTGAATTCCCCTCGTGAGTTGCGGGAGGAGTATCTGGAGTCGACGAGGTTGGATAGCCCCGTGGATTGGGCTTGTTTTGTGCTTCCTATAGCGGTGGGCATCATCCTACAGCCTTATTTGCATTTGAAGAGCGAGATACTCTCTTGGGGTATTGTCGTATTGGTGGTCGTGGTCTTGTTCGCCTTGTTGCAAATGGTAAAACCTCTCTTGCAGAAGAAGAAATCCACTTCCCAGGCACTGGAACAAATCAAAGAGTATTATTATAAAAGATACCAAGAATATGGCTTGGACAAGATGGAACGTTGGAATTAAGAACTCTTATACTATCATGAAGTCGCTCATCACGTCATCCGAGATGTAGAGACCTTCACGAGTTAGAGACAGTCTTCCATCCTTTATTTTCATGTTCCCTCGGTCGATGTGCTTTTGTGCCTCCTGAATGAGTTGACGGGCAAGTTGGTCACCGAATTTTTGGCGCATGAGGGCAAGGTTGATACCATCGCTAGTACGTAGGGCAGTAGTGACAAGGTCGTTATATTGTGTCTCCAGGGTGAGCGTCTCGTCGTCAGAAGGTCGTTTGCCTAGGTTTATTTGGGCGATGTATTCCTTGATGTTGTCCACGTTCCAACTTCTTGTGGCTTTGTCGTATGAGTGAGCGGCAGCCCCCAATCCGATGTAGGGTGTTTCGTTCCAGTAACTGTTGTTGTGCCTGGAGCGGAAGCCAGGTTGGGCAAAGTTGCTTATCTCATAGTGTTCATAACCTGCTGCGGTGAGCTTGGCAATAAGAGTCTCGTACATCTTCCTGCTGAGTTCTTCATCGATTTCTGTTATATTCCCCAGGTCGAGTAGCCGATAGAGAGTCGTTCCCTCCTCGTACATCAGGCTATATGCAGAAATATGCTCCACGTCGAGGCTGATGGCTTGGTCTATGTCGCTCTGCCAGTCTGCGAGAGTCTCGCCAGGAAAACCGAACATGAGGTCGATACTGATGTTGTGGATGCCGATGGTACGTAGTCTTTGTACGGCAGTTTTTACCTCCTCTGCATTGTGGCGGCGATGAAGGAAGTGTAGTCGCTCATCGCTGAAGGTCTGTGCTCCCATGCTGATACGGTTTACAGGGAGTCTTTGTAATGTTTCGCAGAAGTCTTCCGTAACATCGTCGGGATTGCATTCCATCGTAATCTCCATTCCGTCGAAAAGGTCGTGGCTATCTGTTTCTTCGTTCTTTGCTCTTCGTTTTTCACTTCCTTTATATTTTCTTATTCCATCGAACAGTCGGATGAGTTGATTGCCCGAAAGTTGGCTGGGAGTTCCTCCTCCCAGGTAGATGGTGCGGATGCATTCCTCCGTCCCGATTTCCTGTGCGAGGGGACGTAGTTGCATCTCTTTGCAGAGTGCATCGACGTAGGCATCCCTCAGCTTGAGGGATGTGGTGCTGTAGAAGCCGCAGTAGATGCAGCGGCTCTCGCAAAATGGTATATGTATATAAAGTCCTGCCATAAATTTTACATTTCCTTCAACTCTCAATGCTCTTATATATAATAAGGTGTAAGTTATAAAATGAGTCTTAACAAGATGCAAAATTACTAATATGTTTTAAATTATAGCATGTTTTTGCCAGAAAAGTTTGCGTATATGTGATTTTTTACGTAACTTTACAAGCATGAAACCGAGTTCCGTTATGGACTGGTACTACAAAGAAACAACTAGCAATTTAAGTATAACCCTTAAAATCTATAAGCGTCATGAGAGTATATCAGACTAATGAGATTAAGAACATTGCGCTGCTGGGCAGTGCGGGTAGCGGCAAGACTACACTTGCCGAAAGTATGTTATTCGAAGCAGGCGTCATCAAACGTAGAGGCTCTGTAGAAGCGAAGAATACGGTGAGCGACTACTTCCCAGTAGAGTTGGAATACGGCTACTCGGTGTTCCCTACTGTTTTTCATGTAGAGTGGAACAACAAGAAACTCAATATCATAGATTGTCCTGGTAGCGATGATTTCGTAGGCGGTGCCATCACATCGCTCAACGTTACCGATCAGGCGGTAATCCTTATCAATGGTCAGTATGGGCCTGAGGTGGGTACGCAGAACAATTTCCGTTACACAGAGAAGTTGGGCAAGCCTGTCATCTTCCTCGTTAACCAACTCGACTCCGACAAGTGCGACTTCGACAACCTTATCGCCACGATGAAGGATATTTATGGCCCTAAATGCGTGCAGATACAATATCCTGTCGAGACAGGTTCTGGCTTTAATGCTCTCATAGATGTCTTGTTGATGAAGAAATACTCCTGGAAGCCTGAGGGGGGTGCTCCTATCATAGAGGACATCCCTAAGGAGGAGATGGAGAAAGCGATGGAACTGCATGCAATGCTCGTGGAGGCTGCTGCAGAGAACGACGAGGGGCTGATGGAAAAATTCTTCGAGAGCGAGAGCTTGACGGAAGATGAACTTCGCGAGGGAATCCGCAAGGGATTGGTTACCCGTAGCATCTTCCCTGTATTCTGTGTGTGTGCTGGCAAGTCGATGGGTGTGCACCGATTGATGGAATTCCTGGGCAATGTGGTGCCTTTCGTAAGCGAAATGCCTAAGCTGCATAATACTCGTGGTGAGGAAATTACACCAGACAGTAACGGTCCTGAGAGTGTATATTTCTTCAAGACTGGTGTGGAACCTCATATCGGCGAGGTAAGTTATTTCAAGGTGATGAGCGGTTCTGTCAGGAGCGGAGACGATCTGGCCAATGCCGATAGAGGCTCTAAGGAGCGCATCGGCCAGATTTATGCTTGCGCTGGTGCCAATCGTGTAGCAGTAGAACAGCTCAATGCCGGCGATATCGGCTGTACCGTGAAACTGAAGGATGTGAAAACTGGTAACACCCTCAACGGTAAGGGGGCTGAGTGGCGTTTCGACTTCATCAAGTATCCTAATCCTAAATATTCTCGTGCCATCAAGGCAGTAAATGCCCAGGATACCGAGAAACTGATGGCAGCACTCCTCAAGATGCGCCAGGAAGACCCGACATGGGTTGTGGAACAGAGTAAGGAGTTGCGTCAGGTTATAGTAAGAGGACAGGGCGAGTTCCATCTTCGTACATTGAAGTGGCGCTTGGAGAATAATGAGAAACTCAATGTCGTCTTCGAGGAACCTCGAATCCCATATCGTGAGACTATTACCAAGAAGGCCCGTGCCGAGTATCGCCACAAGAAGCAGAGTGGTGGCGCAGGACAGTTTGGCGAGGTTCACCTCATCGTGGAACCATATGCAGAGGGTATGCCAGACCCTACATCCTTCACCTTTAATGGCCAGGAGTTTAAGATGAACATCAAGAGCCGTGAGGAGGTACAGTTGGAGTGGGGCGGCAAGTTGGTATTCCTCAACTCTGTGGTTGGTGGAGCCATCGACGCTCGCTTTATGCCAGCTATCTTGAAGGGTGTCATGGACTGTATGGAACATGGACCTCTCACTGGCAGTTATGCCCGCGATGTACGGGTCATTGTATACGATGGCAAGATGCATCCTGTAGATAGTAACGAACTTTCATTCATGCTTGCTGCTCGCCATGCCTTCAGTGATGCCTTCAAGCAGGCAGGTCCTAAAATCTTGGAACCAATCTATGACTTGGAGGTTTATGTGCCAGCCGATTTTATGGGTGATGTAATGAGTGACCTGCAGGGACGTCGTGCCCTCATCATGGGTATGGACAGCGAGGCCGGCTATCAGAAACTTAGTGCTAAGATTCCTCTCAAGGAACTTGCCAACTATTCCATCTCGCTCAGTTCGCTAACAGGCGGTAGAGCTTCGTTCACGACCAAGTTTGCGAGCTACGAACTTGTGCCTGCCGACATTCAGGGCAAGTTGATTGCCGAGCACGAGGCTGAGGCGTCTAAGGAAGAAGATTAAGTACTAGGTAGTAGAAGGCTTGGGTCTTCTATGTGAAAGAATCTCTCTTATATAATTTAAAATTTTATGTTGATATGACCATGAGGTGGCGTACATGTGATATGTATGCCACCTCTTTTAGGTATAGTGGGTATTCGCTCTTCTGTAAATGCAGATTTCGTGAAGTTTTGTGTTTGTATACGATATTATCTTTTGTAGATTGTGTTAAAACAGGTAAACTTCCAATAAATAATTAACTCTTTTGTGTTAACTAATTAAGAAAAATCATACCTTTGCCCCCATGAAGAAGAAAACGATTTGGACAATAGCGTTTATTATGGGCTTTTCGTTCCTGGCTTTGCTGTTCTTGCAATTGGGATACATTCAGGAAATGGTGGAGATGAAAAAGGAACAGTTTGACGAATCAGTCAACAGGGCTTTGTATCAAGCTTCGAGAAACTTGGAGCTTAACGAGACTTTGCGCTATCTCGAAAAAGATGTAAACGAGACAGAGCGCAAGGCTGCCAAGAAAGACTCCATTGGTACTCGCAGTGGACAGCTTGACGGTACTATACAGCAGTCTCATCAGTATTCTGTGGTGGGAAAGGACGGCACGGTGTACTCTTCGTTTGAGCTGAAGACTATTGCCACCAATCCGGGTAATACGCCAAAGGCGATGATATTGCGTAGCGACAAAAATTCACTCAGTGAGACGCAGAAGTCTTTGCAGGAAATCGTCAAGAATCGCTATGTCTATCAGAAGGCATTGCTCGACGAAGTGGTCTATAGTATTCTTTACTCAGCATCGGACAAACCGCTGAAAGAGCGTATCAACTTCAAGCAGCTAGACCAAGACCTCAAGGCAGAGATGATGAACAATGGTATCAATATCGCCTATCACTTCACTGTGACTACACAAGATGGTCGAGAGGTGTACCGTTGTCCAGACTATAGTGACGAAGGTGAGGAGTACAGCTATTCTCAGGTGTTGTTCCGCAATGATCCGCAGTCAAAGATGGGGGTGGTGCGGATTCACTTCCCAGACATGAACAGCTACATCTTCTCCAGTGTGCGCTTTATGATACCGAGTATAATCTTTACTCTGGTGCTGCTGATAACGTTTGTATTCACAATCGTGGTCATTTTCCGCCAGAAGAGATACACGGAAATCAAGAACGACTTCATTAATAATATGACTCATGAATTGAAGACACCTATCGCCAGCATTAGTCTAGCAGCCCAGATGCTTAACGATTCGACGGTCAGCAAGAGTGAGCAGATGCAGAAACACCTGGGCAGTGTCATTAATGATGAGTCAAAGCGTCTCCGTTTCTTGGTAGAGAAAGTGTTGCAAATGAGTATGTTCGACCGCAAGAAAGCAGTCTTCAAGAAGAAGCAACTTGATCTCAATGAGATGGTGGAGAATATTGCCAATTCGTTTTCTCTTCGAGTGGAACATACGGGTGGAAAAGTGTATACAGACATCGAGGCCATCGACTCTGGTATCTATGTGGATGAGGTACACTTCCAGAATGTCATCTTCAATCTGATGGACAATGCGGTGAAGTACTGTAAGCCAGATGCACCGCTCAATATCACGATGAAGACTTGGAACGATGAGCAGCATCTCTATCTGTCCATCTCCGACACAGGTCTTGGCATGAAGAAGGAGAACTTGAAGAAGATTTTCGAAAAGTTCTATCGAGTTCATACTGGCAATGTGCACGATGTGAAGGGGTTCGGACTAGGACTCGCTTACGTGAAGAAGGTGGTAGACTTGCATGATGGAGAAATCAAGGTGGACAGCGAATTGGGCAAGGGTACAACCTTTACCATCAAATTGCCCGTGATACACGATTGAGTGAATTGGATAAAAGAATATTAATAATTAAAACGATAAAGATTATGGAAGAGACAATTAAGATCTTGCTTTGCGAGGACGATGAGAATTTGGGAATGTTGCTTCGTGAATATTTGCAGGCAAAGGGTTATGCTACAACTTTGTGTCCAGATGGCGAGGCTGGTTTTAGGGAATTCACAAAGAATAAGTTTGATATAGCTGTGCTCGATGTGATGATGCCAAAGAAGGATGGTTTCACCTTGGCATCAGAGATACGCCAGCAGAATGCCGACATGCCTATCGTGTTCTTGACGGCCAAGACCTTGAAGGAGGATATCTTGGAAGGCTTCAAGATTGGTGCAGACGATTACATTACCAAGCCATTCTCTATGGAGGAGTTGGTGTTCCGTGTAGAGGCTATCCTTCGTCGAGTACGTGGCAAGAAGAGCAAGGAGTCTACCTTGTATCATATCGGCCGGTTTACCTTCGATACCCAGAAGCAACTTTTGACCATCGGTGACAAGCAGACTAAACTTACCACCAAGGAGAATGAACTCCTCGCTCTGCTCTGCGCTCATTCTAATGAGATTTTGCAGCGCGACTTCGCCCTGAAGACTATCTGGATAGATGACAACTACTTCAATGCTCGCTCGATGGATGTTTATATCACCAAGCTCCGCAAGCATTTGAAGGATGACGACCAGATAGAGATTATCAATATCCACGGTAAGGGTTACAAGCTTATCGTACCTAATGAGGAATAAGAAGTGAACTTTGTTTCGGAAGAAATCGCACTTCGTTTTTTCGAGGAAAATAGAAAAGGGATAAGCAAAAATGGCTTATCCCTTTTTCATGGAGTATACAAACCCGGCGATGCCCGCCAAGATGAAGAAGGTGCCGGTAAAGAGTAGCAGATTGCCCTTGATGCCCAGAGCAAAGCTGACGGCTAGCAATAGTACGCCAAGCACGATGAATGTCATTCCCATCGAGGGGAGTGCACGGAATGTTTTCTTTAGTTTGTTGTTTCTCATTTTTTTTTCAATAGTTTTTATTTTCTGTCTGTATATGTATTTTTTTTGTTCTAAGTCTGCCTATATATAATAGGTATATGACAAAAAACGTTTCTTTAATCCTTAATAAAAGAGAAAAGATGTCGATATTTTCTGCAAAAGTACAAAAAATATTTGGTTATTTCAAGAAAAAACTGTAATTTTGCACCGCAATTCGTGAAAAGGGCGTTTTGAGACGCAGTTTCTGCGGAAAGCAAGAGAATTTATTAATAACATTTTTAATTATCACAAAGTAGTATGAATCAATACGAAACCGTTTTCATTTTGACTCCCGTTTTGTCTGATGAACAGATGAAGGAAACGGTCGCTAA
>CAVDKC010000026.1:0-26098 GCA_963609615.1 Oribacterium sp.
CAAAATGCTTTGAGTAGGGTATACTGTAAACATTTTTCTTTCCACATAACACTGCTACGGCAGGGAGACAGCTCTCCCTGCCGAGAAAAAAATATCTGCCTGCCGAGGAAAAAAGTTTTTTCTGCCGTAGTAATTTTCAAAGTGGGGTATGCCGCTTGAATACAGGCAATGCGTCGGGCTCGCCCATGTAATAAAAAATCGCATGTAAGACGGATATCCACATATACCTTGACGAAAACGAAACGACTCCCGATGAACGAACGGATTTACGCCCCAATGGCTTCACCCATGAGAGCGTATCTATGCTTAAGCCACACACTTTTGCAGGTGACCCCTATTTATGTTAGGTGAATGTTAGGTGATTGTTAGTTTTATGTTAAGAATGCAAGGGGAGCGAAAGATTTTCTTTCAAATTTTTGTGTTCTTGCTTTATTTTGCTTACTTTTGCATTCGAAATCGGACATTTAATAGGTGAAAACAATCACAGGAGGATGTCCTGACAGAAGAGAATATTCTAATTCATCAATAAAATAAGAGAAGATATGAATCTAAGAAAGTTTTTGGCAGCAGCCATCTTGCTGCTCTCTGTGGGAAGTGTTCAGGCACAGCAGATGCCTTCTATCCCAGTGGACAAGAATGTGAAGATAGGTCATCTCGACAATGGATTGACCTATTACATTCGTCACAATGCTTATCCTGAGCATGTAGCCAGTTTCTACATCGCTCAGAAAGTAGGCTCTATCAACGAGAACGACGACCAGCGTGGCTTGGCTCACCTCTTGGAGCACCTTGCCTTCAATGGTTCCGATCATTTTAAGGATAACACCCTTCAGGAGTATCTCCAGAGCATCGGTGTGGCTTACGGCAGAAACCTCAATGCCTATACGGCAGTGGAGAAAACTGTGTATTATTTTACCGATGTACCTACCACCCGCACCACAGCTGTGGATTCTTGCATGCTCATCCTCAAGGATTGGAGCAATGGTATCACATTGACAGAGAAGGCTATCAACGACGAGCGAGACATCGTGCACAACGAGTACCGTATGCGCATGGTGGGTCAGCAGCGTATGTTGGAGCGCTCTTTGCCTAAACTCTATCAGGACAACAAGTATGGCTATCGCTTTCCTATCGGATTGATGAGCGTTGTCGATGGATGCAGCCCTGAGACCCTGCGTGCTTATTATCGCAAGTGGTATCGCCCGGATAACCAGGCCATCATCGTGGTAGGTGATGTGGATGTCAACCACATTGAGGAGCAGATTAAGAAGCTGTTCTCTGACATCAAGGTGCCTAAGGACGCAGCCAAGGTAGAGCATCCTGATGTGGCAGACAATGATACTGCTATCTATGTTATCGATAAGGATAAGGAACAGCAGATAGATTTGTTCCAGGTATTCATGAAGCACGAAGCCTTCCCTGATTCTCTGAAGAATGGTATGCAGTATTTTGGCGTTGGCTATATGAACAGCGTTATCAGCTCAATGTTTGGTTCTCGCTTTGCCGAAAAGGCACAGGAGGCTGATTGTCCTTATCTCCAGGCAGGTGCCAGCGATGGGGATTTCTTGCTTTCCAGTAACAAAGGGTCTTTCAATTTGGTGGGTGCTGCCAAGCCGGGCATGATGAAGGAGGCTTATGCTGCAGTACTTCGTGAGGCCAAGCGTGTACGTGACTTTGGCTTCACCGCTACCGAGTATCAGCGTGCCAAAGATGAGTTTATGAGTGCGGTAGAAAAGACTCTTGCCAATAAGGACAAGATGAAGAACGAGCAGTTCACCACTCAGTATGTTGACCATTTCATCTCCAACGAGCCAATCCCTTCTGTAGAGGAGGAGAGTCAGATATATAAGATGTTGGTTCCTTATTTGCCATTGAAGGCTATCAACGCATACGCCAAGCAACTTATCTGCGAGAGCGATACCAACATGGTGTCACTCGTGATGATGCGAGAGGCCGATGGTGCTGTTTATCCTACAGAGCAACAGCTTGCCGACATCGTTCACCAGGTACGTGGCGAGAAGTTGGAGGCTTACGTAGACAATGTTAAGCAGGAGCCTCTTCTTGCTCAGTTGCCTAAGGCTGGTAAGGTGAAGAAGACCGTAGAGAACAAGCAGTTGGGCTATAAGGAACTGACTCTCTCCAATGGTGCCAAGGTGGTATTGAAGAAGACCGACTACAAGGACAACGAGATCCTCTTCGCAGCCTCTGCCAATGTAGGTTACTCAGCATTCGACAAGAAGGATTACATCAACAACGTCCTCTTTACCGATGCTTTGGATGCCAGTGGATTGGGCGATTTCTCTAGCACCGAACTCGGGAAGGCACTTGCCGGCAAGCAGGTGGGTATAAGCTTTACCATGAGTTCATTCAACCATGGATTGCAAGGTAATTCTACCCCTAAGGACATCGAGACCTTGATGCAGCTCCTCTATCTCAAGATGACCTCAGTAAGCAAGGACCAAAAGTCGTTCGACAACTTGAAGAATACCATATCTACCGTACTTGCCAACCAGGGCAACAATCCTAACATGGTATATCAAGACTCTGTACAGAGTACCCTCTATATGGGCAGCAAGTTGGCTCGTATTCCTTCTTCTGAGGAGGTAAAGGATATCAGCTATGACCGTATTCTGGAGCTTGGCAAATTGTATTATGGCAACGCCAAGGACTTCACCTTCTATTTTGTAGGTAACTATGACGAGAAGACTCTCCTTCCATTAATCGAGCAATATATTGCTAGCTTGCCAAACAATGGCTTCAAATTGAAGAACAAGGAGATTCCTACAGCCAAAGGTGAGGTGAAGAACATCTTTACCAAGGAGATGTCAAATCCTCAGAACCAAGCCACCGAGATGTGGTATTCCAAGGCTCCGTTCACCCTCAAGACCAGCGTGCTTGCCAGTGTGGCTAGCCAGTTGTTGGAGATGAAGTATCTCCGCACCATCCGTGAAGAACTGAGTGCCGCTTATCATGCAGGTGCAAGCTATGGTGTAATTCGCGACTTCGACAACAAGTCGGTAGTTACCATTACCGCCAATGCCCAGCTCAACCCGGAGAAGAGCGACGAGGCTGTACCTTATTTCTTCAAGGGCTTGGACGAGACCATTAAGGCTCCTGAAGCAGCCGACCTTCAGAAGGTAAAGGAAATCATGCTGAAGAATGCCGGTGTAAGCGAGAAGACCAATGGCTATTGGCTTGGTGTACTGAGCACTTATAAGCGCCTTGGCGTGGATACCCATACCGACTACAAGAACACAATCAAGGCTGTAGATGCAGCTCAGGTATCAGATTTCTTGCAGAACGTAGTATTGAAGAGTGGCAATCACTTGGAGGTTATCATGAAGGCCGTGAAGAGTAATTAAGAACTCTTGAAAGACTGACTAATAGAATATAAAAAAGTCCCGCTGTATGAACTTTTAAGTTCGGCAGCGGGACTTTTTTCTGAAAATAATCTCTCTTTTTCGAAGGAAACACTCTCTTTGAGGTTTTTTCTTCTTAACTTCTTCTCTTCGCCTTGGAGGAAAGAGCCTCGCGGCGGTCGTTGAGAATCTGCTGGCATCTGTTGAGTGCCTGATTCTGATTCTCTGCGTTAACCTTAATTAAATCATTCATAACCTATTGCGATTTGTGATAGTGCAAAGATACGGCATTCCATTTGTTTTTCGAAGGGATTGTATGAAAAATGCATCGTTTGTTTATTCTTTTTTGATATATGTCAACCGCTCTATGTATTTTCATCGTATTTTAGGCGCATTGTAACTATTTTTCGTATGATTTTAGGGTTTTTACCTTAAAAATAGGGAAAAACTTTTCTCTATATGGATATTTTTTGCGAAATTTGCACCACAATAGACATAAAATTATAAACTAAGAGATTATGAAGAAAGTATTTTTGATGGCTACTCTTGCAGTGGCCTTTGCTTTTGGCAATGTATGTAATGCCAATGCTCAATCTAGTAGCAAGTTGTCTGGTTTGTTGGGTAGCTTGGGTTCTTTAAGTGAAGTGGCTAGTAACCTTATTGGGGGCGACCTGACGACTAGCACGCTTTGCGCCAACACATGGAAGTACAATGGTCCTGGTTGCGCTTTCACGTCCGAGAACCTTTTGGCAAAGGCAGGTGGTGCAGTGGCTGCTTCTGAAGTGGAGAGTAAATTGTCTGCTTATTATACCAAGGCTGGCTTCAAGAGTTCCAATACTTACTTTACCTTCAATACCGATGGCACTTTCGTATCTAAGATAGACGGAAAGGCATGGAGTGGTAAGTATACCTTCAATGAGAAGACTGGTGCGCTTCAACTTACCGGTACTCTTCTCAAAATGTCTGGTTATGCTACAAAGAGCGGTAGCAATGTATGCCTCCTCTTCGAGTCGAAGAAACTCTTGACATTGCTCCAGACTCTTACCAAGTTTAGTGGAAGCTCTACTCTTACCACTCTTGGTAACCTCTCAAAAAGTTATAGTGGTGTGCGTGTAGGTTTCAAGATGAGTAAGTAAAAAAAGTGTAATAGACACCAAATAACGCCTATATTGGGTATCAGTGTATACCTAATATAGGCGTTCTCTAATTATTTTTTACGAGTTTTCTTCTATGTGCAACTTGCCATTTTGCAAGGACGCTTTTACTTTTTTCATTCTGTTGAGCGTCTTGATTACTTCGTTGAGACTTTTCTCACGACTAAGGACGAGGTGCATCCTAAAGTTGAGTAGTTGTGACTGGATGCAAGTGACAGGTACATTGTAGGACTGACTGATTTGTTGCAGAATTTCTCCCAACGTTGCATCGTCAAAATAGATGTAACCGTCTCTCCATGCCACATATCGCATGGTGTCAGCTTCGCAAACTCCGATGTGATTGTCAGTAAGTAAGGCTTGGTGGCCTGGTGTAAGGTTTACTTTCTTGTCTGTGTTCTTCTCACCAAATATGACACTTCCGTTGACGAGAGTCACGCATACTTTTTGGGGTGAAATTGTTGCCACATTGAATTGGGTACCAGTAACAAGAGTCTCAGAGTTGTTGGCTTCCACAATGAAGGGGTGTTTTGCGTCTTTTTGTATGATGAAATATGCTTCACCATCCAGTGTTACCCTTCTTTCTTTTCCGTTGAAATGCTGTGGATATTTCAATTTGCTTCCTGGGTGCAGGTATGCGCAACTTCCGTCTGGGAGAATAACTTTGCAAGAGTTGCCATTTGATACGTTGAGTTGGATGGTGTCAGTTTGGGATGCAATCTTTGTTATTTGTTGATTGTCTATTACTTGCTCGTGGATGCAGTTACGCAAAGAGGGGGCGGTTGCCGTCGAAGTTGTCGGGGTAGGTGATTCTGTTACAGCTAGAAAGCCATTCCCTTCAATGTTGATATTTGTAGTTTCTTTCTTTTCTTTCTGTAAGGAAATCAAGAAAACGACAATGATGGCAGCAGCGACAGATAACCCTATCTTTATGATTCTGTAGAACTTGCGATGGGTAGAGGGTACTTGTGCCTGTTTCTTGTGCTTTTGTTGGAAAAGGAGCAGTCTTTTCTGAATCTCTTCTTCCCCGAAATTCAGTTGCTCTTTATGGAGAATGTCTGTAATACAACCTAGGGCCTCGATAGCTTCTTTTACCTCGGGATTGCGCTTTGCCTCTTGAATCAGTTCTTGGCTAAGCGGCTTGTCTGTTTCTAATATGTCAATAAAATCTTCAATTTTCATGTTGATGTCTTTTCTTTATAAAAACGTATTTGACAGGAAAATGGCTATGTACTTTAAGTTTTTTAACTAAATGTACTTTATCTGATATTATACTCTTCTCTCATTTGGCGTATTAGTTTGAGAGCTCTCACGATATGCTTTTTCACCGTGCTGATACTGATGTTCAGTTGGGCGGCAGCTTCAGCATATTTCATGTGCTCCACGAAGCATAATGTGAAAATATATTTGGTTGTGTCTGGTAATCGGTTGAGGACATCCTTGATTTGGCTTTCTCTGTTTTCCATTTCAATAATCCGCTCTATGGAGTCGTACCTGTCAGAGATGATGAGCGTAAAATCGCAATAGCGTTGAGCGGCTTGTTTGTGACGGAGAAAATCGATACATTTGTTTCTGAGATTGGTGTATAAGTAAGACTTGATGGCTTCGATGTGCAGCTCACCGAAGTGAAGCCATACGTTCTCAAAGACATCATTGACCAAGTCGTGACAGTCATCATCGTCAACAACAAATCTCTTGGCAAAGATAAAGAGTGGGGTATAATATCTCTTAAAAATATCGTTGAACTCTTCTTGACTGTTCATCTCTTTTTCTTTTTGGTTGCAAAAGTACTAAAAAATATTTTAAAAAGGAAGGAAAGCACTAGGGAAAATAACGTTTTTGAAGAAAAATGACGAAAAAGTTGAAAAAAGCGTAACCTTTAGGAACGTATTTTCGTTTATACTAATGAAAATGTTTTTTAGGTTTAATTATAAATAAGAGAGAATTTATGAGAAAAAGCAGGTTCGTAACATTGTTGCTGGTGGCTTGGCTAGGACTTCCGAATGTCTTTGCACAAGCTGGCAAGATAACAATGAACTTCAAGGGAGAAAGCCTCTCTTCTGCTCTGAAAAGGTTGGAGAAAGTGAGTGGCTACAAAATCATGTTTACGTATGAGGACGTAGAGGGGTACAAGGCAAATGGTTCTGTGAAAAACCAGGAGTTTGGGGCGGTCATTCAGATGCTTCTCAATGGGAAACCCCTCTCCTATGACCAGGAAGGAAAGATGGTAAATGTCACCTTGCGTGACCCAAAGAGCAGCTATGACAATGAGAAGAGAGAATTGCATGGTGTGGTGGTGTCCTCGGAGGATGGCTTGCCTATCATTGGTGCTACAGTCAGAATCATGGGGAGCAAGGAAATGGCCGTGACGGATATCGACGGCAAGTTTTCCTTCTCTCATTGGCCTTATGGCGCCAATCTCGTGGTGTCTTATGTGGGTATGCAGCCCAAGAATGTACGAGCCAAGGAGAATATTCGCATAGTACTTCGTCCAGACAGCAAGCAGGTGGAAGAGGTGGTAGTCAACGGTACGTTTACCCGCAAGGCCAATACCTTTACGGGTTCCGTGACGACCGTCAAGGGAGCCGACTTGCAGAAGGTGGGCAACAATAATGTGCTCCAGAGTTTAAAGAATATCGACCCTTCTTTCATGCAGATAGAGAACTTGGGGGCAGGTAGCAACCCGAATGCCTTGCCTGATTTCCAAATGCGTGGTTCTTCTACCATAGCTAGTGTACAGGGTGAGTATGCCTCTAGTGCCAACCAGCCCTTGTTTATCTTGGATGGTTTTGAGACGGAATTGACCAAGATTCTCGACCTGGACATGAACCAGGTGGAGAGCATTACCTCGCTGAAGGATGCCACAGCCAAGGCCATCTATGGTTCGAAGGCTGCCAATGGTGTCATTGTCATTGAGACGAAGCGACCGGAGATGGGAAAGCTACGCGTCACTTATACTGGCGGATTGGATATAGAGGTGCCCGACTTGAGCAGCTACGACCTTTGTAATTCCGCCGAGAAACTACAGGTAGAGAAGATGGCAGGTTTGTTTACTTCCGACAATGCTTTGACACAGATTAGTTTGGATAATACGTATGCCAACAAACTGCGCGATGTCTTGGCGGGCGTGGATACCGACTGGCTGAGCCAACCTGTTCGCACAGGTGTAGGACATAAGCATTCTCTCTATTTGGAGGGAGGCGAGAAAAGTTTGCAGTATGGTGTCAACCTCTCATACAATAATATAGAGGGTGCCATGAAGGGCAGTGACCGTAACACCTTTTCGGGCGGAGTTACTTTGGCTTATCGCCTGAAGAACCTCATCTTCCGCAATAAGTTGACTGTCGACTACAATAGCAGCAACAACTCTCCATACGGTAGCTTCTCTTCTTATTACCAGATGAATCCATATAGCCGCATCTATGATGACAATGGCAATATGGTGAAGAGTTATTCTTATACCAACAATTCTGGTACGGTAGGCGACTATTATAATCCGTTGTATAACACGACGTTGAATACAATAGACAATACTACTTATACGACCATTACCAACAATTTCTATCTGGAATGGCAGATTAGTCAGGCTTTCCGTATGACGGGCAAGTTTGGTATCATCCGAAAGACTACCACGGAGGATGTGTTCAAGCCTGCCAACCATACCTCTTTCGTTACCATGACCGATGTCTACCGCAAGGGTAGCTACGACCAGACTAACGGCAAGTATACAGACCTCAGCGGCGAACTAGGCTTGCAATATTCCAAGCAGTTGGGCAAGCACCTGATTTTCAGCAATGCCCAGTTGAGTATGGCCAACAACAACTATTCTACCGTAGGTATCAAGGCAGAAGGATTCCCCAATGACTTCATGGACGACATCACCTTTGCCGTACAGTACGCAGAAAACAGCCGTCCTACAGGAACGGAGGGTATTTCCCGCTCTTGCGGCGGACTGCTGAGTGTCAACTATTCTTATGATGAGCGTTATCTCTTCGATGCCAACTACCGTTTGACAGGTTCCTCAGAGACGGGAAGTCAGAACCGCTGGGGCTCATTCTGGTCTGTCGGTGGAGGTTGGAACATCCATAACGAGTCGTTCGTCAAGAAGTTGGGCTTCATAGACCGCTTGAAGTTGCGTGCCTCTTTCGGTTATACAGGTAGCCAGGGATTCAGCTCTTATGATGCGATGGCTACATTCATGTATTACAAGAGTGCTTCCTACAACGGTAGCATTGGTTCTTATATCAAGGGCTTGGCTAACAGTGCCTTGCGTTGGCAGGAGAAGTATGACAGCAATATCGGTGTAGACTTCAACTTCTTCAAGAATCGCCTGTCTGGTCGTTTCGACTATTACATCTCCGATACCAAGGGTATGATTACCAATGTCACCGTACCTTATACTACGGGTTTCTCCACCTATGTAGCCAATTTGGGCGAGACGGAGAACAAGGGCCTGGAGCTCTACCTGAACTATCGTGTGTTCTCGGCCCATGAGGGACGTGATTACATCAACGTGTTTGCCAATCTGGCTCACAACAAGAACAAGTTGAAGAAAATCTCCAACTCCCTCCGTGCCTGGAATGATACCCAGGACAAGAACATGATGGAGAACAAGACGACCACACCTTCCGTGAAGTATTACGAGGGTTGTTCCATGACTGCCATCTGGGCAGTGCCTTCCTTGGGCATCGACCCACAGAACGGAAAGGAAATCTTCGTGAAGAGGGATGGCTCCGTCACTTACGAATATGATACCTCCGACCAGGTGGTTTGCGGAGATACACAGCCCAAGTACAACGGTAATTTCGGCGTGAATGGTGAAATCAATGGATGGGGATTCAATGTGACAGCCTCTTATCGTTGGGGCGGTCAGATCTACAATTCCACCCTTGTAGACAAGGTAGAGAACGCCTCCTTGCAGTACAATGTCGACCGCCGTGTGTTCACCGACCGTTGGCAGAAGCCTGGAGATGTGGCACTCTATAAATCAATCACAGACCAGAGTATAACCTATCCCACCTCTCGCTTCGTACAGGATTATAGCCTATTTACTATGGCTTCTCTTACCTTGTATTATGATTTCCGCAACTGCAAGTTTGTGCGCAATTCATTCTTGGAGCGCTTGAAGGTCAGTGCCTACACCAACGACCTCTTCGTCATTTCCTCAGTGAAGACAGAGCGTGGTACCAGCTATCCGTTTGCCCGTACCTTCTCGCTCTCAGCTCAGGTAACATTCTAATTCATTCAAGAACTTAAAGATATAATAAAATGAATAAGACATTTAAAACTATCATATTCCTGGCCTTTGCAGTGTTGGGTTTTTCTTCCTGCAATGACTGGCTTGACGTGAGCCCTAAGTCGCAAATCAAGGAGGAAGAACAGTTTAGCCGCGAGGGTGGATACAAAGATCAGCTCACGGGAGTCTATACGGTGATGAGCTCTACCTCTATGTATGGTCTCAATATGGGCATTGGCTTTGCCGAGGTGTTGTCGCAAAACTATGATGTGGATGGGGACGGAAAGTGGAGATACGTCAGCTCTTACGACTATTCCAACAGTGACGTAGAGTCTACCATCAGTACCATTTGGAGTAGCACTTACAATGCCATCGCCAACCTGAACATCATGATTCGCAATATAGACAAGGCAGACTCTACCAAATTTCAGGGAAATCATTACTATGTATATAAAGGTGAAGCGTATGGTCTGCGTGCCTTCTTGCATTTCGACCTGATGCGTCTCTTCGCTTGTGCTCCTGCCATGAACAATAATGCCAATGGCGTGCCATACGTTACGGAATATTCTACCGAAGTCGTACCACAGAAGACGGTAGGTGAGACGATGCAGCTGGTCATCGCCGACCTGTTGACGGCACGTGAAGCATTGCAGCATGACTCCTTGAAGATAGGTTATAGTCCTTATAAACAGAGGGCTGAACGTATACCTTACTTCAATTATTATGCAGCCACCTTGACTTTGGCTAGGGCTTATCTCTGGATGGGGGATACCCAGAACGCCTTGAAGTACGCCGAGGAAGTCATTGAGGCCGGTGATGAGTCGAAGTACAGCACACCATTCCGCTTCGTAGACCATACGATGATGGAGAGCAGCAAGCTCAATGAACTTGACATGAGTTTTTCTGGTGAACATATCTTCCATCTCACCATCAACGACTGGGAGGATATCGGGAATTATTACTTCACCTCTAAGGGAGGAAGCAATGTGCTCACGCCATCAGAGACCAAGGCTCAGGATATTTATGAGACATCTTTGGGCTATGGTAACGACTGGCGTTATCTCAAGGGATATGAGCAGGATGGAACGCAACGTTATATGTGCAAATTCTGGCATGTGGACGGAAGTGTCTACAACGACATCTATCCTCTGCTTCGATACAGTGAGGCTTACTACATCGCTGCAGAATGCCTGAAAGACTCCAATCCGGAGAAGGCCGTGGATTATCTCAACCAAGTGCGCGATGCCCGCAACATCGGCTTGTTCCCTCTTGACTATACGACAATGACAGCCAGCGACATTCAGAACGAAATCTACAAGGAATATCGCAAGGAATTCGTGGGAGAGGGTGGACAGCTCTTCTTCTACTACAAGCGTCTGAACGCCTCGGAAATCAAGGGAGCAGCTGTGCGTCCAGGCAAGAGCGTCTATGTGCTGCCTGTGCCAAGCAACGACCAGGAGTTTGGTGGCTACGAGAATTGATGGCTTACTTTTGTAATAACTTAGAAAATGAAGACAATGAAAATACGTAATTTGATAGTGTTGGGAGCGGCTATGCTAGGGTTGGCTTCTTGTTCGGATGATGATTTCTTGTATCAAGACCAGGCGAGAGTGAGATTGGCTGGTCCTAAGATATATACAGCCGAGACAGACTCGCTCAACTTCTCCTTTGTGACTTCTTCTGCTGATGCCACAGAGCAGCAGATGGACTTGGATGTCTATGTCATGGGACCTGTGGCTGATTATGACCGTGTAGCCAATTTCGAGGTGGATGAATCCCGCACTACGGCAACGGGCGATATGTATGAGTTGCCGACAAGTGCAACCGTGAAGGCAGGAAGCAACCACGGAACTTTGACTGTAACCCTTAAGCGTGCAGCAGTCTTGCAGCAAAAGTCTGTGAGACTCTATGTGAAGGTAGTGCAGTCGCAAGACTTTGCCCCAGGTGTCAATGAAGAGAACCACTTGACCTTGATCTGGAGCGACATGGCCGTCAAGCCATCCAATTGGAGTGATTTGGAAGAATTTTTCGGAGATTATAGCACCGTGAAGTATCGTTTCATGTTGGCCAATTCTGATGGTGTCACCGAGTTTGATGCCGATACGATGTCTTGGGCATTGCTCCAGAGCTACCGCATCAAGTTCCAGAATGCCTTGAACGACTACAATGCCGCTCACCCAGGCGCCCCATTGACCGATGAGAATGGTGTGTTGGTAACATTCTAATATGCCTGTTGCTTCTATTTATTAATCAATAATGATGTAAAGCAAAATGAAGAAAATTATATATATCATCACCATAGCTTTGTTTGCTTCGGTGTTTGCCATGACTTCTTGTTATAAAGACGAGGGTAATTATGATTATATCTCAGAAGAAGAGGCTGGCAAGATAACGTTTGATACTATAGGTATTGCAAATAGGTTGGCACTTGTCAGTAATCTGAATCCTGGCGACAGGGTTGTGTTTGAGCCAAATGTACATTATGCTCATCCTGAGCGTTTGCGTTATCGTTGGTTTGTACTTACGCTGACAAGAGGTTCCTATCAACCCGTGCAGAATGGGAATATCATGGAATATCCTCCTGCTGACACGATTGCCTATACCAAGAAACTTGACTGGGTGGTAGACTTGAATCCTGGTACTTATCGTTTCTACCTGATGGCAGAAGATTCTATTACGGGTATGCGTGGATATTATCAGGCGCAAGAGCAATATACTTCTGTCAACCAAAGTGGACAGCAAAGTGGTCTTTATCTCCTAACCGAGCGTGACGGACAGACGGATATTGAGGTCTATACCTCTGCCTTGATGCTTATTTATGGTGGGGATAGTTGTTATTATAATTATTATCACAAATTGACAGGTAAGTATTTGGAGGGCAAGCCTCGTTGGATTCGTGGCACTCATACAGGAAAGACTACCAAAAATGGTTATTTGGTAGCTACAGACAAGAATCTCTATCGTCTCAACGCTGTGGGCTTGGAGACCATGAACGACTGGTCGAGTATGTTCTACAACACGCCAGAGACATTCAATCCGCAAGCTTCCTTCTTCACCAACAGTTGTGATTTCTTGATAAATAATGGTAAGTTGCATGTACTGTACGCCAACAAGTCCAACGACCGTAAGTTCTCTGACCCTATCGCCGGAGACTATGAGGCTTATCCCTACCTGATGTTCACTACCATGGCTTCATGGCGACCAGTGACCGGAGCTATCAATGCTTATCAGGTCATTTATGACGAGAAGAATCATAAGTTCCATCCATATTATAACATGGGAACCCAAGTATCTTCTTTCAAGAGCACGACTTCTGATGCTTACGTGGATGCCAACAAGGTGCCGGCAGATGTGAAGGCTGTGTTTAATGGGGGCGGTAACTCTACCAATGTTCTTTTGGAACAAGATGGAAAGACCTGGCTCTATCGTTATATATTCTATAATGTGGTAGACAATGGCGACCTTTCCTTCCAGGGAGCACGTTCCCAGATAGACATGAGCGGCTGTACAGACATTCAGAATGCCAAGTTGTTTGCTTCTTGTACCGCTGGTTATGCATTCTATTATGCCACAGACAATGCCGTTTATGGCTTCTCTACCTCTAGTCAAGAGGATGTGTCGAAGGTTATCTATACATGCGAGCCTAACGAGAAGGTAACTGCCATCTATGCCTATGGTAGTGCAGGTGGCGGTTGGCCGACAAGTAACTGCATCCTTTGGGTGGCAGTCTGGGACGAGCAGAAGCAGGAAGGAAAACTGATTCAGTACGAGGTGGACAACAACTATGGTATTCCAAGCAGTATGTATGGACCTATGTTTGGTGCACCAGACAATCCTGTTGTGACTACTGGCTGGGGTAAAATAGTTAGTATGACCTGTCTTGATGCAGAGTAAAACTTAAACAATATACATTTGATAAAATGAGAAAAAAAGTATTTTTGTGTATGGCAGCTCTTGCAGCTGCCATCACTGTGAGTGCCGGAAATTATAAGGTTTCTGGTTCTATCAAGGGTTTGAAGGATGGTACGGTCTTAGAATTGGTGCCCGTGACTCACGACAACGAGAAACCTTTGGCTGAGACAACCATGCAGAAAGGCAAGTTTGCGTTCTCCGGAACCGTCAGCGAGCCGATGTGCGTGATGCTCAAGGTGAAGGATGCCTATGGCTCTATCCAACTGATGGTAGACAATGAAAATGCTCAGGTCACAGCCGAGGCAAGCGAGGAGAGCAGAACCGATGCCATAGTCTATGCATTTAAGAATGTCAAGGTGAAAGGTTCACCATTGACCGACAAACTCTATTCGCTCACAGCAGTCAGAGATTCTCTGAATGAGGTACGTGGTGCCTTCGAGAAAAAATATGCAATTCTGAATCAGCAGTTGCAGGAAGCTTGGAAGGCAAAAGATTCTGTCAAGACGAAAGCGTTGAAAGAGTCTGCGGAGTATAAGATGAGGAACCAAGAGGACGAGGAATTCTTCCATGTGGTGGACAAGGCTTACAATGGTCGCATCGCTGCCAATAAGGAAACCTATTGGGGACCGTTGCTGATGTTGAATTTCACATCTTATCTTACTCCCAATATGCGTCCGATGTATGAGTCTTTCTCTGATGCAGCCAAGAACTCTTACTATGGCAAGAAGGTAAAGGAGGAACTGTATCCGGCAGGTGGAGTGGGACAGAAGGTGCCAGAATTCACTGTAAAGGGAGAGGATGGCAAGGAGTATACCTTGTCTAGTCTGTTGAAAGGCAAGAAGTACTTGATATTAGACTTTTGGGCATCTTGGTGCGGTCCTTGCCGCCGGGAGATTCCTAACGTCAAGAAGCAATACGAATTGTATAAAGACAAGGGATTGGAAGTAGTAAGTATTTCTATAGACAAGAAAGCAGATGCGTGGAAGAAGGCGGTGAAGGAGGAAAACTTGCAATGGCCTAACTTCCTTTCTCCTGCAGTGGCCGACCAGTATAAGGTGCGTGCGGTGCCCACCATGTACTTGCTGGATTCTACAGGTGCTATTGTGGCAGAGAACGAAGATGCCCGTGGCGAAAAGTTGGCAGCAAAGTTGAAAGAATTATTTTAACAGCAAATAAAAATAGAGTAGATAAGGAGACTTTCTCCTGTATCTACTCTATTTTTTTGTCAGGTCTGGATCAACCTGAAATTATTGAATTGTAACCTTCAAAGGCGTTTTCTGAGCCTCCAAGTATTCCTTGATGCGGAGTTGCCATTCTCCATAGCTGCGTACGTCATACTTGCTCCAGGCAGCTCCGAAGTAATAGCTGTACTTCTCGCCATTCTTCAATCCACGCTTCAGTCCGAGAGCATGCCCCGTGGCACCGTCGTGCTTTTGGTCGAATAGCTGGTAGTAGGTATTGTCTACGCCGTTAGGGAAGAGCACGCCCACATAAACCTGAGATTGGTTCACCTCCTGATTGTCGGTAGGGTCGGCATAGCTCACGTAATCCTTGGCAAATGTCTTGTTCTCTGTATCCTCCTCGTGGATAGGGAAGCCTGTGGCAAAGTCGGTAGGTGTAGTCAAGCCATCATACCAAACGGTCATCTTATTGAAGTTGCTACCCTTGTCGAGCGAGATGATGCGGTGCTCTACCACGTTCTTCTGGTCACCGATGGTGGCAGGATGGTAGGTAAGTTCCACCGTGAAGCGCAGAGGCCCATTGTCCAATATCTTGTAATCCTTGTAGCAATATGGCAGATACTGGGTCTTGCCTACCATTAGGCTTGGTGCTCCTAACCCTAGTGTAGCCCCCACACGGTAAGGGTCAAGACCGTTGCCATGGTCTAGGTGGAAGGAGGTGGTGATGTCTATCTCGCGGGATTCAGCCTTCAAAGCCTTTACCTGTTCTTTCAGTTTCTCTGCTTTGGCTGCATTTTTCTCAGCCTTTGCTTGCTTTTCCAAGGCTCTTGCCTTAGCATCCACCTTGTCGCCATCGATGTTGCCATTCATATCCTTGATGTATCGGTCGTAGACGATGGTGTCTGGCGTGTTCTTCACCCAGATGTCTGTACCGAAAGAACGTTCGCCCGTTTTTTGCAATGCAGGACCATACACACGATAGGCACAGCGGTCGTTCTCCCACGCGATATCGTCTTTGCGAATCTTGTACAAGGCTCCCGTAGTCCAAACCTTCTGCTTGTATGGCTTGCCAATGCTCACGTAATAGGTGGCAGAACCGTTGGAGCGCACGCTGGCATCTATCAAGAGTTTGCCGTCGTGGGTAATCTGCGTTCCTATTTGCTGTCCCGCCTTGTTCTTCACGATGTAGGCCTCCCCCTTCTTTGGGGTAACGCCAGAGAGCTTCGCCTTTACCTCGCTCATAGATACTTCGATCAGTTCGGTGCGAGGGGTGGCTGATGGATTGCTTACCACGATAGTGGCTTGTTGGGCATAGCTGTAGTTAGAACCAGCCAATGCCAAGAGCATCATGATGCCCTTCGTCATTTTCTTGTTAGTCATCTTTGATTTGTTTTTTTACTTGAATACGAATGAATAGTTGCCGATACTTAAAGGAATAGGGGTATCGGCGGATTGTAAATCTGCCGATTTCCAATATTCTCTTGCGAAGGTAAATCTGTGAAAAACAGTGCTATCTGTGGGGCGGGTCTATTCCTCGATAACAGAAACCTCCATGGAAACGTCTTCCTTAGGACGGTCGCCTCTCAGCGTCTCGCTGTTCTGGATTTTCTCCACCACTTCGAGTCCGCTCTCTACCTCCCCAAATACCGTATATTGGTTGTCGAGGAATGGCGTGCCGCCCACCTCGGTGTAGGCTTTCACTTGCTCCTCGGTAAACTTAGGGTAGCCCTGCTCCTTGCAGCGCTTCTTGGTCTCGTCCACCAGTTCGTCTTGCAGTTTCATCAGTCCCTCACGGTCGCGGTTGCGGCGGAAGTTCATGATTTCGTCGTGATGCTCCTTGGCGAGTTGGTTGAAGATGGTCTGCTCCATCTGCATCCCCATCTGTTTCTCCATCTGCTTCAGTTCGTTCTGCTTGTAGGTTTTGCCCCATACTATGTAGAACTGGCTTCCGCTGCTCTCCCGCTCAGGGTTCACCTCGTCGCCCAGACGGGCAGCGCTCAGTGCTCCACGCTTGTGGAAAAGCTGTGGATAAACGAATTCGGCAGGGATGGTGTAATCCGGACCGCCCGTTCCCAGCATCTTCCCCTTAGGAGCACCCTTACTGTCTGGGTCGCCGCCCTGAATCATAAAGTCCTTGATGACACGGTGGAAGAGAGTGCCATCAAAATATCCCTCCTTCGCCAACTTGATGAAGTTGTCGCGATGCAGAGGTGTTTCGTCATAGAGGCGCACCATGATGTCTCCCTCAGAAGTCTTGATCAATACTTTTGCCATATTTTTTTATTGTTTATAATATTCGTTCCATTCCTTCATAGCCTCCTGCCAGTCTGTCTGTTCGCCGTTGGCAATGGCCTCTTTCTCCTTTTCAGCCTCGTCTCGCGCCTTGTCTCGTGCCCGCTTGGCCTTCATAGCCTCGATGGTGGCATCGTCGAGTATCTGGATGGCACCTCGTCGGATGGCCTCCTGCAACTCCTCCTCGCCGAATGCCTTGCCCGGCTCATTAAAGTCGGAGATGTTGAATTCATAGTCCACTCTTAGGTCGTGGCGTATCATTTTCTGTTGCAAACGGTTGCCGGCGTTCTTAAGGCGCAGCAACTTGCCTATTTCCTTGATTTCTCCTGCTGAGTACTTGTTTCTTCCCATTAAAAGTTGTTTGATGTTATTATTCGGGTTGCAAAATTACGCATAATCCTCGACAAAACCAAAGAAAAATCTGTGTAAATCAAGTTTCTCATGCTCATAAGGCTGAATCTGTGTAACTGCAGAATCTCAGATATACTCCTTTGCTATCTTCATGCAGAGTACATCCGTCTATGCCTTTACGCTCCATTTCTGGAAGATATGATGTAGATTCCACCATAGTAAGTACCCCGAGAAGATGACTATATATAATAGGTATAATTGCGGAAGATTGATGCTGGCACCTTCAATGCTTGCACCTGGCAGCATGGAGACGAGGTGGAAGAATGTGTTGGCAAACTGGGTGATGCTGATGAGTATGCGTGAGATGTAATGTATCAGTGTGTCGCTGATGCTTGCCAGAAAAGACAGGAACGAGATGGGGTATAGGATCAAAATGAGGGCAGACAGGTACAGAATGAGTGTAGCTGCGGGGATGGCAACAAGGTTGGTAAGCAGGGAATAGCAGGAGATTCTTCCGAAATAATAGACAATGAGTGGCATCGTGCCAATCTGTGCGGCGGCAGAAACGCATGATAATTGCCAGATTCTTCGGCAGAAGAGATGCCGGGGGTGGAAAAGGTCATTTAGCAACGGATAAAATAGCAGGATGGAGAGAACGGCGAGAAATGACATCTGGAAGCTGATGTCGTACAGGCTCTGCGGACTGAAGAACAGCATCATGACGTATGCAAAGGCAAGCGTGTTGAGCGAAACAGGATGTCGCCGTGACAACAGGGCGAAGCTGTAGATGCTAATCATGGTGGCAGAGCGAACGGCGCTATTGGGCATCCCGATGAATATCACGTATGCCCATATCGCTGTGGTAGACAAGATGATGGTTACGAGTGATCGCCTCTTGCCTCCCAGTATAAGAAGGAAGAGTTGGAAGATGATGCCGATATGCAGTCCGCTGATGGCGAGCACATGGCTTGCGCCGGCTATCGCATAGCTGTCCTTGGTCTCTTTGTCGAGGGCAGTTTTGTCGCCCAGAGCCATAGCCGAGATGACCGCATAGTCTTGATCCTCGAAATGTAGGTCTTTCATCTTCTTCTCGACCTCTTCCCTGAATGTGCCTGCTTTGAGTAACGTTCGGTCGAACGGGGATAACTCTTGGTAAGTTACGTATTGGGAGGGCAAATGGCTCTGGTCTATCTGATGAGCAGTAAGAGTGCATCCCAGGCAGAATAGGCAGAAATAAAGTGAAAGGCATTGGCTGTAGATGAGCTTGCGGGTAAGAAAAGAAGCGGTCAGACTGACGATTGTGAGTGCGAGCCATTGGGATGTGCCGAGGTTATCGTAGCTGTATGTCGCAGTTATGATGCTTATTGTCAGCAAGACGCTGATGCGTATCAGCGGAGCTTCTATCATCTCCTTTGGAATGCCTACCTTCATATTGTCATCTTTCCCTTCTCTATCTTGTATTTTCGGTCACAAAGGTACACTTTTCTCCTGAAAACCAATCACAGTCTCTCCTCTTTTATAAAACTTTATATTTTAGTTTCTTCAAACTTTCTACAATTTTACCCCTTATCTTTGCGTTATATTCATAAAAGATCAAGACTCATGTGGAAATATTACGCATTGCTTTCGGCATTCTTTGCCGCCCTCACGGCCATCTTCGCCAAGATGGGAGTGAAGGACATCAATTCCGACTTGGCCACGGCCATCCGCACCGCCATCATCCTCTTCATTACATGGGGCATCGTCTTGGCAGGAAACCAGACGAGCGGACTGAAGGGCATCTCGGGCCATACTTGGCTGTTCCTGATACTGTCGGGAGCGGCCACGGGTCTGTCATGGCTATTCTATTTCAAGGCACTGCAGATAGGCGACGTGTCGCGGGTGGCACCAGTCGACAAGTTGAGTGTGGTGTTCACCATCTGCCTGTCGTTTCTTTTCCTAAAGGAGCCTGTCAACGCCAAGGTGATTGTCGGGGCTTTGCTCATCACGGCAGGGAGTATTGTTATGCTATATAAATAAGGTGGAGAAAAGATGAAGATACTGATTATAGAAGACGAGCGCAAACTCTCAGACAGCATCGTGAGCTATCTGAGCGGTGAGAAATATCTGTGTGAGCAAGCGTTCACCTACGACGATGCACGAATGAAGGTGGGTGTCTACGACTACGACTGTGTGTTGCTCGACTTGATGCTGCCAGGCGGCAACGGGCTCGACATCCTGCGTGAGATACGCAAGCGGCGCAATCCCGTAGGCGTGATTATCGTGTCGGCAAAAGATTCTATCGACGACAAGGTAAAGGGACTGCAAATAGGGGCGGACGACTATCTCGCCAAGCCTTTTCATCTTGCCGAACTGAGCATGCGCATCTATGCCGTCATCAGACGAAGAGACTTTTCTGCAAACAATTTTATAGAGAGCAACGGCATCTGCATCAATCTGCTCGACAAGACGGTCAGGGTGGGAGAGGAGCCAGTGGTGCTTACCAAGTCGGAATACGAACTGCTGCTTTTCTTCATCGGCAACCGTGGACGCGTGGTGTCCAAGAGTGCCTTGGCAGAGCACCTCAGCGGCGAGATGGCAGACATGATGGACAATCACGACTTTGTATATACGCACATCAAGAACCTCAAGGCAAAGTTGGCTACGGCAGGATGTATAGACTGCATCAAGAATGTATATGGTATGGGGTATAAATGGCAGGAAGTATGAGAACGAAGCCAAACAATCCCCAAAAACAACGCAGTCTCCTGCACAAGTCGATGACGCAGTTTGTAGTCTGCATCTCCGTACTGTTTGTCCTCGCCATGCCCCTGTTCTATTGGCTCACCAAGAACTATTACGCCGAAGACATGGAAGACCTGGTGACGGCTGTGCAAGCTGGGCGAAGCATCCCCGCGCCCGACCTGGAGAGAGACATCATGGTGGGCATCATGATTCAATATGTGATTATCACGGCGATGCTGGGCATTGGCGTGGTGCTCACCATGCGCTTCATCTCGCGAAAGCTGTGGGCACCGTTCGACAAGACACTAACCGAATTGGAGACCTTCAGCCTAGAGAAGGGTACTATTCCCACCTTGCCCACAAGCGATGTGAGGGAGTTCTGCCGTCTGAACGATTCCCTGCGCCAGCTCATGCACAAGAGCCTCGACAGTTACAGGGCGCAGAAGGAATTTACGGAGAATGCCTCCCACGAGTTGCAGACTCCTCTCGCCATCTTCCAAAGCAAGCTCGACCTCCTGCTGCAACAGCAGGGACTGACGGAGAGCCAAGCGCACATCATACAAGACCTCTATCAGATGACCGCCCGCCTCTCGCGCCTCAACCGCAACCTGCTACTCTTGGCGAAGATAGACAACGCACAGTTTGCCAAGTCGGAAAGCATTCGTCTGAACTCATTCATCGAAGAGCTTCTCCCTTTCCTCGAAAGTATGGCCGACGGACTGCACATCATCAAAGATTTCCAACAGGAAATCGAGGTAACGGCAAACCGCTCGTTATTAGAGAGCATGCTCAATAATCTTGTGGTGAATGCCGTACGCCACAACCGCATGGGCGGCAGCATCCTCCTGTCGGTCAAGAAAGGCACCCTCGCAGTATCTAACACATCCTACGAACCGCCTCTCGACGCTACGCACATCTTCTGCCGTTTCTACCGTCCGGCGCAAAACAAGCAAGGCAACGGCCTGGGCCTTGCCATCGTAAAGGCGGTGTGCGACTATCACGGATGGACTATCGCCTATGCCTATACAGAAGGAAATCACACATTCGTGGTGAGATTCTGAATGAACTACAGATTTTCCACAAATTCTGCCCTTATCTTTGCCGCATGATATTTCCAAAGATAAGAGCTGATGAAGATATACGATAAAATTTGGGCGATGCTTCTTGCATTCCTTTTAGCCCCCAATGCTTTATACGCCACTACTGGTAGCGACAGTCTTTCTGCGTTACAGCCAGCAGACAAAGGTTCTTCTACCAATTTTTACAGAACGGTAGGTGCCGGAGTGCCCCTTGTTGTGGGCGGTCTGATAGCGAAGGGCGAGGACTCTCATTTCCGCAGTCTGCGTAACGACTACTTGCCCCGGTTCCACAACCATACAGACGATTATCTGCAATATACACCTTTAGCCCTGATGCTGGGGCTAAAGGCGTCAGGAGTAGAAGGGCGCAGCTCTTGGGGAAGGATGCTGGTATCGGATGCTTTCTCGGCAATTACCATGGCGGCGGTGGTGAACACCTTGAAACAGACCACCCATGTGGAGCGTCCCGACGGTTCCGATAACCGGTCCTTTCCATCCGGGCATACTGCCACCGCATTCATGACGGCCACGATGTTGACCAAGGAATACGGACACAAGAGCCCCTGGATAGGAATCGGTGCCTACACTACAGCCGCCGCCACCGGGCTTATGAGAATGGCGAACAACAGACACTGGTTGAGCGATGTGTTGACGGGTGCCGGCATCGGCATCCTCTCCACAGAGCTGGGATATCTTATGGGTGACTTGATATTCAAAGACAAGGGAATTCGGCATCCCGACGCATTGCCCGACATCTGCAGAGACAGCAAACCGTCGTTTCTCAGTCTGTATATCGGAATGAATGTGCCCTTGAGCCATTACGACATCGACGAGAATACATCGTTCAGCACCTCTTCCGGCTCCTCTGCAGGCGTGGAGGGCGCTTATTTCTTCAACCGCCATACAGGCATTGGAGGTCGCTTCACGGTGTCTAACACATCCCTCATCACCAATGGCAATCATGCGGAAGACAACACGTTTGACGCCGTATCATTATGCGGAGGTGGGTATTTCTCGTTGCCGATGTCCCGACGGTGGGCGATGGGCAGCAAACTGCTTTGCGGATGGGTGCATTATCCTCCACTAAGACTTAGTACGATAACTGTCTCGGCACGGGATGGCATCTGTTTCGGCAGTGGCTTGTCTGCCACGTTCCGAGCCAACGAGAGATACGGTCTCCGTTTCTTCGTAGACTATAATTTGCAGCCGTCGCACAACAAGGCAAGTGCGGAGTGGATGAACACGATAGTCTGCGGTTTGTCGTTCTCCATCATGTGGTGATTTGGACAATAGAAAGCCATTGTCACTTATTCAAATCTTGTCAATCCAACTTCCTCAATTCCTGCTGACCATTGACTTTATACAAGACAGCCAAGGACTTGTTTTTCAGTTCAATCTTTGGATATTGCGGTTCCACCACTACCTTACCAGCCAAATTGATGATACCCCACATAGCTGGCAACTTTTCTATGGCAAAATAATCCTCTGTCAAGGATTGGATGTTTCGGTAGATGGGGGCTACTATGAGCTTCCCATCCGCTTTCAGTCCCCACTTGGTTCCCATCTTCACTGGTTCCACAATCCTTGGTTTGGCTTGTTGGTTGTTTTCTTTTCGCCTTTCATATTGTTTCTTCAAGGCTTTCACCTCCAAGGCATTCACCCTCGTTTTCGTACCATTCGGCATCACATGATAGCACACATCATTTTCTGTCATGACAAGGATGCTCTCGTCTGCCAGTGCATCAATCAGCCAATAATATTGCGTCTCATCACCATCTATGACGCAAACAGGCATCTTCCGTTTTGCCATAGGGTCATGAATCAAGAGATAAAAGCCATGAAAGGATATGTCGCTCTTGCTGATAGGGAATACAGTTACATACGACTTCTGGGTTCTTGTGAAAAACTCATTTTTCACTCTGAGCAAGGATATGTTTCCATAAGTATAGATCTGTGTCGAGAGTTCTGAAAACAAGAGATATTCAAAGCATCTTCCTGAAATCAAATCAACAAACCAGTCATTCACTTCATTCATTCTTCTTGCAATGGCGGTTCGATTTTGGTAAATATGAATGTTTTCCCAACATACAGGCGGCACTATCACATGCTTGTCTTCAAGCCTCAGTACACCATACTTCCATGCACCATCAAAAAACACACAGAAGATGCCATATCCCAATTTCCTTTTTACAATCTCATATTTCTCTGCGTCCGTTTTCGCTTTTTTGCCTTTCATCTGCCCATGTTTCAGTAGTCTGTCATGCTTCATCAGCACCATAATTTCAGGGTCGCTGCCATTCTCATAGGCTGAGAGTGATTGCAACTGGCTCCATTCATTCCCTTTCTGCAACATCTGGCGGTAACTCGTCAATCGCTTATGGTAAAAACGTCCTCTGAACAAAGCCAGCCAATCCCAAGGCATGGTAGGCAAGCCAAACATGCGGTAGAGCCCTACATTGTCAATAATGGTGCAAGCCTTCTTGCCTTTTGCCATACGTAGTCCACGCCCCACCATCTGTAGGTATTTGGCAAGCGACAAGGTAGGGCGAGCCAACTGCACAAACTCCACATCAGGGCAGTCGAATCCCTCCGAAAATATATCCACATTCACCAGTACACGAATCTTACCCTGCTTGAAGTCCTGTATCATCGCCTTTCTTTGAGATGCAGGAGTCTTGCAGTCGATTTCCACCGCTTCCACTCCTTTTGAGCAGTAATAATCCACGATGTTTTTGGCATGCTCCACATTGATGGCATACACGATACCCTTCATGTCCGTGGCATATTTCACCATGCTTTGATAGAGACGTTCGATAGTAGGACGAGTGTTGAGCACAAGGTTCATCTCCTTGGTCTGGAAATCACCATCCGCCCCACGTTTCACCAAAGAGTCAACGAGTTTTTGCTCCTCACTGTCAGGTCGAATGCTTACATAGTCAAAAGGAGCCAAATACCCCAACTGAATGAACTTTCCGATGGTATAGCTCGACACCAAGGTATCAAACAAATCCGTGAATCCCTTCCTATTCAGTCTGCATGGCGTAGCCGTCAGTCCCATAAACTTAGCATTCGGGTATCTCCGCCACATTTCTTGGTAAGTCTCTGCCAAAGCATGGTGTGCCTCGTCAATCACAATCAACCCAGGAACCTCCGTCATCTCATTATAATGTCGAGACAACCATTGTATCGACATCACACAGACATGATTCTCGGTAGATGAAATGCAAAATCTGTCTAAAGTCTCATTGATTTGGGCTACAAGCTCACGGCGATGGGCAATAATCCAGACGCAAGGCTTAGCAGGTTGTTGCAACAAACCTTTCACGATAGCAGCCAACAGGTGTGTCTTTCCAGTTCCCGTCGGCATTTGCACCATGACAGATTGGTAGTCCTCGAAAGTCACACCTATCCGCCTCACCATGTCCTCTTGGTAATCAAAAAGCTTGATTTCCTTCATTTACAACGATGTCAAAGAACAAAAAAACGTTTCACAACTGATAATCAATCAGTTTCTCAGCAATCGCATCAATGCAGGTCGATTGCCATATTTGTATTCTATTTCCTCCACAAAATCCAAGATGAGTTTCTTGGAGACCTCACAACAAGCATACATTCCCTTGATGTCATTTACCAACCTCTTGTATTCATAACTATGGTGCTTTATCTGCTTGTCAAGGTCAGCGAGATAAGTGTCAGCATCCGCCAATCGGAAGTTGACAGCCTCACGGATATGGTCGAAGGAGCAAAGGCAACAATCATCGTATGCCTCCATCTTTTCTATCTCCGCCATCTCTGCCTGTGCCATAGCCACACATTCGATTGGAGTATTCTCATTCCTCAGCACCTGCGCCAACTCTTTCTCTACTTGATAAGTAAAGAAATCATCGCCGTCACATTCTTGATTGTTATACACTTCCAAGCGGATATATTCCTCTGCCACGAAGCGCAAGAAACCCAAGCCACTTCGCACGGCTTTCTCATTTTCCTTGGCAACTACCAAGGAGTGAAACTGTTTGTATTTTGTGTAGGATTGTATCATCACATTTCATTTATAAGTTAATTCATTCTAAAAATTCACTTAAAAATGAACAATCTATTTGTAAAAACATTATATTTGCATTGAATTTTAAAGACATCAGCTATGACACAAGTAACATTAAGGACAATGCCACATACAACAAAGACTTCAACGCCATATTATTGGCTCTGTCCAAAATCATCGACAAAGGAGCTTGGGAAAGATTCTTCCGCATAGAGGGGAGAATGAACGACCACGTAAGTGCTTTGTCTATAGATTCTCGCAAACTTCGTCTATACTGTCTAAGAATATCTGACCAGATTCTCATTGTAGGTAATGGTGGTATCACCATTGAGAAGAACATGATAACAGATATAGAAAGTGCAACATTTGAAATATAAGCCTTATGATACAGAACAAATTATTCCGTGATTGTCTTGCAGCGATACCTGAAGAGCAAAAGGCTGAGTTTGATTTGTCTTTCGGCATTGCCGAGCGCATCAGTGAGATACTGGAAGCCAAGGGACTCACCCAAAAGGATTTTGCCCGATTGCTCAACAAACGAGACTCTGAAAATTCCAAGTGGCTCACTGGTAGGCATAACTTCACGACTCAAACCATAGCTCGTATTGAAACGGCTTTGGGAAGCAAACTCATCAGCATAGCCCATTGATTGGACTATGCCTATTTTTGGACGCTTACTCTTCATATGACCTAAAGGTCACACGAAGACCTCTTTAGTTTTATAAAGGCAGTTTCTCTATCTCGTCTTTTGACAAGTCTGTCATTTCCATA
>CAVDKC010000027.1:0-25473 GCA_963609615.1 Oribacterium sp.
TGGCGTGGCTCAATGTGGCTACGCTCAAGGCTCCCACGAGCACCTCTCTTCCCAAAACGGAGAAGAGGGCGTAGCCCTTGTTGGAGAAGCGGTTGAACCAGAGGTTGTTGCGCTTGTTGTAAATTGTCTTGTACATTAATTGAAATGTTTGTAAATGAATAATGATTTGAAAGCCATTTGACTTTCGGGGTGCAAAGGTACAGACTTTTCTTCTAAAAAGCGCAGGAAAACATGACAAATTCTCTAAAAGATGTGGGTATGTTGGGGAAAATCCGTACCTTTGCAGCCAGTCTCTAACATTTAACAGAAAAGGAATCATGATATTCGAGATAGACGATACTGCGGAGGAACTTTACTTCCCCGACCCCCATTTGGGCGATGACGACGGTTGCTTCGCCGTGGGTGGCGACTTGTGCGTTGACCGCCTGCTTCTGGCTTACTGTAACGGTATTTTTCCCTGGTATAGTTTTCGCGACCAGAAGGAGCCGCTCTGGTTTTGTCCGATGAAACGCTTCGTAATCTTCCCCAACGAGGTGCATGTGAGCCACTCCATGCGCACACTCATCAACAAGCGAAAGTACTCCATGAGCATCAACCAGGCCTTCGATGCGGTAATCAGGGCTTGCGGAAAGGCCGACGGACGCAACGAGGAAGACGGGGCGTGGCTGGGCGAACACATTGTCCAGGCCTACACCGCCCTTCACGACCAGGGCTTCGCTGCAAGCGTGGAAGTGTGGGACAACGAGACGGAAGAACTGGTGGGCGGTCTCTACGGCGTTACCATCGGCAAGGTGTTTATCGGTGAGAGCATGTTCTCGCTCGTTCCCTCCGCCTCCAAACTCGCCCTCATCTTCCTGGCACGCTTCCTGAAGGAGAATGGTGGCAAGATGATAGACTGCCAGTTGGAGACCGCTCATCTCAAGTCGATGGGCGGCAGATACATTTCCTACGAGGAGTATATGGAAATCATGAATGAGGAGTAAAAATAGAAGATTTATTTCAGTGAAAGATTGTACTCTCCGTCAATGGTTAGTCCTCCCGGTGCCAGCAGTCGGGGATAGTCTATCTCGTCGGTGGTGTCTACGTAGCGACGCATCTCCGTCAGGTCTTCGCCCGCCACTTGTCGGCAAACTTCCCAGAACTCTTCTTCCGTAAATCCCCTTCTTGCTTTCTTGTAATAGTCTTCGTAGAGGCGGCGCATCACATCGTCGAGGCTGCGTCTGTTATGGGTGAGTTGGCGGATGCGGATGTCCATCAGTTTGGCTACGATGGGCCCCTTAAAGTAATAGTTGATGCTCACCTCGTCCTCGTTCTCATTGTCGGTCATGAAGTTGAGCCAGATGTCGTAGGCACTCTGTCGTAGACTCATGTGCCGGTGCCCCTCCTTGGTTTCTATCCTTCGGATGAAGCCCGATAGCTTGGCGAGTGCTTCTTGTTCGGTAATGATGTCCGAGCGCAACAGCAGTTCTGTCTCGTAGTGCATCGTGATGCCTTCCGAAACCCATAGCATCGGGGTGAAATTCTCCTGGTCGTAGTCGAAGGGCCCCAGCTCGATGGGGCGGATGCGTTTCACATTATATAAATGGTAGTATTCGTGGGCAATGAGGTAGAGGAAGCGTAGGTACTCCTCCCGGTTCTCGAAGCGGAACGACCCCTTCGTGAAGTCCACCTGCGAGCAGGTGTGCTCCAGTCCGCCCATTCCCTCACCTAAGATAAAGAAGCAGTAATGGTCGAAGGGCGTCTCTCCGAAAAGTTTTTGGGCTTCTCCCACCATTTTCTCCACATCGCTGAAAAAGCTGGTACTGTCTATCCCCTCGGGTGTCTCGATGGCGAATACGAATTTCTTTCCGAGCCATCTTTTCTCCACAATCTTATGGTTGCCCAGCAGCAGCGGACTGTCGTACAGTTCGTCTGCATCCTTGGCACGGAAGGTATTCTCCTGGCCCTTTACAGCGGCTAGGGTTGTGGTGATTTGTCTCCATCGCTTGTCGGGGTGCAGGGTGATGGTTGTTGGGAGGTTTTTCTTGCCTTCCACGTAGAGGAATATGCCGTTGCAGGGCACGAAGGCCCTAGCGGTGTCTACCATCGCTTCAGCCAAGTCTTGCTTGTTGGCGAAGATGCGGTAGTTGACGGTGACCGCCTTCTGCTTTCCGTTCTTTACAAGCCATCCGTTCTTCCGTTGCTTTTCCCAGACCACGGCATTTCCTGCGTCGTCGGTCACCCGGAAGTCGCACAGGTTCTTGGGATAGTTCTTGATACCATAGTCGCCCGGTGCCCAGACGGGCATCTTGAGGAGCGTCTCTTCGCCGTCTAGCTTGGAGGCTTTCAAGGTCACGTTGATGTAGTGCATGTCGGGGCTGAAGGTCAGAGTGTATACCAGTTCTTGCGCCCATGTACTTCCAGTATCCCATACTACAGCCATGAGGAAAAGCAGGCGCAGGAGGAGAGTGTTTGCTTTCATCTTATTCATTCGAAACTAAAGAGGTCTTCATGTGACCAGAAATCACATGAAGACCTCTTTAATTGTTATTTTTCTATTTTCTTTCTCAGTTCTTCGAAGTCGTTAGCCACTTCGATGTAGTCGTGCCAATCGCCACGAATCATACCTTTCGCTTGCAGGTCGTCGAGCATGGCGATGGTGGAGTTCCAGAATCCTTTCATGTTATAGAGGATTACCATCTTGTGGTGATAGCCGATGGTGTGGCTGGCAGCAACGGTAAAGATTTCGTCGAGGCTTCCGATGCCACCTGGGAGGGAGATGATGATGTCGCTCTGGGCTAACATCAGGTCCTTGCGGTCGGAGAGGTTGTCGCAGGGAATCTCCACATCGAGGTCGGCGAACGACCTGCCGCCTTTCTCTACGAGCGAAGGCACCACGCCTATCGTGCGACCGCCATTCGCCTTTACTGCCTTGCCGATGCAGTCCATCAGTCCCATGTTGCATCCGCCGAACACGAGGTCGTGTCCATTCTCGCCCATCCACTTACCCAGTTTCTCTGTCATGGTGAAGAAGTCTGGGTCGATATTTCTGTTTGCCGAACAAAATACTGCAATCTTCATATTTTTTATTTTACATTTTGTTGTTATTGAATGCTGATTGTCATTTTCGCAGAAATAACAAGGCAAAGATACTGCATTACCAAAGTTCTTTTGGCGACAAATCTTTGTCCTTTCTGCCCATCAGATAATAGTCGGCGAGGAACTGGAGGTAGTCTTGCGTAACCTTCAGGCCCTCTTCCTGTACAAACCTACTGGTAAAGATGTTGGCGTCTGGTACCATGTTCTTCTCTATCAGCTTGCAGACAATCTCGTAGGGGAATGGACGGCCATTGCCCGAGATGATGTTGAAGCTATCCACGCTGGCACGCTCGGTATTGTAATATGGATTTTCTGGAGAGGCAATGCAATGGGCTAGGCCAAAGCTGATGTTGATGCCCGTGTATGGACTGGCACTAACGATGATGCCTTTTTCGTATTTCTGTGGGAACTTGATATTAGGCGACAACTCGAAGCCTATATCTTTCAAGAAAGTCTTCAAGGTCTTCACGTCTTCCAGGAAGATGAATTTGTCTCCATATCCCTTTTTTTTGAGCAGGTTGTAGTCGTGGATGGCCTTTTCGTGTTCTATCTTTGGTTCGGTGTCGGCTAGCATCTTCTTGAAATCCTCATCTTCCCATAGCTCGTGCGTAGGTTGATGCTCGCAAATCTTGCCCAGCCATTCGGCAGAAGTCAGGGCAAGAAGGTTGTTTCTTCCCCTTATAGTCATGTCCATTTGGATGGAGTAGGCGAGAGGCTCGGTGAGTCCTTGAGGAGAGTTGGCCATCTGCTGCAAGGTGAATTGCAGGCGCTTCTGGTTGCCTACATTGAAGTAGCAACCATAATGGAACCATGCCAAGACATCTCGGCGATACACTTCTCTGAAATCTTTCTCTGTAGGCTTGTTCTCGTTTTCTCCTTCTTGTATTGGGATTTCGAAGGTAGGTTTCTCGCAGAGGAATGCATAGAGACGCTCATTCTCTGGAGCTGTCTCATATTCTCTGTCGAGTACCTTGTAGGCGAGCTTGGCCGCCAGCTCCATCGTGCTGAAGAGGAAAGGTACAACCTCCTGGATGTAAGAACTTTGCTGGTAGTGGTGCCAACAGATGAATTTAATGTCGGCAAAGTTGATTTCGTCTGGGTCGTACTCAGGAATGTCATCGTTGATGGCATTCTGGAAATACTCCTTCTCGTTCTCATAGAATGGGATGTATGAGCCATAACGCTCCTTGCACTCGGCAGTGAAAGTCTTCCAGATGCAGGTGCCCGCGATGATGTCCTCGAAATATGCGGTGATGCTGAGTGCCAGCTGCTTGGCATCCTCTACGTTCTTAAACTGGTGGGTGAAGCATGCTTCGTCGAGGGCATGATATATTTCGTTGGCCAGTTCTGTGTAGTACTGGTCTACTGCGTCTGTTTTTCCGTATGGATGCATAGCCATCCATTCCTGGGTGAAAATTACCTTTTTCATATCGTTCGATTGTTTGTTATTCGAGGTTATAAGCGATGTTCGTTGTGATGCGATTGTCGTTATTACTCGGTTTGTTGTTATTGTTCCTTTGCTGTTTTCGATGTCAATGACAACCGAATTAACTGCAAAGATAATGATTTCTTGGCAAAAATGCAAAAAAATATAGCTTTCCCTTTGTTATAATTAGAATAATTTGTATTTTTGCAATGTCTATAAGCATATTCTACTGTAGAAAAATGCTTTGACACTACTTTTGGAAAGCGTCATAGATGCTTGTTTTTGATGAATTGGAACCTAGGAAATTTCATTGCTAGTCAAGAATAATGTTGATATGCCGTGCTAGGATAGATTGTATCTATATCCGGAGTGTGCAGGGGGATTCCCTCAAGCACACTTTTGGATAGTTGATTATATCCTTGCGTGGGTATCTATCAAGTTGTTTACTAGCAAGGGTTATCCTAGGACCTCAATTCAAAACAGCTTGTATGGATGCCCACGTTTTTCTTAGGTGGTCTTCAAAAAGTATAAATGGTGGTCTTAGCTGGGTGTCATTTGACCTATAATTCTTTATAAACATGAAGAACAAATTGTTTTATTTCTTAGCAGCATTAATGATGCTATCTTTTTCGGCATGCTCTAGTGATGACCCTTTAGTGCCAAGTATTACAGTTCCAACTGGTACGGAGAACTATTTTGGCAAGAATATTGATTTTGATACTTCGTCAGGAGAGAAGAGTATCACATTCAATGCTAATATGGATTGGAAAATTGAGATTCCTCAAAATATAGAATGGTGTAAAGTTTCACCACAAAGTGGTAGTGCAGGAACTCAGAACGTGAAAATTAGTGTATCTGATAATGACACTTATGATGACCGTAGTGCTGTTTTGCGTTTTTCTGTTGGTGATTCCGTAAAGACTATCATTGTTAATCAAAAACAGTTGGATGCGCTGACTTTAACAGCGGACAAGTTTGAAGTGCCTCAGGAAGGCGGAACCATAGATGTTGAGGTGAAATCCAATATAGATTTTACCTATTCTATTCCTGAGGAATTCAAGTCTTGGATTCATGTAGCTTCATCTCGTGGCGGAACAAGAGCACTGACCTCTCATCATTTGACATTTACTGTTGATGCAAGTGAGGAGTATGAGAAACGAGAGGGGCAGATTGTCATCAAGAGTAACAAAAAGGAAGAAGTCATTAATGTCTATCAAGGGGGTGGAGGTATTCTTACTTTAACTCCAAATGACATCTCTGTGGGCAGCGAAGGCGGAACTGCAGAAATCGTTGTCAATAGTAATTTTGACTTTGATATAGATATGCCTAATGTGGATTGGCTTAAAAGAGTGGATGCCTCTATGACAAGAGCAATCTCCTCTCATGTTGTAAAGTTCAATGTGGCAGAGAATAAAGGTTACGATGATAGAAGTGCTATTATTAAAATATTCGATAAAAATAGCAGCTTAACAGAGCAAGTGAAAATCACTCAGTCACAGCTTAATGCAATCATTGTAGATGGAGAGAAGAGTTACTCTTTTGATGAAACTGGTGGAAACTTTACTGTTTCTTTGAATTCTAATGTAAAGTATGAAATTTCTATTGATGGAGATTGGATTACTGAGTCTGCTGCACCAGCACGGAGTAGAGCTTTGAGTAAGTCTAGCCATACTTTTAATGTCGAGAAGTTATTGGACAATACGGAACGTACTGGTACAGTAACATTCAAGAATGAAGCTACAAACACAAAAGAAGTGGTAACTGTCATTCAGAAGCCAAGTTTGTATTTTGCAACTTCTACAATGGATTTGGAAGAGGGAGGTTCGGAAAAATTGAAATATACGAATAATTTGGAAGATAAAAAAGTTACGTTTAAAAGTTCGAACACTGATGTGGCAACTATTGGTGAAGATGGAATCCTAAAAGCAATATCTAGAGGAAAAACTACAATTTCTGTTACTTCTGCCGATGGTAAACATACTGATAAGTGTGTGGTCACAGTGAAAAACATTGTTGATTATCTTGATTGCTCTTGCTTAGGTGGATCAGTGGTATCTATTAATGGCTTGCTTCAATATGGAAGCCAATTGAGGTGGATGTTGGTAAATAAAAGTAATTCTGAGATTACCTTCAAATCTATGCAATTGGTGGATGGTGTAACAGGAAAGGCTGGTAATGAAATGGAAGTGAATGGCAAACTTCCTGCAGGACAGGGCGTAAGTTATAATGTTACAATTGGTTTGTTGGGTATTCATACACCTGTAACTTGTAGATTTAAGATAGAATATAATGGCAAGGAATATACAGTAGATGCTGTTTATGAGGGCTAAAATTTAAAAGAGGGGTGTGTCGTAGTCATGCGACATACCTCTTGTGATGATGTGTGTTTGACATTAGATTTTTGCGCAAATATGTATTTTTCTGTTGTAAAAGTGGCATTTGTTGGGGAAATGGTGAAAAGTTCTTCAAGTAAATTGCTGAATTTGCATTAAAAAGTTGTAAATTTGCACCCGAATTTAGGCAATCTTAATAAAAGCGTATGATTGCCGCAAACGTTTCGGAAGGATTTTGCACCCTAATTCATGGCTGGGAGGGTGAATTCGGCCTTCCCATTTAGATAAATGAATTAAGGTAAAAAGTAATTTGAAGACATTTGAAGAATTGGGCGTGAGCGAAGAGATTCGCCGTGCCATCGAGGAGCTTGGATTCGAGAATCCAATGCCAGTACAGGAGGAAGTAATCCCTTATTTGTTAGGCAACAAGAATGATGTCATCGCTTTGGCGCAGACGGGTACGGGCAAAACTGCCTCTTACGGTATTCCCGTCATTCAGAAGACGGATGCGGAGAGCAAGGAGACACAGGCTATTATCCTGAGTCCTACCCGTGAACTTTGCCTCCAGATAGCCGACGACTTGAACAGTTTTGCCAAGTACATCGACGGTTTGCACATTGCCGCCGTTTATGGCGGTACCGACATCGGTTCGCAGATTCGCACGCTGAAGCACGGCGTGCAGATTATTGTGGCTACCCCAGGCCGTTTGCTCGACTTGATTAATCGTGGCGTGGCTCAGTTGGAGCATGTGAACAACGTGGTGCTCGACGAGGCCGACGAGATGCTCAACATGGGGTTCTCCGAGAGTATCAATGCCATTTTTGAGAATGTGCCGGAGGATAGGAATACCCTTCTCTTCTCTGCCACCATGAGCAAGGACATCGAGAAGATAGCCCTCAACTACCTGCACGACCACAAGGAAATCGTGGTGGGTAGCCGCAATGAGGGTGCCGAGCACGTCAACCACATCTACTATCTCGTGAATGCCAAGGACAAGTATCTTGCCCTTAAGCGCATCGTGGACTTCTATCCGCGCATCTTTGCGATTATCTTCTGCCGTACCAAGTTGGAAACGCAGGACATCGCCGACAAGCTCATCAAGGACGGCTACAATGCCGAGGCCTTGCACGGCGACCTGAGCCAGCAGCAGCGCGACCTCACCATGCAGAAGTTCCGCAACCACACGGTGCAGTTCCTCGTGGCTACCGATGTGGCAGCCCGTGGCTTGGACGTGGACGACCTGACCCACGTCATCAACTACGGTTTGCCCGACGACGTGGCAAGCTACACCCACCGCTCGGGCCGTACAGGCCGTGCCGGCAAGAAGGGAACCTCCATCTCCATCATCCATACCAGGGAGAAGTTCAAGGTGCGCCAGATAGAGAAGCAGATAGGCAAGGACTTCGTGGACGGCGTGTTGCCAAGTCCCGAGGAGATTTGCAAGAAGCAACTCTTCAAGACGATGGACGACATCATGAAGACCGACGTGGACGAGGAGCAGATCGCTCCGTACATGGATGAAATCAACCGCCAGTTCGACTACATCGACAAGGAGGACATCATCAAGAAGATGGTGACCATCACCTTCGGTAAGTTCCTCGACTATTATAAGAATGCACCCGAGATTGTGAAGCCAGAGACAGGCAAGGGGGCTAAGGGTGGCCGTGGCTCGGAGGGCCGTGGCGAACGCAGCAAGGTAAGTAACGGTCGCCGCAAGCATGAGGCAGAGGCTGGATTCAAGAGATTGTTCATCAACCTCGGCAAGGCGGACGGCTTCTATCCGGGCGAGATTATGCAGTATCTGAACAAGCACGTGAAGGGCCGCCAGGAGGTAGGTCACATCGACTTGCTCTCTAAGTTTGCTTACATCGAGGTGCCCGAAGAGGATGCCAAGCGAGTAATGAAGGCCTTGAACGGAACGGAGTACAAGGGCAGGACCGTGAGGTGCAACGATGCCGATGAGGAAGGACATGGAAGGTCTGCACGGGGCAGTCGCGACTCTGAGAGCCGTGGCGGTCGTTCTTCTGAGAGAAATGGTCGCAGAGGTTCTGCTGATGATTCTCGTGCAAAGGGCGGAAGAGGAAGCCGTGGCGAGGCTCGTTCTTTCAAGAAGTCCCGTCGTCAGGAGGATACAGGCGATTGGCGCCAGTTCTTCCAGAAAGACAACGGCATCAAGCTGAAGGGCGAGGAACCCAACTTCGAGGAAGAAGGCTGGGCACGTCGCAGACCTAAGAAAAAGTAAATAAAATGCAACATTTTTAGACTTTAAACATGAAGAATATCCGATTGTTATTATGTTGGATTTTTTGCATGATAGGACTCTTGTGCATGGCAAAAGACTTCAAGGGCGACGTCATTGTTGTGGAAGCAGACAATGACGAAAGTCTCTTGAAGGCTGAGGCTCGGGAGTTGATGCCTGTTCAGCAAATAGCTGAGGCAAGCAAGAAGATGCCCAAGAAAGGTAAACTCCAAACTCGCGAGAACTATGAGTTCGACTTCGACTTACCCCGTTATGTGGAGGACTTGAAGAAGGAACTCACTTATCCGATGGCTTGGGGAAATAGTCCTGTCAAGAATTTTGCCAAGTGGAAGAAGGCAGCTCGCCAGAAGGTGTTCGATTGTATGATGACTCCTCCCAAGAAGGCGGCCTCATGGGATATGGAGGTGATTGCCGAAGAGCAAAGGGATGGCTATAAGGCGCAGAAGATTACCTTCAATGTCAATGCTTACTCTCGTGTTACGGCTTATCTCTTGATACCTGATGGTAAGGGGCCATTTCCTACGGTCAATGCGCTCCACGACCATGGCGCACACCTTTTTATAGGTAAGGAGAAGATGATTCGTCCTTTTTTCTCATCCTCAGAGATGGATACTCCTGAGAAGCAAGCCATGGGCAAGGAGATACTTGCCGATGCAGATGATTGGGCTGCCCGCTTGTATGATGGTCAGTATGTGGGCGATTACTTGGCGAAGCATGGCTATGTAGTATTCTCCATGGATGCCCCGATGTGGGGAGAGCGAGGCCGCAAGGAAGGCGTAGATCGCAGCAAGTACGACATTATCGCCGGCAACATGATGATGCTGGGAAGAGACCTTTCTGCCTTTATGACCTATGACGATATTGCCAGTACAGATTTCTTGGCCACCCTCCCGATGGTAGATGAGAATTGTATCGGAACGATGGGGTGCTCGATGGGGGCTTATCGTGCTTGGATGCTCTCTGCACTGAGCGATAGGATTAAGGTGGGGGTGTCTATCTGTTGGATGGTTACTACCGATGTACAGATGTCTTCGGTCGACAGGAAACGTGAGTATGGTGGCTTTGCTAATTGCATCCCTGCTCTTCGTCAGTATCTCGACTATCCGCACATTGCTTCCCTTGCTTGTCCGAAGCCGATGCTTTTCATCAACGGCACGCAAGACCATCTTTTCCCAGTGCGTGGCGTCAGCGAGGCTTTCAGGCAGATGCATGATGTCTGGAAAAGCCAGAAAGCAGATACCAAGCTTGATACCGAGTTGTGGGACATACCTCATTCCTGTGGCAAGAAAGTGCAGGAAAAGATGTTGGAATTCTTTGACAAGTATCTGGACTGAGAAGAAGCCAGTCACATCTCGTAGACTTCAAGAAACAGAAATAATTTGGGCTGCCAGTACATCCTGGCAGCCCTATTACGTTAGTATGTTATGAAAAATTTGAGAGAATTGAAACTTCACAGTTTCAGAGTTGTTTTACTAAACATGATTTATAGAGAAAGCATAGAAATATCTACTTCAGTATAGTGGAATTAGCCTCGGCACTCACTTTGTCGATGCTAGAGTGCTGCATGGAGTCGGCCGAGATAGAGTCGCTCATAGCGGCAGACAGGCCCTTGCTGCTCTTATAATATCCCACGTTTTCGACTTCTTCAGAATCATTCTGGAATGGCACCTGGACTGCATTGCCCAAAGTCAGGAAGATAGCTACTACTGCAGCTGCTTTGAAGAGAGGCTTGAGGCGTTCTGTCAAGGAAATTACCTTCGCCTTGTTAGGTTGCTTGGTGTATTCATCCTCTATCTTCGCCATCATCTTCTGGTCGAAGTCATCGCCCAACTCCTCTAGCTTCGCCTCGCCCATCTCGTAAGAGAAGAGTGCTTGGTAAGGCTTCAGCTCGGCAGGCAACTCGTCCTGGCTGAAGAATGCGCGAAGTATCTTCTCTTCTTCGAGAGAAGTCTCGCCCTTCCAGTAGCGGTCCAATAGTTGGTTGATGTACTTATAATCCATATCTGTCGAATTGTTGAAATCTTTGTTTTACTGTTTGTCGAGCCCTGAAGATGTTCACCTTTACTTGTTCCTCGGTGATGCCCATGATGCTTGCTATTTCCTTATAGGCTTTTCCCTCGATGTCTCGAAGTTGCAGGCAAGTGCGCTGTTTCTCAGGCAACTCATTGATGATTTTCCTTACGATGTCCAGCTTGTCTTTCTGTATCATGCGCTCGGAAGGAGAGGATGTGGATTCGTCCAGTCTCTCAAGAGTTTGCTCTTCCAGAGAATCATTCTGATTGTCCATCTTCTTGATGCGGTCGAGCGAGAGGTTGCGTGCGATGGTGAGGCTATAGGCCTCGATGGAGTCCAACTCTTGCCATTTGTCGCGGGCGTTCCAGACTTTTATCAGCGTGTCCTGCACAATGTCCTCCGCCTCCTCTCGGTTGAGAGTGATGCGCAGTGCCAGCCTGAAGAGTTTGTTCTTCAGTGGCAAAACATCGTTTCGGAAACTGATTTCTTTCATCCCTCTATAATCAATGACGAGTGACTTGCAAGAAAGTTACAAGCCTGCTGCAAAAAAAACTTATTGTTTAACAATCTCTAACGTTTTGGAAGTGAAGAGTGAAGAACGAAGAGTGAAGAATTCTATAGTTCTTGTGGGTGCTTCTATGGCATTTGAATTCTTCGTTCTTCACTTTTCGTTCTTCACTTAATAACAGTCCCGTGCTTGCCGTCGATGGCTGTAGCGAGAGTGATGATAACCTCTTTTACGCCTGTATCGATGGCAGCGAGTGCATTCTCCAGTTTGGGAATCATGCCGCCTGCCACGGTGCCGTCTGCCTTGTATCTCTCGAAGTCGGCATGGGTAATCACCGGGATAACGCTGTCGTCATCATCAGGATTGCTCAGTACGCCTTTTTTCTCAAAACTATAAATTAATGTTACATCGTAATAAGGGGCCAGAGCCTTGGCAGTTTCGCTGGCGATGGTGTCGGCATTCGTGTTCAGAATATGCCCCTGGCCATCGTGGGTCAATGGAGCCATTACGGGGGTGATGCCTTCCTCTATCAGGGTATGGAGCATTTTGCCGTCTACACGCTCTACGTCGCCAACGAAACCGAAGTCAATACCATTCTTTAATGGACGTTTGTGGCTGTGGATGATATCCATGTCGGCACCTGTCAAGCCTAGGGCGTTCACGCTGTTAGCCTGGAGCTTTGCCACGAGGTTCTTGTTGACCAGGCCGCCATATACCATGGTTACCACCTCCAGCATGTCGGCATCAGTGATGCGTCGGCCGTTTACCATTTGGCTCTCGATACCGAGGGATGCCGCTACCTTGGTGGCTCTGCGCCCGCCGCCGTGCACCAAGACCTTATTGCCTGGGATGGCAGCGAAATCCTTAAGTAGCTGTGCCAACTTCTCGTTGTCTTCGACGATGGCACCGCCTACTTTTACTACTGTTATCTTTTCCATATAGTCGCTCTTATGATGATATATTAATAAGGGTGGATGCTCTCCTTTACACGTTCAGCACGCAACGTATCTGCTGGACGATATCGTTGATTTTATCGAAATTGTCCATCACGTTGACATCTAATATATGTTTAGCCTTCCCGTAGAAAGGCTCTCGTAGCGTTAACTGCTCACGTATAAAGATATCCACCTCCTCAGGGGTCTTGTTGAGTAGCAGTGGGCGTACGCCCTTACCCATCTTGAGATGGGCATGGAGCGTTTCGGGGGTGGCCTTGAGATAGATGGTTTCGCCAAGTTGGTTCATGTAGTCCATGTTGTCGAAGAAGCAAGGGGTGCCGCCGCCGCAACTCACTACCACATCCTCAAACTCGGCTACTTCGTGGAGCATGTTGTGCTCTATCTTTCTAAATCCTTCTTCGCCCACTTCGTCGAAGATTTGTTTTACTGTCTTGCGCATACGACTCTCTATGTACCAGTCGAGGTCATAGAACATGATGCCGAGTTCCTTGGCCAGGGCTTTGCCGACAGTGGTCTTGCCTGCCCCCATATATCCGATGATGATGATTGCCTTCATTTCTTGTTTTATATCTGAAACGGGGGCAGGGCTTGCCCCGTTTGAAAGTTTACTTCTTGCGAGCTTTTGTCTTAGGCTCCGGAGAGTCCTTGATGATAATCATGCACTCCTCGTAGCTTAGGTCTTCCACATTCTCTTGCTTGGCTTTGGGGATGCGGTAGTTCTTGCCGTCGTAAGCAATGTATGGACCGTAGCGGCCATTCAGGAGCTCCAGTTTGCTGTCTTCCTCGAAGGTTTTGATGTGTCGCTTCTGCTCGTTGGTGCGTTTCTCGTTGATGAGTTCGATGGCTCTTTCCAGGGTGATGCTCATTGGATTTTCATTCTTCGGGATAGAGACGTACTTGCGGTCGTGCAGCACGTATGGCCCGAAGCGACCTGCACCGATGGTGACGGTTGTTCCCTCGAATTCTCCTACGTTTCTAGGCAACTTGAAGAGTTCCAGAGCTTCTTCCAGTGAGATGGTCTCGATACTCTTGTCGGTAGGCAACTGGGCGAACTGTGGCTTGGTCTTGTCTTCAGCAGTACCAATCTGTACGACTGGTCCGAAACGGCCAATCTTCACAAATACCGGGCGTCCGGTCTGAGGGTCTTTGCCCAGTTCGCGCTCGCCAGCCTTGTGCTCGCTGCGTGCATCCATCACCTCCTTGACCTCTGGCTCAAACTTCTTGTCGAAGTCTTTCATCCACTCTATCCATTCGGTCTTGCCCTCTGCGATGTCATCAAACTTCTGCTCCACATTGGCGGTGAAGTTGTAGTCCATGATGTTGGGGAAGTTGTTCATCAGGAAGTCGTTTACTACGATACCGATGTCGGTAGGAAGAAGCTTGCCCTTTTCCGAACCGGCCATTTCCTTCTTGGTCTTCTGGGTTACCTTGATGCCCTTCAGTGTGTCTACCGTAAAAGTACGCTCTTCTCCATGCTTGTCGCCCTTGACTACGTATTCGCGTTGCTGGATGGTGCTGATGGTAGGTGCATAGGTAGATGGGCGGCCGATGCCGAGGTCTTCCAGTTTCTTCACCAGGCTAGCCTCAGTGTATCGGGTAGGAGCCTGTGAGAATCGCTCTGTGGCTACTATCTCGCGGCGCTGCAACTCATCGCCCTCCTTCATGGCTGGCAGGATGTGAGTGGCGTCCTCGCCATTGTCCTCGTCGTCGGTAGACTCATGGTACACCTTGGTGAAACCGTCGAATACCACTACTTCGCCGTTGGCAACGAATTTCTCTTGGGCACCGTCGATGTCGATGGTGATGGTGGTCTTTTCTATCTGTGCATCTGCCATCTGTGAGGCAAGGGTACGTTTCCAGATAAGTTCGTAGAGACGCTTCTCCTGCCCGGTGCCTTCGATAGTAGTCTTGTCCATGTAGGTAGGACGGATAGCCTCGTGAGCCTCCTGTGCTCCCTTGGAGCTGGTGTGGTAGTTACGCTCATGGCTGTATTCCTTGCCGTACACCTTGATAATCTCGTCCTTGCTGGCATTCTTGCAGAGTGTGGAGAGGTTTACGCTGTCGGTACGCATGTAAGTGATGTTTCCGCTCTCGTAGAGACGCTGGGCTATCATCATTGTCTGGCTGACGGTGAATCCCAACTTGCGTGCTGCTTCCTGTTGGAGTGTAGAGGTGGTAAAAGGAGGGGCAGGTATGCGCTTCAGCGGTTTCTTGCTCACAGCCTCTACGGTAAACTTGGCATTTTTGCATTTCTCTAGGAAAGCTTCCACTTCCTCGTGGGTCTTGAAGCGCTGGTCTAGTTCGGCCTTCACCTCTACCGCATTACCGTCCTCCTGGATGAGAGCGAATACGGCATTGACGCGATAATAGGGGTCGCTATGGAATTTCTGAACTTCACGTTCTCGCTCCACGATAAGTCTTACCGCCACACTCTGCACTCGGCCTGCAGAGAGTGCTGGCTTTACCTTTCTCCACAATACTGGGGAGAGCTTGAAGCCTACCAGGCGGTCGAGCACACGGCGAGCTTGCTGGGCATTCACGAGGTTCATGTCCAGATGGCGTGGGTGCTCGATGGCGTCCAAGATAGCTGGTTTGGTAATTTCGTGGAAGACGATGCGGCTTGTCTTCTCCTCATCCAGTCCGAGTACTTCGCAAAGGTGCCAGCTGATGGCTTCTCCCTCGCGGTCCTCATCGGATGCCAACCAAATTTTCTTGGCTTGCTTGGCTGTTGACTTCAGCTCTGTGACGAGCTTTTTCTTCTCCTCTGGAATCTCATAGCGAGGTTCCATGGTGCTTTCATTTATACTGAGTTCCTTCTTCTTCAGGTCACGGATGTGGCCGTAAGAAGACATCACCTTATAGTCTTTACCTAAAAACTCTTCGATTTTTTTTGCCTTTGCAGGGCTCTCGACGATTACTAAATTTTCTTGCATAAGCTTACACACGATTTTTTTCGGTTGGCAAAAGTAAATAAACTTTTTGCTTATACATTATTATATGGTAATATTTTTTGTTTTTTTAATGTTTGAAAGGCGAAAATGCGTAATAATTTTAAAATCATGTGCAAAAGGCGAAGCGATACCCAGGGTAATTTGAGCCGCATCCTGACACCCTGTAAGGGAATACGGATTTCATGTCCATGTAGAACGCATTGCTGTGTTTGGTCAATAATCCTTCATCCTTCACCATCTTTCACCCGTCTTACCTCCTATGTTTATCGGCATTTCAGGCGCAAAGGTGAAGGGTGAAATGAAGTAAACTTCTAACAGACGAACTGTAGATGAATCAAGTATTTCTGCTTTTGTGTTGGGATGGCGTAGTATTGCCCCTTCTATAGCAAAAAGTTACCCTGGCTGGGGCAATATTTTGCCGTGGCGGGGCAAAAAACTAAACGTTGTGACGTAGAGTTGGGGATGTCGTGTATTGATTCTGTGGGGTCTGAGTGTGATTAGCGTGAGGTCTAAGTTTGAGACCTCACGCCTGTAATGTATTGAATATTAGTGGATTCTGTTGTATGAGTGAGGTGTGTGGCCTATTTGCAAAATCTGTGTATGAATCTGCTGAGTCCTTGGCGTATGGATTCGAAGGCAAACTTGTCGATGTCTATTTCTTCTATCGGAATCCAATAATAGGCTTCTGCATCGTCCATTGCCTCTATGTGGGATAGGTCTTTTACCTTGATGGTATAAAACATGTCAAGGGTATGAACCAGGAACCCCGAATAGCGATAGAGGTTAGGGATGCTGAACTGATAGCTGACGTCTGTAGCATCGAGTCCAGTTTCCTCCTTCACTTCTCTTGCAGCCCCCTGTTCGCCAGTCTCGTCCATATCCACGAAACCTCCAGGCAGGTCGAGCATTCCCTTGCCAGGCTCGTTTTTGCGGCGCACTACCAATAGCTCGTTCTTCTCGTTGAGGATGAGCGCTACGGTGGCACTGCTGGGGTTGAGATAATAAGTGAACCCGCATGTGGCGCACTTCTTGCTCTTGAAATCGTTGATTTCAAAGTGAGAAGAACCGCATGCAGGGCAAAATTTGAATTTGTCTAATACGTGAGTCATATATTATATATTTACCAGTTGTCTGTACGGAAAGGAAAGAGAGGCAGTCCGCCGGCATTTGCTAGGTTGCCGAGTTGGAAGTTGCGGAAACAGTAGCGCAGTGCCACTGGCTTCTTAACCTCAGGGCTAGTTACGGCGATGCATTCGCTCCAAGAGCCGTTGCCTGGCTGCCAAAAGTGCTTGGCGGTGGCCTTGTGGAACACCTTGTCCTCGCCAGCCACTTCGAAGCCCTCGATGCCCTCAAAGCGGTTGTAGGCTCCAAACTCGTTGTCGAAGTGTACCTTGATGGTGTCGCCCACTATCTGCATCTCCTTGAAGGTCATGCTCTCGCAGATGAGGCTCTTCATGCCGTAAGTCTTGTTGAGGGCCAGGAGAGCAAGACGTTCGCCCACAGGCTGCTTTTGGCAGGGATGTATCTGTTCTACCTCGTAGGGGTAAACGAGGTCTTCTGTGCAGACGATGGCACTGTTGGGGATTACCTTGGCGGCATTCAATTGTTGCTCTCGAAGTCTTGGTCCCCAGTCGCCGTTCACGTCGCCGTTATGATAAGGGGCGATTTGCACGAAGTAGAATGGCAACTCGCCTTGATTGAAGTCTCTGCGCCACTGGGCTACAAGGTCTGCGAGGCGCTTGGTATACTGGCCGGCCGGGTCGCCGACGTTGGAACAGCCCTGGTAGTAAAGGATGCCTTTTACCGTGTAATTGAGGATAGGGTGGAAGGTACCGTTGCCCCAAAGGAGCGGGAAGAGATAATCGTACTTGCATTTGGGGTTTTTGTACATCTTGGCAGAGTCGAGCTCTTCCTGGGTGTTCTTCTTTAGGTAATCGCGGTCTAGCCAACTTTCCACACGGCTTCCTCCCTTGTTCGCCATCACGAGTCCTACGGGAATGTCTAGGGCTTTGTTTACCACTTGTGCAAAGAAGTAGCCTGTGGCAGAAGCCTCGCCTACGGTCTCTGGATTTACCTCCTTCCATTCGCAGTTGGCGTCGTCTAACGGCTTGCTGCTCATGATGCTGGGTATCTTTACGTAGTGTACGCCTTTGTATTGGTTGGCCTCCAGTACTGCCTTGTTGTAGCCTTCCACTGGGCAGTTGCCGAAGCCCTTGACGGGCATCTCCATGTTGCTCTGTCCGGCGCAGACCCATACTTCGCCTGCCAAGATGTTTTTGAGGGTGGTCTTCTCGCCATCGTCGAATGTGATGGAGAGTGGGGCATAACTGGCTTTTGGTGTCTGTACCTTGACAGCCCATTTGCCGTCTTTGCCTGTCTTGGCAGAGTACTTTTGGGCAGACCAAGAGGTGGTTACCTCTACGTTGGTGCCAGGCTTGTCCCATCCCCAGAGGTTGGCTTCAGAGTTTTGCTGGATAATCATGTTGTCGCCCAGGATGTGCGGCAACTTTACTTTGGCGTTGGCCTCTGTGGTTACGATGGCCAGTGCAGTTAGAGCTAAAAGTTTCTTGTTCATTTTTTTAGTGTTTAAAGTTATTTGTTTTCATTAGGGTAGAGGGGGTAGGATAGCTAAGGAAAGTGCCGTTCCGTAAGTATGTACGTTCCAAAAGTACGGAACGGCACTTTTATGCGGGCATACATCTGCCCCCTCCTTTTACAGAAGGTTTTTGATGGCAGCGTCTATGTCCTTGATCTGTGCATCGCGAGCCTGCAGCGTGTTGTTTCGGTCGATGAGGAAGAAGGTAGGGAGGCTCTGCACATTGTAGAGTGCGAGGCTCTGGCCCTGGATGCCGTTCTCGTCGCGTACGCTAATCCAAGGAATACCTGCGGTGGATGTCTTCCAGAAGTGCTCGTCCGGGTCTGCTGAAACTTGGTAAATCTCCAAGCCTGCTGCGTGGTATTTGTTGTAGAGCTCACGCAACTGCATGATGCGCTTGGTGCTCTCGCTACTGGCGAAGAGGTGGAAGTCGAGGATTACCACTTTACCCTTGAGGTCGGAGAGGCGGCGAGTTACGCCCTTGTTGTCTTGCAGTGCAAGTTCGATGCAGCCATTCACGTTCACCTTGCTGGCATCTATCTGTTGCTGTGCCCTCTGGCTTTCGATGATGCGGATGTCTTTCATTCCCTCAATGGCGATGTTGTGAAGGTTCTTGCCACGCTCTGCGTTAGGGTAATAGGTGTCCCAGCAGGTAGCTACGGCAGCAAATACCCTGACGTCTTCCTTGTTGTTGCGAGGGTTGAAGATGAGCGAGTTCATGTTGCCCAACTGTACCGTCTGGAAGAGCGCATAATAGGAAGAAGCCTTCATTGGCTGTTTGAAGATATAATGAGTCTTGATGTCCTGCTTGTAAGCTTCGAGCATACGGTAGATGATGACGTTTACGGAGTCGACGCCGATATTAGGGCTCTTCACGATGGCATTGATGTTGCCCTGAAGGGTCATCTGCTTGAGCGACAGCTCCTTGATGGTGCTACAGTTCTCCGAGCCCTCTACCTCGTACTTGAAGCTCATCTGGGGGTAAGCTGCCTTCACGCTGACGGTCTCGGTGGAGTCTATGGAGAGATTGATGCTTTGGTTGGCAATACGCAGGCGGTAGAACTCTGGGGTGACAGAGTCCATGGCATTCTCCTCGAAGGAGAACGAACCGTCCTCGCCCAGTTTGACGGAATCAATCTTTACAGGGCCGTTGAGGCTGATGTTTTCCAGGTAGAGCATGGAGTCCTTAGCCTCGGTAATGTTGCCGTTGATGTGGAATTTCTTGTTGTTGCAAGAGGAGAGTGCCAGTGCAGCTATCATGATGGCTGCTACGGAGTAGAGTCTGGATATCTTCATGAATTTTAGTGTTTTGCAAAATTATCGACTGCAAAGGTAGTAATAAAATCGTGAATTAAGCATCTTGGATAGATAAAATAATTAAAAAAGAGGAAAATAGTTGCCCGAATATTCGTTTATTAATAATTAAAAAGGTATCTTTGCAGCGTTTTAGATATTTAGATGTTAGACAAAACAATAAGTTTTTAAATTTTTAGATGAACGTAATTACAAAAAGTGTTCAGTTGCCTGATGGAAGAACCATCACAATTGAGACCGGAAAAGTTGCAAAACAGGCTGATGGTGCTGCGGTTCTCCGCATGGGTAACACAGTGCTTCTCGCAACTGTTTGTGCAGCAAAGGATGCAGTTCCGGGTACAGATTTCATGCCTTTGCAAGTAGATTATCGTGAGCAGTACAGTGCTGCCGGCCGTTTTCCTGGTGGCTTCACCAAGCGCGAAGGCAAAGCCAGCGACGAGGAAATCCTTACCTCTCGCCTCGTGGACCGCGCCCTGCGTCCACTCTTCCCTTCTAACTACCATGCGGAAGTTTATGTACAGGTAATGTTGCTTTCAGCCGATGGCGTTGACCAGCCCGATGCCCTTGCAGGTTTCGCTGCTTCTGCTGCCATGGCTTGTTCAGATATTCCTTTCGAGTACTACATCTCTGAGGTTCGCGTAGCCCGTGTCAACGGCGAGTATGTTGTCAACCCAACCTTCCAGCAGATGGAAGAGGCCGACATGGACATCATGGTGGGTGCTACCAAGGACAACATCATGATGGTGGAAGGCGAGATGAAGGAAGTTTCCGAGCAGGACCTCATCGGTGCCCTCAAGGTGGCTGCCGAGGCTATCAAGCCTATGTGCGAGTTGCAGTACGAGTTGGCTAAGGAGAAGGGTACTGATGTAAAGCGTGAGTACGACCACGAGGTGAACGACGAGGAACTTCGTGAGCAGATCAAGAGCGAGCTTTACCAGCCTGCATACGACATCAATCACCAGGCTCTGGAGAAGCACGCTCGTGCCGAGGCCTTCGAGAAGGTGCTCGCCGACTTCCTGGAGAAGTATGACGCTGCCCACACCGACCTCTCTGAAGAGGAGTTGGAGGAGAAGCATGCAGAGGCTACCCGCTACTACGATGACGTAATGCGTGACGCTATGCGCCGTTGCATCCTCGATGAGGGCTTGCGTCTCGATGGTCGTGCCACTACAGAGATTCGTCCTATCTGGTGTGAGGTTTCTCCTCTCCCAATGCCTCACGGAAGTGCTATCTTCCAGCGTGGCGAGACGATGTCTCTCTCGACCTGTACCCTCGGTACCAAGATGGACGAGAAGCTCATCGACGGTGTGTTGGAGAAGAGCTACCAGCGTTTCCTCCTTCACTATAACTTCCCTCCATTCTCTACGGGTGAGGCCAAGGCCCAGCGTGGCGTAGGCCGTCGTGAGATTGGTCACGGTCACTTGGCATGGCGCGGCTTGAAGGGTCAGATTCCGGCCGACTTCCCTTACACAGTACGTCTGGTTAGCCAGATCCTGGAGTCCAACGGTTCTTCTTCCATGGCTACCGTTTGTGCTGGCACACTCGCCTTGATGGATGCGGGCGTTCCTATGAAGAAGCCTGTCTCAGGCATTGCCATGGGTCTTATCAAGAACCCCGGTGAGGAGAAGTATGCTGTATTGAGCGATATTCTCGGCGACGAGGACCACTTGGGCGACATGGACTTCAAGACCACGGGTACCCGTGACGGTCTGACCGCCACGCAGATGGACATCAAGTGCGACGGCTTGAGCTTCGAGATTCTTGAGAAGGCCTTGATGCAGGCCAAGGCAGGTCGTGAGCATATCTTGAACTGTATGCTGGAGACCATCTCCGAGCCACGTGCCGAGATGAAGCCACAGGTTCCACGTATCGTTGCGTTCGACATTCCTAAGGAGTTCATCGGTGCTGTCATCGGTCCCGGCGGTAAGATCATCCAGCAGATGCAGGAGGAGACCGGCACGACCATCACCATCGAGGAGACTGAGGGCAAGGGCCATGTACAGGTGTCTGCGCCTAACAAGGATTCCATCGACGCAGCCCTTGCTAAGATCAAGGCCATCGTTGCCGTTCCTGAGGTTGGCGAGGTATATGAGGGTACCGTTCGCTCCATCATGCCATACGGTTGCTTCGTGGAGATTCTCCCGGGCAAGGATGGCTTGCTCCATATCTCGGAAATCGACTGGAAGCGTCTTGAGACTGTCGAGGAGGCTGGCATCAAGGAAGGCGACAAGATTCAGGTGAAGTTGATGGAGATTGACCCTAAGACAGGCAAGTACAAGCTCTCTCACCGTGTGTTGATGGAGAAGCCCGAGGGTTATGTGGAGCGTGAGCGCCGTCCACGCCCGGAGCGCGGCGAGCGTCGTCCACGCCGTGACGACCGCCACAATGGTGGAGACCGCCCGGCTCGTCAGCCACGCCGTTACGAGCATCATGGCGAGGAGCAGGCTCCCAAGGATTTCAATGACTCCTTGGACCACAACAATGATGTAGATTAATCAGTTTACACATTATTATATATATAAGGGTACGTCTCGGTGAGGCGTACCCTTTTTTAATCAATTGCGTGTGTTAAATGTGTTAAAAAAAGACGAATTCTGCTAATTTTTTGCAGAAAAAGCCTACCTTTGCATTAAATTTTCAAAAGGCGAAGACGGAATGTGTCGGGAGTGTCTGTGACATTCCTTCAAGTGTATCTGGAAATATATATGTATAATGTATAAGATAGATTTGAGAACTTTGGTTAAGAATAGTCGTAACTACTTAATATGTACGTATTTGCATGATTAAGCAGGACTAGAGAATATGTCTTTTACTCCCAAGGATTGCATGGATTCTCCAACTCCAAAAGTTAATTTGGTCAATTTACCCCCCCCATATAAACAATGGTTCGTGATGCGTGACTTGAAGCGTCCCAACTCACGGACCCCTGCGTTCAGGCAACTTCCCGCAATGGGTTTCGAGACGTTTACGCCGATGCGTTGGCGCGTGGTCACCCATCGGGGAAAGAGGCTTCGCGAAGAGTATCCCTATATTCCCAGCCTGGTCTTCGTCCATTCCACCCAGGAGGCGATTGACGCCGCTCGCATCAAGATTCCCACCTTGCAGTATCGCTATGTGCGTGGCGGCTACCAACAGCCGATGCTGGTCAGCGACAAGGATATGGAGCGTTTCGTGAACGCCGTGAGGTCGGTGGAGAACCCCGAGTATTATTGTCCGGAGGAAATCACCGACAACATGATAGGCCGTGAGGTGCGTATTGTGGGCGGACAGCTCGACGGCTACGAGGGCCGCTTGCTCAAGTGCCAGGGTTCCAGGAAGAAACGCATCCTGGTGAGCATCCCCAATCTCATCGTGGCGGCCATCGAGGTGGAACTCGACTACATCCGCTTTGTTTAGACACGTGAATTTCATTCAGTTTAATCCATTATAATGAAAACCAAACTTACTTCTTATTCATGTTTGCTGGCGCTTCTTGCCGTGATGTTGCTCACATCGTGCAAGACGGCGACCAACATCAGTTATATGCAGAACCTTGCCGACAACGCCGCAGTGGCGATACAGGAGGGAAAGGTCATCAAGCTGCAGCCGGGCGACCGCCTGTACATCACGGTCAGCAGCCGTGACGAGGAACTCGTCCGCATCTTCAACCTCAACACAAGGAACAACAATTCTTCCAACCATGAGGGAATGGAGACCTATACCGTGGATGCCCAGGGGAAGATAGACTTCCCAACGCTGGGGCTCATTTCCGTGGTAGGCAAGTCGCGTCTCGACGTGGCCAACGAGATCAAGTACCGGTTGCTCTCGGGCAATTTCGTCCGTGATGCCGTCGTCACCGTGCAGTATGCCGACATGGGCTTCTTTGCCCTCGGCGAGCTTGGCACGAAGGGGCGCATCCCCATCACGCGTGACAAGGTGACCATCCTGGAGGCCATCTCGGAGGCTGGAGACCTCACCATCGACGGACAGCGTGAGAACGTGACCGTGTTCCGTACCGTCAACGGCACGCAGATGCCTTACCGCATCAACCTGACGGATGCCAACAGCGTCTATTCGTCACCGGCCTACTATATCCAGCAGAACGACATCATCTATGTGGAGCCGACGCAGAAGAAAGCCAACGAATCGACTGCCACGGCCAACCTGTTCAGTACACCGGGCTTTTGGATGGGACTGGCTTCGTTTGCCATCACCATTGTCAATTTCCTCGTGAAGTAATATTCGTAACCCAAGAAACGCAACATCAGTCATGCAACGAAAAATGGATTCAGCCCCGTCAACGACCCAGAGCTCGGGAACCGCGCCCCGCACGGCGGCAAGCAGTCAGACCAACGTCATGGTGCAGGTGCGCGACATCCTCTTCCTCTGCCTAGCTCATTGGAAGTGGTTTGTCCTGTCGCTCGTCGTTACCATGGGGTGGGCGGTCTGGTATCTCAACAAGACCCCTAAGGTATATACCTGTACCACGAGCATCCTCCTGAAGCAGGATGACAAGAACTCTACCTCGGCGGAACGCCGCCTGCAGGAGTTGGGCGTCGATGATGCCTCGTCCAGTCTGACCAACGAGATGCAGCTGCTCACCAGCTCGCCCCTGGCGAAGGAAGTGGTCGAGCGGCTGAACCTCGACGTGAACTGCTACCACGAGGGGGCGTTCAGGGATGAGGTCGCCTATGGCATCAACCTGCCCGTGAAGGTGACTTTCAAGGGACTTGATGACGCAGAGACAGCCTCCTTCCACCTCAAGTTGTTTGCCGACGGCAAGTGCGAGGTGAGCAATATGCAGCGAGGCGACAAGTCATACTCCCAGACCGTGACGGTGAAGGTCGGCGGCGTGGCGAAGTTGCCGATCGGTGACGTGCAGATTAGTCCTTCGCCCTTCTATGCCAAGGGTGTCGCCGACGAGTTGGATGTCGTGCGCATCGGCAAGCCGGCAGCCATCGCCCAAGTCCGTTCGCAGCTCTCCGTGGAGATTCAGGTGAAGAACTCCTCCATCCTCGACATCCGGTACCGTGACCAGAGCGTGGACCGCGCCAACGACATCCTCGACATGCTCGTGGTGGTCTATAACGAGGCGTGGGTCAACGACCGCAACCGCATCACCCTTGCCACCAACGACTTCATCAAGGACCGCCTGGCGGTGATAGAGAACGAGCTGGGGCATTTCGACAAGACTATCTCCAATTACAAGTCGCGCAACCTCATGCCCGACGTGAGTGCGCTCGGGGAACAGGCGATGAGCCAGAGCACCGCAGCCACGCAGGAGTCCTACCAACTGAGCAACCAGCTCTATATGGCACGCTATATCCGTGCCAACCTGCTCGACGAGAAGCACAACAACCAGTTGCTGCCCTCCAACTCGGGGCTCTCCAACTCCAGCATACTGTCGCAGATCAGTGAGTACAACGAAATGTTGCTCCAGCGCAACAAGTATGCCACCAACTCCTCCGACCAGAACCCCATCGTGATGGACCTTGACGCCAGTCTCGGTGTCATGCGCCATGCCATCATCCATACCCTCGACAACGAGATAGCCCTGCTGCAGGCCCAGCAGAGCAATTCGCAGAGCAACAAGGCCGCAGCCAACGCCAAGATAGCCGCCAACCCCAAGCAGGCGCAGTTCCTCATTTCCGAGGAGCGCCAGCAGAAGGTGAAGGAGACGCTCTATACCTTCCTCCTGCAGAAGCGTGAGGAGAACGAGATGTCGCAGGCGTTCACCGCCTACAACACCAAGGTGGTGGAGCCAGCCCATGCCGGAGGCGGTGCCACCACGCCTGTTGACAGAACTGTCTATCTGATGGCCTTCCTCGTCGGTCTGCTCGTGCCTGCCGGCATCATCGTCCTCATCGAACTGGCCAACACCACCGTGCGCTCGCGCAAGGACCTCGAGTCGCTCAACGTGCCGTTTGTGGGCGAAATCCCGTTTGAGGGGAAACAGCAGAAGTTCTCCTTCCTGCGCCGCAACAAGCAACACCACCACCGCCATAAGGTCGTGGTGGAGGAGGGCAGCCGCAACCTCATCAACGAGGCGTTCCGCATCG
>CAVDKC010000028.1:0-25433 GCA_963609615.1 Oribacterium sp.
TAGCCTTGTTGCGCAGCAGCCTCTTGATGGCCCAGTCGAACCGGATGTATTTCTCCTCGTAAGTTGTCATCATATTCTGATTTTTGTATCACGAGGGCAAATATATGCTTTTTTCTTGAACAAGCCAAATGTTTTTGGAGTTTTTTTGTTAATTTTGCAGCACGAAAAAGATTTACATGACAAAAACTCTGATAAAAATCACGATTACTTATGCCCATTATACGAATAGAACGACTAGACATTCCGGGGGTGGAAATGTTTGCCCGGCTTACTGAGGCTGAACTCCGTTCGCGCAAGGACCCGTCGAAGGCGGTATTTATCGCCGAGAGCCCCAAGGTGATAAGAGTGGCCCTCGATGCCGGCTACGAGCCTGTGGCACTATTGTGCGAACAACGGCACATAGAGGGCGATGCAAAGGATATCATTGCGCGTATCCAGCCAGAAGTGCCCGTCTATACAGGCGACAGGGAGCTACTGGCCTCGCTTACCGGATATACTCTGACGCGCGGTGTGCTTTGCGCCATGCGCAGACCCTTGCCCCGCAAGGTGGAGGATGTTTGCAGCGGGGCGCACCGCATCGTGGTGATAGACAATGTGGTGGACACCACCAACATCGGAGCCATCTTCCGTTCGGCGGCGGCACTCGGCATAGATGCCGTGCTGCTCACCCCCAACTCTTGCGACCCTTACAACCGCCGCTCGGTGCGTGTCTCTATGGGGTCGGTGTTCCTGGTGCCGTGGACGTGGGTGGACCATCCTCAGCAACGGCTTTCTGCCCTTGGATTTAAGACGGTAGCCATGGCCTTGACCGACCAGTCGGTGCAGATAGACGATGCGCAACTGATGGCCGAGGAGAAGCTGGCACTGCTGATGGGTACTGAGGGCGACGGCCTGCCGCACGAGGTCATTGCCTCGGCCCACTATGTGGCGCGCATCCCCATGTCGCACCAGGTAGATTCGCTCAACGTGGCTGCCGCATCGGCCGTAGCATTCTGGCAGTTGCGCTGGAGGAAGTAGACTTTTTTTTCTGCCGCCTCTTTCTTACCGGCACACGTAGATTACCACCTCTTCCTCATCAGCACGTAGATGACGACGGGTGCTCCGAAGAGCGGGGTAACGGCGTTGAGGGGGATGATGCCGCCGCCCTGTGGCAGAGTGCAGAGCAGATTACAGAGGAGGGCGAGAAGCGAACCTGCGAGCATCGTGACCGGAAGGAGGCGACGATGATTCTCCGTGCCTATCACGAGACGGGCGATGTGGGGCGTGGCCAATCCGACGAAGGCGACGGGACCGCAGAAGGCGGTAACCGCAGCCGTAAGCAGCCCCGTAACTACCAGTAGTACAAGGCGCAACCTACGTACATTAAAGCCTAAGTTAGCGGCATACTGTTCGCCCAGAAGCATGGCATTGAGGGGTTTTACCAGCAGGAGCGAGGCCAGCAAGCCCAGTAGGGCAAGGGGGATAAGGCAGGCTGCTTCGCCCATCGACACGTTACCGAAGCTGCCCATACCCCACACCACGTACGACTTCACGCCTTCTGCCGTGCTGAAGAAGTTGAGCAGCGAGATGACACTGCTCGCCAGATAGCCTACCATCAGTCCGACGATGAGGAGCACCGTATGGCTACGCACCATCTGCGAAAACATGACGATGATGCCCATTACCAGCATTGCTCCGGCGAAGGCTGCCGAGAGAATGGCGAGGAAACTGCCCATACCATACCCTAGCATCACGATGGCCACCGCCAGCCCTGCCCCACTGCTGATGCCGAACACGTCGGGACCTGCCAGGGGATTGCGGAAGGCAGTCTGTAGCAGGAGTCCGCTCGTGGCCAGGGCTGCGCCCGAAAGCAGTGCGGTTATCGCCTGCGGCAAGCGCGACTCCAGCAGGATGTAGCGATAGGTTTCGTCGAAGCCGCCAGTGGCGAGGATGCCCGTACCGCTGCCGGAGAACAGGATGCCCACTATATCGCCGAGCGGGATGCTCACGCTGCCCCACGCCAAGTTGGCGAAGAAGAGGATGAGCAGCAATGCTATGCCTAAAATGACATATATCAGTCTTTTACTCATTATTTTCTATTGTTGGCTAAATACTTTACAGTGTAGTCTCTGACATCTTAGTAATCAGGCACGGATACAGTGTGTGTGGGGGGGTCCTGTACATCACAGCAGGTCGTCAGCCTGCGTCATTTCCTTGTAGAACCGCAACTGTCCGAGCCGCAGGATGGCTGGCGCAAACTTGGCAAATCTTGTGCTCTTCGGTGGATGCGAGAGGATGACAAACTCCCTCAAGAGCACTTCGGGATGAAAGCTGGTAAGTTCGAAATAAGGCAGGGCGACGGTACTGCACTCGTAGATATTCTTCGTCTGGAAGGCACGGAGCGCCTTGTAGCCCTCATATTCCTGTAAGAGCCCCGAGCGGGTAAGAGGCTGCGGCTCGTAGTACTTGAAGGCCCATACATCCACCTGCTTGCCCTTCGCCAATACCTGCTCGGGGCTCATCGCCAGGCTGCCGCTGTGGGTATCGTCAGAGAAGATATACTGGGCGTTGGCATCCTTTAACAGAACGCCGATAGTACTCTGGCCTCCAGGCACATACCATACGCTTCCCGTTTTTCTCTCAGTCAGAACAGATAGACCCTTCGGGAGTTTTCGGGCCTCCGCTTTGAGCCAGAGATATTCCTTCTCTATACGGGCGAAGAGCGAGTCGGCAGTAGCCTCGCAAGAAGCCAAGCCATCGGATTCTTCACTCTTCACTCTTCCCTCTTCACTTCCTCCACTTCCTTCACTTCCAAGGAGCATGCCGTAGAACTTGATCCATTCCGCACGAGCCAATGGTGAAGCCTCCATATAGTCGGCCGTCTCGATGATGGGGATGTGCAGTTTGTCGAGCTTGCCATATCCGCCGCCGTTTTCGAACGGGGAGATGAGCAGCGCCTCGGGATGGAGGGCGATGATGCGCTCGATGTCGGGGGCCATACCTGAGCCACAGTCCGCCACCTGCTGGCCAACGGCCCTACGCTGGATGTCGGGGATATTGATGTATGCCAAGTCGCACACGCCACGGATGGCCTTCTGTGCCCCCAGCTCGTACATCAGCTGGCAGTGGGGCGAGGTGAATACCACGCTGTTGGCTACCGGGGTGCGCACGGTATCGGTGGTACATCTGGCACTGGTACCAGCCGAACGTCGCTTGGCCAGCATCGCCACCGTCTCGTCGCCCTGCTTGCCCTTGGGAATGAGGAGGTAACGGTGCAACAGCAAATCTTTCTTCCAGGGGTTCCTGATCATTACCTCGGTATAATCGCCTACTGCCTTGGAAGAAGCCAAGGAAGTGGAAGAAGCCCTGGAGGTGGCTGAAGTCCCAGAAGTGGAAGAAGCCAAGGAGGAGGCAGAAGCCTCATTGACCTCTGCCCCCTCTCCATGCCTTACGATAGTAAGGAGCTGTGCGTACTTCATCCGCAGGGTATCGGTATGTCCCTCAGCCTCAGCCTGTGGCGACCGGCCGAAGGGGGTACAGCCTGCCACCGCAGAGCCTACGAGGGCTGCAAGGGCGAGGCTTACGAGGATATGGTTTTTCTTTCTTTTCATCATATTTGTGGTATGTTGTTACAGCCCACAAAGTTACACATTATTTTCGGAAAAGCCATGCCTCGGCCTACTTTTTCGGAAAATTCCCGTCAAAAAAATCGACTTAGCCGGCCCCACTTCTCAGCCATGCTTTGCGGTTTTATCACCAGCATCACCTTCCTGCCACGTTTGGCGGCCTGCTTGATGCGGTTGTAGAGCAAGAGGAAGATGTCCTGACTATGGGTAACGAAGCCCGGTTCGTGCGCCTCGCCTACCAGGATGCCCCCCTTCCTGAGGGTAAACGGTCCGTTGCCAGGCTGCATCATCGGGCACGGGATGGCGTGCCGTTCGCAAAGTTTGCCTGTATGGTGGTGCTTGGCCTCAGCCACGCATCGCCCGCATACCGAGGCTGGGGGAACCACAGGCCTGGAGTGGTACAAGGCTTCCTCACCCTCCGCCGCTGGATCTGCGAGAAATATCATCTTGCGGTGCAGCAGGGGGCATCGGGCCAGTTTTACCTCATACTCGCCTACGGGCAAGAGGCCATCCTCCCGCTCTACCGTGCCGCATAGCTGCCTACTGGTTACGGGGGTGCCATCCTTGCCTGGGAATGGCTGCTCGTTTCTGCCGTTGTCTACCATGAGGCTACCCAATCGGGCACCTCGTTCTGTCTGTTTTCTCTGTAATATCAGTTTCATAATGCTTCTATTTGTTCTGGATGGTTATACTTGCCTCCTTCAGCGTCATGCCCTGACGGCGCAGACTGAGATAATATTCGCTCAGGTCTTTGCAGTCCTCGGGCAACTGATGGTAGTGGAGCGAGGGGAAATACCGCTTCAGCTCGAAGTAAAGGTTGAGTCCTGCCTCGTCCTGGTCGGGGAAGATGTGGAGGGGATGGCTCTGCAACATCTGGGCGAGACTCTCGTCGAAGAGCGTGGCACTGGGTATCGCCAGGGCATGAAAGCCCAGGGTGAGTGCCGTCCAGCAGTCGGATGGGCCTTCGGTGAGGAGTATCGGGGCATCGGGGGGATAGCCTTTCAGCCGCTCCAGCCCGTACATCATGCGATGGCTGCCTGGCGCAAACTTGAATCGGCTCACCTGCTGGCTTTCGGGAGAATCTTTTTTCAGCCCCAGGTATCGGCTCTGTACGGTGACGAGCCTGCCCTGCAAGTCGTAGTAAGGTATGAGGAGCGAGGGACCGTCGAACACGCCCCTGCCCGTTCTTCCCATGCACAGGTTGTGCTCCGTGCTCACGATATGACATCGCTGTATCACATCGGGGCTGAGCAGTCGCTCCTCCAGGAGGAATCGCTTGCCCGACGGCGTGAGGCTCATCTGCGAGAAGAGGCTCGTGTAGTACTCTACGTCTACTCCCTGGGGGGCGGTGTAGCGGGCAGGCTGGGGCGAGTCTACTCCTGGAGATACTCTGAGGGGCCGACTGAGATTTGCTGTCTGTGCCGAGTCTACCCCTGGAGATGGCATGCGAGTCTGCCGCAGGCTGGCCAGTCTTCTGTCGGAGGCAGTGACGGCAGCATTGCTTCGCCAGCTGGCTGCGGCATTATCACGCCGATTGCCGGTAAAGGCGTTGTCATGGCGCCGGCTTCCGGTATCGCCGATGTAGACATCAAACTGCCGGGAGAGCCATTGGCACGCCTCGATGAAGGGCATTTCAAACCGCTCCATCACCAGTGCGATGGTGTCGGCAGAGAAGCCGCAGGAGTAGCAGTGGCAGGTGTTGCGGCGCACGTTGAAGGCCAGGCTCGGATGGTGGTCGTCGTGGTGGATGCAGAGGGCCCTTTTCTGCCGGATGCCCATGCCCAGGCTGTCTGCCACCTGCATGATGGGCAGGCTGCGCAACTTTTGTATCTGGTATTTTTCCATTTAATTGAGGATTTCTTAGAGGGTTATACTTTGAGTTTGCGAAACTGGTTTTTGCTGAGCTTCTCTATCCAGCCCAGTTTCAGCCATCTGCTGATGACGTTCTTGGCAGGCGTGGTCTGATTCAGGCGCACGAGCGTGGCCTTCAGCAAGTCGCGTGAGAATTCGTGGGGAAGGTTTTCGTAGAGCTTGCTGGGATGATATTTTTCTACCACCTGCTCGTCGTTTATTTTCTCATAGTCGTTGCCCCACGTGCCCACCATGCCGCAGAGTATATAGTCGGCCATGAAGAGGTAGATCTGCCTGACGCACTTGCGGATGTCCCGCTCCCCCTTCTTGCCCTCCAGCTGGTAGAGGTACTGGCAGAGGGCGGCGATGCGGAAGGCCGACACCGAACTGCGCTTGTAGAACACGTCGATGGCCCTGGAGCAAGACTTGATGGCGTCGCAGCGTCGGGCTGAGCACCATTTTTCTACCTCCCGGTCTAGCCACCGGGTGTCTAGCATCACCTCTGGCTGCAGGGTCTTGTCGTCGAGGTAGGTGGCGTCCATAAGGCGCTCCAGCGTCTGGTCGATAACCTCTTGCTGGGCATCGGTAAGGGGCTTCATGGTGGGTGGCTCGTCGCCGATGTGGCTCTCCAGGAGGCAGAGGATGGTACGGGTGATGTTGCCGCCCTCGATGGCCGCCTTGTCCATGTAGCGCGTTACTGCTGCCGGGGTACCACAGAAGAGGGTGTTGAGCATCACGTCTACCACGGTGCTGTAGGAGGTCTCGCTCAGATAGTCCTGTCCGTACATGGAGCCCAGGTCGTAGGCGGTCTTCATGATCTGCTTCAGGTCGGCAAAGGCCCGCTTGTTGCTCTGGGTGATGGTAGAGAGCTCGTCGGCAAACATGAAGAGGCCCTTTGGGGCACCATACTTCACCACGGGGGCGTCGGCTCGCTTCATCAGCATGGTGATACTCACGCTGGGCGGCAGGCACGTTACGTCGGTCTTGGGCTCGGGTGGCAGTTTGCCGTCCTTCTTGCCCTGCCGTCGCTTCATCTCGTTGTACTTCTGCTCCTCTCGGCGCTGCTCCTCGTCGCGCTTCATGAGGGGGGCCATGATGATGCCCTCCACATAGCGGGCGAACGACTTGCCTGCGCTCTGCAGTCCGCATACGATAACTTGCAGGAGTACTGCCGAGGGGGTCTGGTCGTACACATACCTTAGGCGCAGGCGGGTGGCGTAGGTGGCCAGGGTGGGCGTGGTGGTCACGAATACTTGCACCTTGAGGGCTGCCGGGGCATTGGTTACCAGTTCTCTCATCACGGGTGGCAAGTCTTGGTCGCGGGGCAGTTTGCGCTTGCCCTGTTGCCAGGGCAAGAGTAGCTGTTCTTCCGTTTCCACCGGCTCCAGGGATGGGATTTCCGCCTCCACAGGCTGTGGTGAGGGGGTGCATACTGTGGCCTCATTCTCTTGACCAGCCTGAGGCGTGGATGGCTGGGCGGCTGCTTCCTCCTGGAGGATGTCGGGCTGCTTACTGTGCTTTGCGTCTATCATCTCGTAGTATCGCTTTCTAACGCAAAGATACTTCTATCTTCCGGGTATGGCAATAGCCCTCGGGGGCTGCCGGGCACTTTGCCTAACAAATCGGGCAAAACGCCGAACTAAATGCCGAACTTCCCTGCCATGCCACTCTGCATATAGCTGCAGAAAGCCAGACAGCCCCGCATACATATCTCTGTACACGGGGCTATCTGGCTTGTCTTATATCAATACATGGGGATGGGGCTGGGCTTACCGGGCTGGGCTGGCCTCTACCACCGGGCCCTTGCGGTAGAGGGAGATGAAGCGGCTGGCCACACTCTGGGCTATCTTCTCGTCATTGATGCTGCCCTGGTCTATCTTCCAGCCGGGATAACTGCCCGAGATACGCTTCAGCGCATTGTCGATGGTATCTTTCGAGGGCACGTCGGGTATCTCCAGATACTTCAGGAAGTCGATAAACTCGCTCACCTTGTTGAAGTAAGGCAGGTCGGGATGTGCCGCCTTCTCATACGCCATCAGCTGGTAGAGGTAAGCATACTGCGACCTCTGCTTGGGTGCAAAGAAGACATCGGCACAGAGGGGGCATTTCTCCTTCTTCATCTGCAGGATGGCCAGCTTCATGCGCTCATCCTGGGGCCTCTGCTGCCACTTCTGGCGGGCCAGGTACAGGGCTTCCTCCGATACTCCCAGTTCTTCCGCCTCCTGGCGTATCTCCTCTGCCTCCTGCTCTCTGCGCATGGCGGCTCCGATGCCTCCGGCTATCACCGTGGCACCCGATTCGACTACATAATTGTCGCCGTAGTTATGGTTGATTATAAAAGGTGTTTCCATCGTTCATTTATTCTTCGTGTATTTATTCTATTTATTCTTAGAGGTTCACCAGGCTTTGCGTCTTCGAGCAGGGCTTTCTGCTTGTCTAGAGCAGCAGGCTTTTCTTTTTCCGTTGCCTGCAGGGCGATATTGGGGCCATAGTTGCGGTCTATGCTAATATCCTTGTGGCCTACTTGGTCGCCATATACGTGGGTGGTATTATTATTGATTACGCTGCGGCTGTCCGCTTGCCGACGAGCCTTCTCTTTTTTGCGCCGCTCATCCTGGATATGGCGTAACCGCTTCGCCAGCTTGTCGCGTGCCTTCAAATCGATGGCATCCTCTACCTGCTGGAGGTCCATCAGCAAGCCGAGCATCCGTTCTGCCCCTGGCAGCTGGCTATCGGTGATGAATTCGGGATCCTCCACATGGTCTGTCAGCTGTAGCAATATTTCTTTCATATCGATGCTGGGCTTCGGCTCAGCCGCCACCTTTCTTTTCGTGCTTGCCAGCAAAGAATACTTCCGGATGGCCTCGTCGGCACGAGTCTGCGTCCGGCTCAGGTCTTCCTGTAGCCTCTTTATCTTCTGCTCCGTCTCCTGCTTCAGCTGGTCGTAGTCTTGCTGTAATTGCTCATTGGCGGCCTTGCCCAGCTCTACAGCTCTGTCGATGGAAGAGTCGAGTTTTACCTTCTGCCCGTAGCATTCGCACTGACTTTTGTAGAAGTCTACCTGCCGCTTCATCGTTTCCATCTCCCGCTTGCATTGCTCCCAGAAGCTTTTGTCGTCGTCGGATGCAGCCTCGGGCAGCTGGGGCAGGCAGGCTGCCGAGGGCAGGAACTCTCCCTTCTCTACCCTCGATGCCAGGTTGTGCAAGCTACTGATAGTCAACTGCTGCGACAGGACCACATGGCAAACTGCCTCTTGGCGCGGCTTGTCTCGGAATATCCCCAGGAGGGATGCCACATCGGCCTCATCGAGCAGATGGTCGAATACATTGAGGTCTACCCCCGCCAGCTTTGCCGGGCTGGCAGGCCTAGGAGTGAGGTGGCAATTACAGACTTTCTCTCCTTCCTTTTTGCGCCAAGCGGTAAGCAGCATGCAGACGTCGCTATTCTGCTGGGCATCATCATTCGAGATGTAGTCTAGATAGACACCCAGAAACTCCTGCATCAGCTCGTCGTTGTCGTCACGGAATGCCAATAAGGCATAGACCATCCACAATACCAGCTGTATATCTTCATCGTCAAATGGGACAGCCCCATTGACCGTCCGAAACACGGAGTTGTCATTCTCTACCAGGCGGGCTTGGCAAGCCTCTTTCCGCTTGGCAAGTTTCTCGTTTGAGGCTATCCTTAGCATCTTATCGGCACACATATACACGCTCAGCATCTTGAGGTATCGGTGGGGATACTTCTGGAGTCGAATTCTTATCGCCAATTCGTAGGCACAATCAAAGTAGATGGATGGTTCGCTAAAGAACAGCTCTATCTGCGAGCTATTGAAGGCTATGCCATACATCTTGTCCAAAACTCGGTTGATGCCTGTAGGGTCGTCAGCCATAAACTGCTCGTAAGAGCTTTTCCTCTCGTTCATATAGATGAACTCCTGAGGCAAGGATAAAAAATCTATCATTCTTAGGTTTTTAATCTTAAATAGACTTCAAAGGTACAAATTTTTTGCAACACCACCAAATATCTTGGCTACTTTTTTTAAAAAAATTCCGAATCTCTGATTCTGGGGCTACCTAAAAAAGGTCAAAAGGTCAAAAGGTCACATGTCACATTTTACTTTTTTCATGTTTTCCGACAACAACGACCTCATAAAAAATCCTTTATTTTCTTATATAATAATGTACACGCGCGTATAATACCTATTTATATAGATAATATGACGATTTTAAATTCTCTACCAGCCCGTCGCACATGGAAAAAAGTAAAATGTGACATGTGACCTTTTGACCTTTTGACCTTTTTAAGCCTACATTCCCCACTCCATGGTTCCCCCTCTCCTGCCACGTGGCCACATCCCCACCGCTGCATCCCCGACGTGCAGACGGGCGCATCGCCACATCTCGGCGGCTGCGTGGCCATGTAGCAGGGATGCCGTAGGCACGCCTTCGCCAGGAGGGATAACACGTTTCCCTTTGGCCCTAGAGTAGGTACATACCCTGCACGAGATTTGGTACACATCCTGCACGAGGTTTGGTACAACTATTGCACAGTCAGCAGAAATGCAGTATCTTTGCACTGTCAATGAAACGCATTGGCTATGTGGCATCTATCACATACTTACTGTAAAATACCTCTAAAAAAATTTTAAGCACTATGGGTATCAAAGTGAAAGCTATCGAGCGCAACGTGGCGTTCGAAAAAGGAAAGGAAAAGTGGGCGTACGTACTGCAGGCCAACCTCTACGGCAGGCTCGACGACACCAAGGTAATCAACGAGGCTTCCGTACGCAGCGGTCTGCCCAAGGCCGTCATCAATGCCGGATGGACTGCCATCGGCGAGGTAATCAAGGCTTGGGCCACCGAGGGCCACTCCGTAGCCATCCCAGGACTGGGCAGCCTCAGATTCGGTCTGAACAGCGATGCCGTGGCCGACGTCAACCAGGTGAGCAGCTCGCTCATCAAGCGCCGCTACATCATCTTCGCGCCCAACACCGAGATCAGGGAAGAGCTCGCCAAGACCAGCGTGAGCATCACCTGCTACGACCGCAACGGCAATATCGTGAAGCAGGTAACCTCTACCGACAAGGATGATACCGGCAGCTCGGACGACGGCGACAATACCGGCCAGGGAGGCTCCGCTTCCGGCTCAGGCTCACAGACCGGCTCGGGCACCGGCTCAGACTCGCAGACCGAACAGGGAGGCTCCAGCTTCTAGCCCTAGCGAGTACCAGGGAGCCTCCAGGCCTTGCTGAAGGGCAATGCCTTGCTAAAGGATAAAGCCTTACAGAAGGATACCAGAGGCTCTACACTCGCTACCCCCCGCTTGATGATTTACACTAAAAAAGCTCAAGTATTCACGCTAAAGCTTGATAATTTACACTAAAAAAACTCAAGTATTCACGCTAAAGCTTGATGATTTACACTAAAAAAAACTCAAGTATTCACGCTAAAGAAACTAAATTATCCACTAAAAAGAAAGGAAACCACATCATGAAAAAGGAAACTTGGAAGACCATCCTGCAGATAGTCGTATCGGTAATCACCGCCATCGCCACTACTCTGGGCGTAACGAGCTGCACTATATAAACGCGCTCTGCATCTGAAACGCTCTGCATCAGATGCCCGCAGAACCCCATCTGCCCCGCATCAGATGCCCGCAGAACCCCATCTGCCCCGCATCAGATGAATAAGACAATTTAAAAAAAATCGGCCAAGCAAAGGCAAATCCACCAAGGATTCAGGTGCCCAGCCAGGCCGATTTTCTTTTGAGATCTACAAGAGCGCAACATAGTCGGCCCCGATGTCTACCAGCTTCTTGCGCCTGGCCACACCGATAATGTAGTGCGCCTCCTTGCTGGAGCAGTGGAAGTACTTCTTGACGGCCTCCACCAGCTTCGGCTTCTCTACCGAGTACACCCCCTTGCCGTAGGCAGAGCGCACGGCACGCTCGATGTCGGCCATCCTGTACTCACGATGACGCTTGTGAAGATACTGGGAGATTACCACCGACAGGACGACGACCAATAATAGGACGATAAACAATACTGACTGGTTCATAGTTTAATAGGTTTTTAGATGAATGATTCTGAATGCTTGCAAATATAATACTTTTTTCTGAAACCAGCACCTTTCACTCCCACTTTTTTGGGGAAAATATATTTTTTCCTTACGATTTTCTCCCTTTTCGCTTGCCAGTCCAAATATTTTGTGTATTTTTGCAGTCATTACGGGTGCCCGTGCGGCAGCCGCCAAAGACAAACCGCATACTAAAACCTATAAAATATTACAGACATGCAAGAAACCGTAAAAAAAGTACTTAGCGGCGACTTCAACCGCAAGAAAGCACTGCTGTTTCTCATCACAGCCCTGCTCACCCTCATCGTATGGAACCTGCCCATCGACAGTTTCGGCATCGACGGGCTCACCATCGTGCAGCAACGCGTCATCGCCATCTTCGTCATGGCAGTGATGCTATGGCTCACCGAGGCCATACCCGCATGGGCCACCAGCGTGGTAATCATCTTCGTACTGCTCTTCTTCGTGAGCGACTCGGCATTCAAGATTATGCAGGGCTCAGAGGGCGAGTACGGCAAGCTGCTAGACTACCAGGGCGTGATGGCATGCTTTGCCGACCCTACCATCATCCTCTTCCTGGGCGGTTTCGCCCTGGCCATAGCCGCCACCAAGAGCGGCCTGGACGCACTCATGGCCAAGGTGCTCATCGCCCCCTTCGGCAGCCGCTCTGAGTATGTGCTGCTGGGCTTCATGCTCATCACGGGCATCTTCTCGATGTTTATCTCCAATACCGCCACAGCGGCCATGATGCTCACCTTCCTCACCCCCGTATTCAAGGCACTGCCTGCCAACGGCAAGGGGCGCGTGGCACTCACCATGGCCATACCCATCGGGGCCAACCTGGGCGGTATGGGCACGCCTATCGGCACGCCGCCCAACGCCTTCGCCTACAAGGTGCTCAACGAGCAGATGCACCTCGACGTATCCTTCGGCGACTGGATGATGATCATGGTGCCGATGGTTATCGCCATGCTCGTCGTGGCATGGTTTATCATGCTGAAGATGTTCCCCTTCCAGACCAAGCGCATCGAGGTGAAGATAGAGAGCAATGCCGAGTACAACTGGCGCACCGCCGTGGTGGCCGTCACCTTCCTGCTCACCATCGTGCTCTGGATATGCGGCAAGCAGATGGGCATCAATGCCAATACCGTGGCCATGCTGCCGATAGCCGTATTCGCACTTACGGGCGTTATCACCGCCAAAGACCTGAGGGAGATAGACTGGTCGGTAATCTGGATGGTGGCGGGCGGATTTGCCCTCGGACTGGCGATGAACGGCACCGGCCTGGCCGAGGCTGCCGTGAAGAGCATCCCCTTCGCCACGTTCGACCCGCTGGTTATCATGGTGGTAAGCGGACTGGTATGCTTCGCGCTGAGCAACTTCATCTCCAATACCGCCACCGCCGCCCTCCTCATCCCTATCCTGGCAGTGGTATGCGCAGGCATGGGCGACAAGCTGGCTGCCATCGGCGGCACAGAGACGGTAATCATCGGTGTGGCAGTGGCCGCCAGCTGCGCCATGTCGCTGCCCATCTCTACCCCTCCTAACGCCATCGCCTACTCTACGGGCCTCATCCAGCAGACCGACATGGTGAAGGCGGGCCTTACCATCGGCGTGCTGAGCATGATTATCGGCTACACGGTGCTCGTGGTGTTCTGCCGTATGAACGTACTGTAAACTACAGAATATCATAAACTCTATAATACACACACACCAAAAAGAAAACAATGAAAAAAATAGTAATTGGCATCGACGTGGGCATCTCTACCACCAAGATAGTAGGCATCGACGAGAACGGTATGGTAATCAGCCCCATACGCATCAAGGCCACCGACCCCATCACCTCGCTCTACGGAGCCTTCGGCAAGTATCTGCACGATAACAAGATAGCCCTCGGCGAGGTAGAGCAGGTAATGCTCACGGGCGTAGGTTCGGCCTACATCGACGAGCCCATCTACGGCCTGCCCACCTCCAAGAGCGAGGAATTTGTGGCCGACGGCCTGGGCGCCAAGTATGAGAGCAAGCTAGACCGCATGATAGTGGTGAGCATGGGCACGGGCACTTCGCTCGTAAAGTGCGACGGCGACAGCATCAAGCACATCGGAGGCATCGGCATCGGCGGAGGTACCCTCGCCGGACTGAGCCGCATCATGCTCAAGACCGACGATATCAAGCAGATAGTAAACCTGGCCGAGGAGGGCGACATCTCGAAAATCAACCTCCTGATAGGCGACATCAGCGCCAAACCTCTGCCCGGACTGCCGATGAACGCCACCGCATCCCTCTTCAGCAACGCCAAGGCCAACGCCTCGCGCGAGGACATAGCCATCGGACTCATCTGGCTGGTACTGCAAAGCATCGGCTCCGGCACCATCCTATCCTCGCTGGAGTCGGGCATCAAAGACTTCGTGATGATAGGCAACCTCACCCTGCTGCCACAGTGCCGCGAAGTGTTCCCGGCCATGGAAAAACTGTACGGGGTGAGATTCAGAATACCCAAGTACTCGGAGTTTTGCACCGCCATCGGAGCCGCCCTCGACTACCGCAGCAGGCAGCAATAAGCCCCCAGGCCCATCCCGCCCCGGCACTGCCGCACACCGTGGCATGCCACACAAAAAGCACAGCCGGCAGAAGCCACAACGGGCACAATGCCGCAACGCTCTGATACATAGAACATTAAACGTTTCGGAAAACGAGATTCAGAAAAAGTTTTCCGAAACGTTTTCTTTTTCTTCTGATTATCAGCGACTTAACATTTTTTAGATATAAAAAAGTATTCCAAAACCATCTACTTTCAGAATTATTTCTTACCTTTGCAACGTAGAAAACAAGCTGCTTGCCAGCACTACAATACATAAAGAGTTCATACTAAGCAATTTAATATAAAATCGTAAAAGTAATACAAGAAATGATCCAGACAGTAGTAAAGCGTGACGGACGCATCGTTGGATTCAACGAACAGAAAATCATGGCTGCCATCCGCAAGGCCATGTTACACACCGACAAGGGCGAAGACCCCAAACTCATCGGCCAGATTGCCGACCACATAGCCTACCGCGGTGCCAGCCAGATGAGCGTAGAAGCCATTCAGGATGCCATCGAGATGGAGCTCATGAAGAGTGCACGCAAGGACGTGGCACAGCGATACATCGCATACCGCAACCAGCGCAACATCGCCCGCAAGGCAAAGACACGCGACGTATTCATGAGCATCGTGAATGCCAAAAACAACGACATCACCCGCGAAAACGCCAACATGAATGCCGACACACCAGCCGGCATGATGATGAAGTTTGCCTCAGAGACCACCAAGCCATTCGTCGACGACTACCTCCTCTCAGAGGACGTGCGCGACGCCGTCATGCACAACTACATGCACATACACGACAAAGACTACTACCCCACCAAGAGCCTCACCTGCGTGCAGCACCCGCTCGACATCATCCTGCACCAGGGCTTTACCGCAGGCCACGGCTCCAGCCGCCCCGCCAAGCGCATAGAGACCGCAGCCGTACTGGCATGCATCTCGCTGGAAACCTGCCAGAACGAGATGCACGGCGGACAGGCCATACCGGCCTTCGACTTCTACCTGGCACCCTACGTACGCATGTCGTACCAGGAGGAGGTGAAGAACCTGGAGAAGCTGACGGGCGAAGACCTGGCCGACCTCTACGACGCCCCCATCGACGACTACCTCATCAAGAGCCTGGACGGCCTGGAGGGCAAAGCCCGACTGGAGCAGCACGCCATCAACAAGACCGTAAACCGCGTACACCAGGCGATGGAGGCCTTCATCCACAACATGAACACCATCCACTCGCGCGGCGGCAACCAGGTAGTATTCTCCAGCATCAACTACGGTACCGACACCAGTGCCGAGGGCCGCTGCATCATGCGCGAGATACTGGAGAGCACCTACGAGGGCGTGGGCAATGGCGAGACGGCCATCTTCCCTATCCAGATATGGAAGAAGAAGCGCGGCGTAAACTACCTGCCCGAAGACCGCAACTACGACCTCTACCAGCTGGCCTGCAAGGTAACGGCACGCCGCTTCTTCCCCAACTTCCTCAACCTCGACGCCACCTTCAACCAGAACGAGAAGTGGCGCGCCGACGACCCTGAGCGATACAAGTGGGAGATAGCCACCATGGGATGCCGCACCCGCGTATTCGAAGACCGCTGGGGCGAGAAGACCAGCGTGGCACGAGGCAACCTGAGCTTCTCTACCATCAATATCGTGAAGCTCGCCATCGAGTGCATGGGCATCGAGAACGAGAAGCAGCGCATCGACATGTTCTTTGCCAAGCTAGACAATATCCTCGACATCACAGCCAAGCAGCTGGACGAGCGGTTCCAGTTCCAGAAGTCGGCCATGGCCAAGCAGTTCCCTCTGCTCATGAAGTACCTATGGGTGGGCGCCGACAAGCTAGACCCCGAGGGCACCATCGAGAGCGTTATCAACCACGGCACCCTCGGCATAGGCTTCATCGGCCTGGCCGAATGCCTCAAGGCACTCATAGGCAAGCACCACGGCGAGAGCGAGAAGGCACAGCAACTGGGACTCAAGATAGTAACCTACATGCGCGACCGTGCCAACAGCTACAGCGAGCAGTACCACCACAACTACTCCATCCTGGCCACACCAGCCGAGGGCCTGAGCGGCAAGTTTACCAAGAAAGACCGCAAGGAGTTTGGCGTAATCCCGGGCGTAACCGACCGCGACTACTATACCAACTCTAACCACGTGCCCGTGTACTACAAGTGCACCGCCATGCAGAAGGCCAAGATAGAGGCTCCTTACCACGACTTGACCCGCGGCGGCCACATCTTCTACGTAGAGATAGACGGCGACGCCACCCACAACCCTTCTGTCATCGCCAGCGTGGTAGACATGATGGACAGGTACAACATGGGCTACGGCTCGGTAAACCACAACCGTAACCGATGCCTGGACTGCGGCTACGAGAATGCCGATGCCGACCTGGAGGTTTGCCCCAAGTGCGGCGGATACCACATCGACAAGTTGCAGCGCATCACGGGTTACCTCGTGGGCACCACCGACCGCTGGAACTCAGGCAAGCTGGCCGAGCTGCACGACCGCGTAACACATATCGACACACCACAAGACTAGAAACAGAATACCAGAAGAGAACGGAGAGAGAGAGAGAGGACAAACAAGAAAAATCCTCTCTCTTCCGTTTTATCACGCAAAAGACTCTCTCCGAGCCTAACGAAAAAGAGGACTCAGAAGCAAACGAAAAAAAAGGACCAAAGAGGAAATGATAAGCATATTGAGCGTAGTACACGATACGATGGTAGACGGCCCGGGCTTCCGCACGAGCATCTACTGTGCAGGCTGCCCCAACCACTGCCCCGAGTGCCACAACCCCCAGTCGTGGGACATCAGCCACGGCACGATGACATCCACCGAAGAGCTGATGGAGGAAATCATGAGCGACCCCTTCGCCAACGTCACCTTCTCGGGCGGCGACCCCATGTACCAGGCAGAGGGCTTTGCCGAACTGGCCCAGGCCATCCGCCGGCAGAGCGACAAGAACATCTGGTGCTTTACGGGCTACCTCTTCGAAAATCTGGTAAAGAACCCTAAGCAGCTGGCACTGCTCAGGCTCATCGACGTGCTGGTAGACGGCCCCTTCGTCAAGGCGAAGCACGACCCCGACCTCTTCTTCCGGGGCAGCAGCAACCAGCGCATCATCCACGTAAAGAAATCACTGGAAACAGGCCAGGTAGTAGAACTGCACCTTACCCGCGACAACCCCAATCCGATACTATAAATCAGTCTAGCCCCACCTGCGAGAGGAGCTGCTTGATGTAAGGGCGGTCCCAGTCTTGCTGGTGAAACCGCTCCGTATCGAAAATGAGCAGGTCGATGTCTACAGCCACTATCCCCAGGCGGCTCTGCGCCGTACTTCGGCCACACTTGTGCTCTATGTTCTTGAGTGCCATCTCGGTGCGCTCCCTGTTCACATAAGTATAGCCAGCCCCTATCAGATTCATGAATTTGTCCGACTGCATGCCGATAGGGTCGGTCCACAGATAAGAGCCAAACACCATGCCTTCGAAGGTATCCTGCAGCAAGGCCTTAGCCTTGGCAATATTCTCCTTCTGATGATAATTAGACCCCAAAACCAGTACTATTCTTTTCCTGTTTCTTCTCATTTTCTTATTATTTTATGCAAAGTTAGTGAAAATACTTAAAGAAAACATACTTTATCCGTTTTTTTTAGTATTTTTGCACTATGAACAGGACAAAATCGTATATCATAGGTATCTTGCTGCTCCTCAGTTGTGCCGCCAATGCGCAGATGAGGTGGAACCAAGCGTACCAGACCTACATCAATCAATATAAAGACCTCGCCATCGAGCAGATGCTGCGCTACCACATCCCCGCAAGCATCACGCTAGCCCAGGGACTCTTCGAGAGTGCGGCAGGCAGGAGCGACCTCGTACGACAGGGCAACAACCACTTCGGCATCAAGTGCCACAACTGGACCGGCCCCACCCAGTACCACGACGACGATGCCCGGGGCGAGTGCTTCCGCGTATACCAGGACGCCCGCGACAGCTATGAAGACCACAGCAAGTTTCTGGCACGCCAGCCACGCTACGCCAGCCTCTTCCAGCTCAGCCAGCAAGACTACAAGGGATGGGCCAACGGGCTCAAGCGGTGCGGCTACGCCACCAATCCGCAGTATGCCACCAAGCTGATACAGATTATCGAGCTGTACAAGCTACACGAGTACGACAAGGCGAAGCGGTACGACCGGTTTATGGCCGACCACACGGGCACAGAGCAGCCCGTCAACGCACAGGGCCTCCTGCACCCCATACACCGTTTCAACGACAACTACTATCTCATAGCCCGGGAGGGCGACACCTTCCGCGCCCTGGGCAAGGAGGTGGGCATCAGCTGGCGCAAACTGGCCAAATACAATGAGCAAGACAAGCAGGCCACCCTGCACAAGGGCGACATCGTCTACCTCAAGAAGAAACGCCGCAAGGCACCCAAGCAGTACAAGAAGAGACCGCACGTGGTAAAGAAGGGCGAAAGCATGTACACCATCTCGCAGAAGTACGGCATACGCCTGAAGAGCCTCTACAAGATGAACCACCTGGACCCGAACGTGCCCGTAAGCGTGGGAACACAACTCAAGGTGAGATAGAAAAAAAAACGGAAAAACAGAAATATTGAAAGATATGAAGAAAAATATAATGACATGGGCAGCCCTGGCGATGCTGCTGGCGCCAGCCCATACTACAGCACAAAACTTCGACGACTACTTCGTCGACAAGACCCTCCGCATAGACTACATCTTCTCGGGCAACCAAACCCGGCAGATGATAGCCGTAGACGAACTCGGCGTGATGCCCCGCTGGTATGGCAAGAAGCAGCGGCTCGGCGAACTGCCCGTAGAGGGCAACGGACAGATTACCGTGCGCGACCATCGCTCGGGCCAAGTAATCTACCGCAACTCCTTCTCTACGCTCTTCCAGGAATGGCTCTCCTACCCTGAGGCAGCCCATAACACGCAGAGCTTCGAGAACGTATTCCTCGTGCCCATGCCCAAGGATACCGTAGACATCACCCTCGACCTGCGCAACAACCGGCGCGAGATAACCCAATCGCTCACCCACCAGGTGGCACCCACCGACATCCTCATCCACCAGAAGGGCAACCACCCTACCCCCTACGAGACGCTGCAGCAGGCTGCCGACACCACCCACTGCATCCACATCGCCTACGTGGCAGAGGGATATACAGAGGCAGAGATGCCCGTATTCCTGAAGGATGCACGAGAGGCTACAGAGGCCATCTTCGCCCACGAACCCTTCAAGGGCATGAGAGACCGCTTCAACATCGTGGCAGTAAAGTCGCCCTCACAGGAGAGCGGACCCAGCATCCCGGCACAAGGCATCTGGCACCACACTGCCCTAGGCTCGCACTTCGACACCTTCTATAGCGACCGATACCTCACTACGCTGCATCTCAAGCAGTTGCACGACTGGCTGGCAGGCACACCCTACGAGCATATCATCGTGCTGGTAAACTCGGAGAAGTACGGCGGAGGCGGCATCCTCAACTCTTACAATCTCACCACCTGCCACCAGAAGTGGTTTAAGCCCGTAGTGGTACACGAGTTCGGACACTCCTTCGCAGGTCTGGCCGACGAATATGCCTACGAGAACGAGGCGATACCCATGTATCCGCACGACGTGGAACCCTGGGAGAAGAACATCACCACGCTGGTAGACTTCGACAGCAAATGGAAGAACATGGTAAGCAAGAAGACGCCTATCCCTACCCCGCTATCCAACAAGGAGAAGGAAGCCACCACCAGGGTGGGCGCATTCGAGGGCGCAGGCTACAGCACCAAGGGCGTGTACCGAGGCGTGCAAGACTGCCGCATGCGCATCAACGAGACCCCGGAGTTCTGCCCCGTATGCAAGAAGGCACTCACCGACCTCATCGACTTCTACACCAAATAATCGGAAAAAGGTCAAAAGGTCAAAAGGTCACATGTCACATTTCCCCAAAAACCACTAGCTTATGAAAGAGCAAACATTGAATATCCGCTACCAGATAGCCGAGCTATCGGAGCTGAGCGACACAGAGCAGCAGCTCGTAAAGCGGGCAAAGGCGGCCACCAACAATTCGTACGCCAACTACAGCCACTTCCACGTGGGCGCAGCCTGCCTGCTGGCCGACGGCAAGATGGTGATAGGAGCCAACCAGGAGAACGCCGCCTTCCCGTCGGGCCTGTGTGCCGAGCGCAGTGCCATCTTTGCCGCCCAGAGCAACTATCCCGACCAGGCCATCCTTACCCTGGCGATAGCCGCCCGCAACGCCAACGGCTTCCTCAAGTCGCCCATCTCGCCCTGCGGTGCCTGCCGCCAGGTAATCCTGGAGATGGAAGACCGCTACAAGCGCCCCGTGCGCATCCTGCTCTATGGCGAGCATGGCACGTACTGCTTCCACAGCATCAAAGACCTGCTCCCCTTCTCGTTCGTAGACGAAAACATGAAGGAGTAGCGGGAGGACTTAGAGCTCTAGTTTTCCTGATTAGATAACACAAGACAGCCTCTATTGGTTTCTTCCGACCGATAGAGGCTGTCTTGTTTTTGGGGGGATTGTTCCAAGCCAATCCCGAGCATCAAGAGACATCACTAGTTCTTATAAGCATGGGTGATTTCCACCACATAGACATCGTGGAATCCGCCCTTCTCGCCGTACCATTGCAGGAGACTCTTGTCGAGGAATTTTTCGGCCGTCATGGTATCCTTGAAGAGTTTGCGGCATTCCAAGGTAAGGCGACTCTGCTCGAAGGCCACGCTTCCGTTGTCGGTCTCCACAGGGGTCAGGCCCGTCTCCTTCGCCTTGTCGAAGTCGCGCCCGCTCTTGCTGCCACAGAAATTGTAGATCTTGCGAGCCTCCTCGTCATGTCCGAGGAAAGAGAGCGTCATGTACTCATTCTCCTCTATCAATCCGTGGGTGTGTCGCTCCGGGCGGATAAAGACCACAGCCACAGGCTTGTTCCACAACCAGCCGAGGCATCCCCAAGAGGCAGTCATCATATTGAAGCCGCTCTTGTTGCCGGCACATACCAGCATCCACTCCTTGCCTATCGTCTCAAACACATTGTCATTGAGAGTCTTTACATCAATTCTTTCCATTGTATATTTTCCTTTCTATTAAGCATTATCATATATCTATCCTCTATATCATTCAGTGTCTCCCATAATCCTGCCAAGCGAAGTATCCCTATAAGTCTCAAATATATTGAGCTTTACCGGCACATATTCAGGAAGGCTCTGTAGATACTCAAGCTCAAACACAAGCCTTGGGTCCTTATCCCCCGTTTCAGGATGAATTTCCGCCTTGTTACCGATTCTGGCAATACGTATCAAGTATAAGTCCTTGACTCCCTTACCCTTTATGTAAGGCATAAAATAATACAGTTTATTCAATGCTATGGTAGAGGGAAAAGATTTTGTTTTGCCCGTGTAGTATACCTTAGATTGCCCACCATCGAGAAAGTACTCTGTGTTGTCATTCTTTACAAATCCTATCAACAGTTTTTTGGTCATATCCAATTTGAAAGACTTCTTGATGGGGTTGCACTTAAGCTCCGAATCCATTTCCGCAAACAGGTCCAGACTCAACTTTGGTTCCGCATCTCGCTTCACGTCTATCGGATGGTGCGACACAGGCTCCTTTGCGTAGATGAAACGGTACAAGCTCTTGCCTACCTCCTGAACCACGCCACACACCAAGGCGTTTCCCATCAAGAAAGCCCTTCTCCCATCTGTCACATCTGGATGGTATGTATGGTTGTCCGGGAACATATTCAAGCGTTCGAGTTCAATGGGAATCAATCTTCTATATCGCCCAGAAGGGGTAAGAACCACATGTTTGAAACGTGATGCAGCCGCACCTCCCTCTCCTGTTATGATAGTGCGGGAAGGTTTGTCCAAAGAGTCGGGGAAAGCCATGCCTCCCTCGGAGAAAATGTACTTAAACCCTTCTTTTGACGTGCGTTCTATCTTCTTGGCTCCCTTTTCGTACTGCCATCTTGCCACTTCATTTTCTGGAATAAAAAAGTCCTCTGGAACAAGTGCTTCATTGACGATACACCCCCCAAGCGTCATATGCGTCCCTTCGTATACAGCTTGCGCATCCACAGAATACACATGGCGACCTCGCATGATGCCAGCGTCACCAAACGGGCTGTCTTTCTTGCCTTTATTAAAGTTGTCGGAAACCTCTTTAATTGTTCCCTCTATATTGAATCGGGAAACTGACGAGTCCTTCTTGACAAAAGGGAAGGCCTTTGCCAAAACGCCATCATACTGCACCCATTTGTCCAAATCTTCCACCATTCTGCCCACTACACAATCCTCTTGATAACCTACGATATATGTACGTCGACGACGCTGTGGCATTCCATATTCCGCCGCATTGATTACTCTCCATTCCACGATGTATCCAAGGTCTGCAAGAGAAGCAAGTATGATTGCAAAATCACGTCCCCTCTGCTTGGCAGGAGAACCTAGAAGCCGGTCAACATTCTCAAAGAAGATATAATTAGGACGGTTTTCACCCTTCTCGTTCAATATTCGATAAATTTGCCACCACAAGACACCTTTTTTCCCTTCAATTCCACCAGACCGGCTAAGAGTCGATGCTACGGAATAGTCTTGGCAAGGAAAACCTCCCACCAAGAGGTCATGGTTAGGGATTTCCTCAGTCGAAACCTTGTTGATATCCTGGTTGCAATGTCCCTTCGAGCCAAATCGCGCCCGATAAACGATAGAGGCATCTTGATGTACGGTCGAGGGTTCCCACTGGTTGTTCCAAATGGTTTCGTAGGCATCCGATGCACCTTCCAGTCCGATACGGAATCCGCCTACGCCTGCAAAGAGTTCTACTACTCTTATCTTATTGTCATTTCTTTTTGGCATACTGTCTTAAATATACGGAATTTCTTGTAACTTTTTGAAGAAAAGAACGCCAAAATCTACCAAATAGCTCAGAATGAGCAATTTATGAGTTTCTCATTTCAATGGAGGTAATGATTTAGCAACGGTTCTCTTTTCTGCAAATTGCATACGTTTGCTTGTCAAACAACTCTTTTAGCTTCATACAACATAAATTATGTTGCAGATAACTTTGGCTGCAAAGGTACTGTTTAATTTTGAAATATAGACAGAGTTATATGCTAAATAACAATAAAAATGTAATTTAGATAACCTACTTATAAAAATATTCTATTATCTTTGCGCTGAACGCAATAAAATAGATAAACGATGAAAGATATAAATCGAATAAAAGTCGTATTGGTAGAGAAGAAACGAACCAGCAAATGGTTGTCGGAACAGTTAGGAAAAGATCCTGCAACTATCTCCAAATGGTGTACCAATACCTCACAGCCAGATTTAGTAACATTGACAAAGGTAGCAGTTCTATTGGATGTTGATGTTCGTCAGCTTATCAATAAAACAAAAGGTAATAACGCTGATGATTGAAAATCATTAGCATAAAAAGATTAACAATGAATTCAAAAGCAAAACCATTCATCAAATGGGTTGGCGGCAAAGGACAACTCATTGAACAACTGGAGCAAAAGCTTCCAGCTGACTTTGATAATTGGGACAATGCAACATACATAGAACCATTCGTCGGCGGTGGTGCTATGCTGTTTTATATGCTGCAACAGCATCCAAATATCAAACGTGCAGTAATCAACGACATCAATTCAGACTTGATTACTTGCTATCGAACAGTACGTGACAATGTAGAGCAACTGATTCCTGCGTTGCGTGACATACAAGCAGAATACTACGCTTTGCCAGACATGGAAGCTAAACGTGAGATGTTTATGGCTATACGCCAACGTTACAATGAAAAGAATCTTGACCCGATAGAGAATACGACTAAATTCTTCTTCTTGAACCGTACTTGCTTCAATGGCTTGTATCGTGTGAACAAAAAAGGGCTATTCAATGTACCTTGTGGAAAGTATTTGCATCCACAAATATGTGACGAAGATACGCTTAGATCAGATAGTGAGTTGTTGAAACGTGTGGAAATATTGGAAGGAGATTTTGAGAAGACATTGCTTTATGCACAATGTAATACTTTGTTCTATTTCGACCCTCCATATCGCCCACTGAGTGATACGTCAAGTTTTAACGACTATACGAAAGAAGCATTTAATGATGATTCCCAAATCAGATTAAAGGAGTTTTGCGACCAAGTGGTTGCTGAGGGATATAGTTTTATGCTTAGTAATTCTGATTGCAAAGGAAAAAATGAAGCTGACAATTTCTTTGACGTTTTGTATGCAGACTACCATATAGACAGAGTTATGGCTTCTCGCAACGTAAATGCAAACGGAGCAAAAAGAGGAAAAATTTCAGAACTGTTAGTTCATAGTTATCTCAACACAAAGGACTGGCAACTAAACAAGATAAACGAATACAAACCACACCATGTGGCTATAAAACAAAAGGCTTATGCTTAAAGATTTTGATAAATTCATGTCTCAACTCAAAGAGACAAACCAAACATTGGACTTCTTCTGTGACTTTGATAAAATCTCACAGAACGTTGAAGATATAAAGTTGAGCTTATGTATGCTCAACAGCCTCATTGGTGCATCCGATTTGCGCAAAAGCGTAGAAACAATATGGAACAGAGACAAAAATGCCTTTTCTGTTATGGATATTCTTATTGCAGTTCGCACTCGTGACAAAAAGAAGATACTTGATTCCGTAGGCAACTGCGTTCCACTTGAAAGTATGTTCACCTCTGTTGACTCCGTTATGACTTTCCTAACAGACACAAGACTTGGTGCAGTTCTTCAAAATCAACAGGTAAAGAATCTTGTGGATTATGTCTTTGGCATTGAAACAGGATTGGACACAAATGCAAGAAAAAACAGAAGCGGACACGTTATGGAAATTACGGTCGCTAACATCTTTACTAACGCAGGCATACCATTCAGACAAGAAGTATATTCGAGAGAATGGTCTGCTATTACAGAAGTGTTGGGAGATGACGAAAAGCGTTTTGACTTTGTTGTCGAGACCCCATCAAAAGTCTATCTGATAGAAGTCAACTTCTATAGTGGTGGTGGTTCAAAACTCAATGAGGTAGCACGCTCTTATTCTGATATTGCACCGAAGATTAACTCCGTGGAAGGTTTCGAGTTTGTTTGGATTACTGACGGCATAGGTTGGAAGTCGGCCAAGAACAAGTTGCAAGAGGCGTATGGAATTATACCAAGTGTGTATAATCTCACTTCCATTCAAGAATTTATAGAATTAGTAAGAAACTGACAATATGGATGAATTATCAAAATTCTGCCAAACAATAAAG
>CAVDKC010000029.1:0-25016 GCA_963609615.1 Oribacterium sp.
TTTTAGCCCTCCCTTGAATACGTGTATCCCTTTTTCTAGATGACTGAGTAGTTACTTTTATAAGGCTTTTTGCTTAAAACCTGTTAAAAGTGTGCGAAAATTTGACAAAATGTTTGGCAGTATCAGAAAATAGTAGTACCTTTGCATTCGCAATTCAGAAATGATTTGATAATATCGCGGTGTGGAGCAGTTGGTAGCTCGCCAGGCTCATAACCTGGAGGTCGCATGTTCGAGTCCTGCCGCCGCAACAATAAACGGGTAAAAAGTTGAATGTCAGCTTTTTGCCCGTTTTTCGTTTTAGGGAAGGACAGTCTGGAGTTTTGTACGTTAAACTCATTGGTCACGCAGGGGCTACTGTGTCATCCATTTGGGAATCAGTTTTGGATATGTTAAGACTACGCAATGTATGATTACTTTTGCCTATATTTAATATTTAACACTAATTATTTGTCTGTTTCGAATTAAAATCTTAATTTTGCACACAGATAATTTTATGTGCAATCAACTTAAACAGGAAGGGACTTCGAAATGTCAATATCCAAAACAAGACAAAAGCTCGTAGATGTCGCTCGGCAACTCTTTGCAAAGAATGGTATAGCTAATACCACAATGAATGATATAGCTGTGGCTTCTGGTAAAGGTCGCCGAACGCTATATACGTATTTCAGCCGCAAGGAGGATGTGTATTATGCAGTAATCGAGTCGGAATTGGAACGATTGTCGGAAAAACTTGACGAGGTGGCTTCTTGTAAAATGCGACCACAAGATAAAATAATAGAGCTTATCTATACTCACCTTAGTATGATTAAGGAGACGGTGGTGCGCAATGGTAATTTGCGTGCAGAGTTTTTCCGGAACATCTGGATGGTGGAGAAGGCTCGCAAGAACTTTGACGAGGATGAAATAGAGATTCTCCGTAAGATTTACGCTGAGGGCAAGGAGGCCGGAGAGTTTGATATTGACAATATCGACCTGGTTGCCGACATCACCCACTATTGCATCAAGGGATTGGAGGTTCCTTTTATTTATGGTAGACTTGGACATGGTCTGAATGTGGAATCGAGCAAACCTTTGGTGGCTAAGGTCGTTTATGGTGCCTTGGGTAAAACGGGACTTAAATTATAATAAAACGCAAATAATTGATAATTAACTAAATAGAAAAGAAATGGGATTATTAACAGGTAAGACTGCCCTGGTTACAGGCGCAGCTCGCGGCATCGGTAAGGCTGTCGCAATGAAGTTTGCCTCTGAGGGCGCAAACATCGCATTTACAGACCTCGTTCTCAACGACGATATGGCTGCTGGTCTTGAAGCTACTCGCAAGGAAATCGAGGCTCTCGGTGTAACATGCCGTGCGTACGCAGGCAATGCAGCTGATTTCGAAGAGACAGAGAAGACCGTTAAGCAGATTTATGCTGACTTCGGCTCTATCGATATTTTGGTAAACAATGCTGGTATTACAAAGGACGGCTTGATGCTCCGTATGAGTGAGGCTCAGTGGGATGCTGTGCTGAACGTAAACTTGAAGTCTGCTTTCAACTTTATCCATGCTTGTTCGCCTATTATGCTCCGTCAGCGTAGCGGTTCTATCATCAATATGGCTTCTGTAGTAGGAGTACATGGTAATGCTGGCCAGTGCAACTATGCAGCTTCTAAGGCTGGTATGATAGCACTTGCTAAGTCTATCGCACAGGAGTTGGGACCTAAGGGTGTACGTGCTAACGCTGTAGCTCCTGGTTTCATCGAGACTGCTATGACTGCACAGTTGCCAGAGGATATCCGCAAGGACTGGATGAAGAAGATTCCTTTGCGTCGTGGTGGTCAGACAGAGGACATCGCCAACGTGTGTCTCTTCCTCGCTTCTGATATGTCTAGCTACGTAAGTGGCCAGGTTATCCAGATTGATGGTGGCATGAATATGTAATCTATCCATTATATCTGATAATGCAGGTAGTTTACGAAGACAACCATATTATTATCGTCTCTAAGAGAAGCGGTGAAATCGTGCAGGGCGACAAGACAGGCGACGAGCCTCTCTCAGAGACGGTAAAACAATATGTCAAGGAGAAATATCAAAAGCCGGGCAATGTATTCCTCGGGGTAGTGCATCGACTAGACAGGCCCGTTTCGGGACTTGTGGTATTTGCCAAGACCTCCAAGTCGCTGAGCCGGCTCAACAATATGTTCAGGGACGGCGAGGTACACAAGACTTATTGGGCGATTGTAAAAAATATCCCTAAGGAGTCTGAGGCTGTACTGACCCATTGGATTGTGAGAAACGAGAAGCAAAATAAAAGTTATGCTTATGACCATGAGGTGAAGAACTCGAAGAAGGCGGTATTGAAGTATAGGGTGATAGGGCATACCGATCATTATACCCTCCTTGAGGTGAACTTGATGACAGGACGTCATCATCAGATAAGGTGCCAGTTGGCAAAGATAGGGTGTCCTATTAAGGGCGACTTGAAGTATGGCTCTCCTCGCAGCAATGCGGATGGAAGTATCTCGTTGCTCTCTCACAAGGTGGAGTTTGTGCATCCTGTATCTAAAGAGAATATCGTGGTGGAGGCGCCATTGCCTGATGATAATTTGTGGCGAGCTATTGCTCCTTGATTCACGAGAACTACTAATTTGTAGGAAAAATAAATGTCAAGGAGCTGTAGACTTGTTCTTCTAAGAAACAAGAATCTTAAAAGTCCATGCTTATGAAGAAGTATGCGAAATGGGTAAGCATCGTAGTGGCTACTCCGATATTGCTCATCCTATTGCTAACCGTTTTGCTTTATTTGCCTCCTGTGCAGAATTGGGCGGTAAAGCAAGTGGCTGCATACGCTTCTGAGTCGACAGGCATGGATATTTCCGTAGACCAGGTACACCTGGAATTCCCTCTCAAGTTGGGAGTGGAAGGTGTAAAAGTACTACAACCGATCGACTCACTAAAGAACAACCCAAATTTAGCTTTCAAAAACAAGAAAGATACGGTAGCTGACATCCAGAAGATGGTGGTGGACGTGCAATTGTTACCTCTTCTCAGCAAGCAGGTGATGGTGGATGAACTCAACTTCACCAAGATGAAGGTGAATACCGCCAACTTGGTCCATGAGGCCCGTATCAAGGGCAATGTGGGCAAACTACGCTTGCAAGCCCATGGCATAGACTTAGGCAAGGAACGGATAAATGTAGACGATGCTCTTTTGTCTGATGCCAAAATATCCGTAGAACTGAGCGATACCGTTCCGACTGACACCACACCTAGTACCAATTACTGGAAGATAAACATAGAAAAACTAAAACTAAAGAATACCGATTTTACCCTACACATGCCTGGAGATACTCTTCAGGTCAATGCTTATCTAGGCGATGCTCTTGCTCAGACTACGTATCTCGACCTTTACAAGGGACTATATCAGATTGGTAAGTTGACTTGGAAAAATGGTAGTGTCAATTATGACAACCATTTCGAGCATCCTGTGGCAGGGATGGACTTCAATCACCTGGCACTTTCGGGACTGTCGATGCAGGCTGACTCCTTCTATTATTGTGATTCTAAGATAGATGTCAAGATACGAGAAGCACAATTTAAGGAGAAATGCGGTTTGCAAGTAAACCAATTTAACGGGCGCTTTGTAATGGACTCAGTAAAATTGCAGTTGCCCGACATGTATCTTCGTACCCCAGTGTCGCATCTGCAGGCACATGTAGATATGGATATGAATGCCTTTGAAGATGTGAAGCCTGGTAAGCTGATGGTACAATGGAAGGGGGCGATAGGGCGTTCAGACCTCTTTCTCTTTGTGGGAGATATGCTGCCTAAGTCAATGAAGAGCCTTTGGCCTTTTTATCCATTGAGTCTGGAGGGAACCTTCAGGGGCAATATGCAGCAAGCATCATTCTCAGGAGTGAAGGTAAGTTTGCCAACGGCTTTTCAGTTGAGTGCCGATGGCAATATGGCAAACCTTACAGATATGGCTCGTTTAAAAGCAAATATAGACCTCAAGGCTCGTACCTATAACCTCGGTTTTGTAACGGCGATGCTTGATCCTGCCCTCATGCAAGAGATACGCATTCCTAGTGGTATCGGCATTCAGGGCAATGCGACAATGGATGGTTCGAAATATGCCACCAAACTAACGGTTACCGAGGGAAAGGGTAGTGTGAAGGTGGATGCAAAGGTGGATGCCAAAACCTTGAAGGATGGCAGCATAGACATGAATCGTATAGCTTACCAAGCCAGAATACAGGCTGTTAACGTGCAGACCAAGCACTTCTTGCCTAAGCAAAAACTCTATACTTTCACGGGAACATTCGATGCTAAGGGAGTGGGTACGGACATACTCTCGCCTCGAACTCATCTTGTCGCCAAGGCAAAGGTGACGAATGTACATTACGGCAAATGTAAACTGAATAATATTTTGGCAAATGCACACATCGCCAATGGCAAGATGCGTGCGGATATTGATAGCAAAAACCAGTTGCTGACAGGTCTTGTAAGTGTCGATGCGCTCATCAACTCCAAAGACTTGCAAGCTACCATGACCGCAGACGTGCGTGATGTCAACCTCTATCTTCTGGAGGTGACGCAGAAACCTTTGAATGCGGCACTTTGCGGGCACGTGGATATACATTCCAATCTTAAGGAAGCGCATAATGTGTGGGCAACGATGAGCGACATTACACTGAAAACGCCCGAAAAAAAATATCGCCCTGTGGGTGTGGATGTGGAAATCTTGACTCATAAGGATACTACACATGTAATAGCAGATTGTGGCGACTTCCATCTCAGAATGGATGCGCATGGAGGATACGAGAAACTGCTGAATCGTATAGAGGGGCTACAGAGTGAGCTGGTCAAGCAGTTGAAGAGCCGTCATATCGACCAGGTGAAGATTAGAGACCAGTTTCCTTTGGGACGCATCAGTCTGATAACAGGAAAGGATAACTTTATCTCCCGGTTTGTCAATTATTGTGGCTATCAGTTTAAGTCGGTAGACATGGACTTGACGGCATCCCCGGTTACAGGATTGAATGGATATCTGAATGTAGACTCTCTGGTGGCTAGCGGCATACAACTGGATACCATCAGAGCCTTGGTGCATACACAGGGTGACACCATCAAGTATGTAGCCCGCATACAGAACAATCGCAACAATCCACAGTATGTGTTCAAGGCTTTAGTGGAGGGAGAGGTGCAGGAACTAGGTTCCAATATCGATGCCCGCATCTATGATGCTAGCGACAAGTTGGGTGTGGATGTCGGCTTGGCTGCCATGTTGCAAGACAATGGCGTCAAGATTTCGCTTATCGATACCCATCCGATTTTGGGTTATAAGCAGTTTACTGCCAACGATGACAATTATCTGATGCTAAGCGATGACAATCGCGTGTCAGCCAATCTCATATTGAAAGCAGCAGGGGGGATGGGTGTGCGAGTGTACAGCAATGATGAAAACGAGGAAGCCCTGCAAGACATCACCGTCAGTATGAGCAACTTCAACCTGGACAAGGTGCTGAGTGTCATCCCTTATATGCCGGATGTATCGGGCATCATGGACGGTGACTTCCATGTTATCCAGACCAAGGACGAGTTGTCTGTGTCTTCTAATTTGACGATAGACAATCTGGTATACGAGAAGTGTCCGATGGGAAACATCGGTTCCGAATTTGTGTATATGCCTAAGAGCGATGGCTCGCATTATGTGGATGGCTTCCTTAACTACGAAGGCGAGGAGGTAGCCACGGTGAAGGGTACTTATAAGTCAGAAGGCGAGGGGTATCTAGATGCTAAAGTGGGTCTAGAACGTTTGCCTTTACACTTTGTGAATGGTTTTGTGCCCGACCAAATTATCGGTCTGAAGGGATATGGTGAAGGAACGCTTGCCTTGAAAGGGGCTCTCAATAAGCTCGATGTGGAAGGGGAGATGTATCTTGACTCGGCTTATCTTGTGAGTGTGCCATACGGTATTGCCATGCGATTTGCCAACGACCCTGTACGCATCGTAGGCAGCAAATTGCTCTTCGAAAACTTCATGATGTATGCCAATAATGAGAGTCCGCTCAATCTACAGGGCAATCTCGACTTTACCAATGTCAGCAATATGCAGCTCGACATCCGAATGAGGGCACAAAACTTCTTGCTCATCGATGCCAAGGAGAATGCACGCTCGGAAGCTTTCGGCAAGGCGTATGTCAACTTCTTCGGAAATATGCAGGGTGAACTCTCCAATCTGAAGATGAGGGGTAAACTCGATGTACTGGGCAATACTGATATGACCTATATCCTGCGCGAGTCGGAATTGACCACCGACACCCAACTCGATGAACTAGTGAAGTTTACGGACTTCAAGAGTGGAAAGGAGGTAGCCGTAGTACGTCCTGCTCTCGAAGGTTTCGACATGATTTTGTCGATGTCTATAGACGAGTCCGCCCACATCTTGTGTGCGCTTAATGCAGAGAAAACTAACTATGTCGACTTGATGGGAGGCGGGGACTTGCAGATGCAGTACAATTCGGTGGCAGGCATTCAGATGACGGGTAAGTATACACTGAATAACGGACAGATGAAATACTCCCTGCCAGTCATCCCATTGAAGACTTTCGACATCCAGGATGGTAGCTTCATCCAGTTTACTGGCAACCCTATGAACCCAACCCTGAACATTACGGCGACAGAGAGTGTCAAGACGACCGTGAACGAGGGGGAAGGAAGCGGTCGGTCAGTAGACTTTACTTGTGGTGTCAAATTGACCCAGACCTTGGAGAAGCCAGGTATCCAGTTCATCATATCAGCTTCCAATGATCAGACGATCCAGGATGAGTTGAGTTCGATGAGTGTAGAGGAGCGAGGCAAGATAGCCATCACCATGTTGGCTTCGGGCATGTATCTGGCGAATGGTAACACCAGTGCTTTCTCGATGAACAGTGCCTTGACTTCCTTCCTCAATTCTGAAATCAATAATATCGCAGGTACTGCTATGCGCTCCATCGGTCTGGATATGGGTATGTCGGTGGATAATACGACGAATGCCGCTGGCGGACTCCATACCGACTACAACTTCAAGTTTGCCAAGCGATTCTTCAATAACAGGCTGAGTTTTACCTTGGGCGGACAAGTTTCCACTGGTGCCGAATTGGAGAATACGAACAATAACTCAACTTTCTTCAATAATGTAGAGTTGCAGTATCGACTGAACGAGGGAGCCAGCATGTATGTGCGTGCCTTCTATAAGGCGAATACCTATGATTGGCTTGAAGGTCAAATCGGTGAGTATGGCGGCGGTTTCACTTGGAAGAGAAAGCTAGGTAGCTTCAAGGAAATATTCCAGTGGAAGACTCCTACGCAGAATATGCCTGCAATGGGCGGCATACAGAAGGAAGATACTGTGCCTAGTACTCAGAATAAAATAAGCGTGCAAAATGGGAAATAAGAATCGACTTCACCTTATTATATATATAGCAGCATGCGTAATGCTGACTAGTCAATTGCTCTCAGGGTGCTCTTCTACGAGTGCCTTGAAGGAGGGGGAGCAACTGTTTACAGGACTGAAACCGATAGAATACACTAACTATGAGAGTGGTACTTATGCCGATTCTGCCATCGAGGAGATGGAATATGCCTTGGCATCGGCTCCAACGGGTGCTTTTATGGGGAGCAGTTACTACCGCACGCCCTTCCCTGTGCGCCTATGGATATGGAATGCCTTCTCGCAGTCGGATGGAGGATTGGGTAAATGGATAACCAAAACTTTTGGTTCGCAACCTAAGTTGATGGCCAACGTAAACCCACAGCTCCGAGCACAGGTGGCGGAGAACCAGTTGGATAAATTGGGATACTTCAATGGAAAGGTGGATTACGAGGTGTTGACCCAGAAAAATCCGAAGGAGGCAAAGGTACAGTACAAGGTAAACATGGGACATCTCTGGACCATTGACTCCGTGGCTTATCTCAACTTCCCAGTCCATGTCAAACAGCTTGTAGATACAACACTTTCTGATGCCGTCATCCGGAAAGGCAGTCCTTTTAATGTTTCTCTCCTTGAACAAGAGCGTCAACGCTTGACGCAACTTTTCCGTAACAATGGCTACTATTATTACCAGAATGGCTATGCCTCTTATCTTGCTGATACTGTGAATGTGCCAGGCAAGGTGCAGATGCGCCTGGTGATGGTAGACAGCGTCGAGCCGGAGGTGAAACGCCAGTGGTATATCGGTAACATCAATATCAATTTCAAGAAGCAGTTTACGGAGGAGATGACCGACTCCTTCGTGCGCCGTTACTTCAGTTTTCGTTATGCGGGCAAGAAGATACCGATTCGTGCCGGTGTAGTGTTGCGTGAACTGAAGTTGCGCCCTCGTAGTCTTTACAAAGTGGATGACGAGAACAATGCCAAGACAGGGTTGCAGACACTGGGAATGTTTAGCTATACCAATCTCCAGTTTACGCCACGAACTACTCAGGTTTTGGATAGCATGGGAAATATCTCCTACCGTGATACATTGGATGCCAATATCGACTTGGTGTTTGACAAGCCGTACGACATCTATATTGAGGCGAATGCCAAAGGCAAGACGACGGGTAGGGTAGGCCCAGAACTTGTGTTTGGTCTTTCTAAGCGCAATGCTTTCCGAGGTGGCGAAAAAATCGATATCAATGTGCATGGCTCGCACGAGTGGCAAACCGTTAAGTCACAGGGAGGTAGCTCCAGTAAAATCAACTCCTATGAGTTTGGTGCCGATGCTTCTTTGTCATTCCCGAACATCATCACCCCATGGAATGCCTTTCGTACCATGGCTCAGAATGAGCGCAGATTCCGTAATGGGCACATGCCGCGTCGCTATTATGGCACACCGACCACCACGGTAAAGGCTTCTATGAATATCCTGAATCGTGCCGGATATTTCCGCCGCCATGTTACTTCGGGCGAGTTGACCTATAATTGGGCTACTTCTTATCAGCATCACCATTCATTCAGTCCGTTGGTACTTTCGTATGAGTATATGAATTCTACTACGGCCAAGTTTGACAGCATCATTTCCAATAATATGTATGTGATGACCTCGATGGCAGACCGTTTCGTGCCTAAGATGAGTTACACCTATACATATAATAGTGCCCAGAAGTATCGCAATCCGATAGTGTGGACTACCACGGTGAGCGAAGCAGGCAATGTATTGTCGTTGGGGTATCTGGCTGCTGGCAAAAAATGGAACGACAAGGACAAAATGCTCTTCAAGAACGAATACTCGCAGTTCTTGAAAGTGGAGACCGACTTCGTGAAGTATTGGCAGGTGAGCGACAAGTCCACACTGGTAGGGCATCTCGATGCAGGGCTCATCTGGAGTTACGGTAACTCAGACCAAGCCCCCTACACAGAGATGTTTTATGTAGGCGGTGCCAATAGCATTCGTGCCTTTAGCGTGAGAGGCATTGGCCCTGGCGAGCAGGACTATAGTGTGCTGAATAGCAAGTATGCCAACATTTTGCGTACTGGCGACATCAAGTTGCAGGCCAACTTAGAATATCGCCCCCATCTCTATGGCGACTTTTATGGTGCGCTTTTCCTGGATGCTGGTAATGTTTGGATGAAGAATGGTTCCTTCTCTGAATATGAGAAGTTTAAGTTTGGCAAGTTCTACAAGCAGATGGCTGTCGGAACAGGTATCGGTGTACGCTACGACATGGGAATGTTTGTGATTCGAGTAGACTGGGGTATCGGTTTGCATCTGCCGTACGATACAGGCAAGAGCGGATTCTATAACATTCCGAAATTCAAGGATGCGCAGACGTTGCATCTAGCCGTGGGCTATCCATTCTAACGGCGTGGAGTGAGCAACACATACGTTTCCCAAGGATAAAAAGGGATAAATATTGATGCAAATCAAAAAAAAGAAAGAAAAGATGGTGCTAGGTGCATTTTTTTTAGTACTTTTGCAACGTTGAATAAATAGAATATAAACTATCAACTATTAATACATATTAAAAGATTATGAAACCTACATTGTTACTTTTGGCTGCCGGCATGGGTAGCCGTTATGGTGGTTTGAAGCAGCTTGATGGTCTGGGTCCTAATGGTGAGACTATCATGGACTATAGCATCTACGATGCCATCCAGGCTGGTTTTGGTAAAATTGTTTTCGTTATCCGCAAGGACTTCGAGGAGCAGTTCCGTGAGAAAATCCTCTCTAAATACGAGGGACATATCCCTGCAGAGCTTTGTTTCCAGGCATTGGACGACCTGCCAGAGGGTTTCTCTGTACCAGAAGGCCGTGAGAAGCCATGGGGCACCAATCATGCCGTATTAATGGCAAAGGACATCATCAAGGAGCCTTTCTGTGTAATCAACTGCGATGACTTCTATAACCGTGACTGCTTCATGGTAATCGGCAAGTTCCTCTCAGAACTTCCTGAGGGCAGCAAGAACCGCTATGCCATGGTAGGTTTCCGTGTAGGCAACACCTTGAGCGACAACGGCACCGTTGCACGCGGTATCTGCTCTAAGGATGCAGCCGAGAACCTTACTACCTGCGTAGAGCGCACCGAGATTATGCGCATCGACGGCAAGGTATCTTATAAGGACGAGGAAGGCAAGTGGGTAGCAGTAGAAGACAATACCCCTGTATCTATGAACGTATGGGGATTCACTCCAGATTACTTCGAGCACAGCGAGGCTTACTTCAAGGAGTTCTTGAGCGACCCTAAGAACATGGAGAACAAGAAGGCCGAGTTCTTTATCCCATTGATGGTCAACAAGCTCATCAACGAGGGTACAGCTACAGTGAAGGTGCTCGATACTACCAGCAAGTGGTTTGGCGTAACTTATTCAGCCGACCGTCAGAGCGTGGTAGACAAAATTCAGAGTCTTATCGATGAAGGAGTATATCCTAATCAGCTTTTCTAAAGATAACAGCAATGTTCTTCAAGGAATAGAATGGATATAAATATCAATAAATTAACTGATCAAGAAGCCGCTACCCTCAAAGAGAAGATAGCGGCTTCTCTTCGTATTGTCATCTGTGCACATAAGTCGCCGGATGGTGATGCCATAGGCTCTTCATTGGGGTGGGCTTATTACTTGCGTTCGTTGGGCAAGAATCCTGTGATATGTGTGCCCGATATGATACCCGGTGCCATTTCTTGGTTACCAGGATGTGAGACCATCTTAAGATACGATAAGCGTCCTGAGCAGGTGGAGAAGGCCTTTGATGAAGCCGACTTGGTGTTCTGCTTGGATTTTGGCAGTGTCGGCAGACTGGATGAAATGGACCATGTGCTGGCAGGTTGTAAAGCTCCCCGTATAGTCATCGACCATCATTTGGCTCCTAATCTGGAGGCGGAGATGATGATTTCATTTCCTCATGCCAGCAGTGCCAGCGAGTTGGTTTTCCGTTTGATATGGCAACTGGGCGGATTCGAACAACTAGACAAGACTTGGGCTACCTGTGTATATTGTGGCATGATGACCGATACTGGTGGTTTTGTCTACAATTCTAACAATTCGGATATTTACTATATCATCTGCCTGTTGCTCACCAAGCGTATCAACAAGGATAAGATATATCGTAATGTATTCAACAACTCCCGGCTTTCTGCCATTCGTCTGCATGGTTATCTGATGAATGAAAAACTGCAAGTTATCGAGTCTTTGCATGCCAGCTATTTTTCGGTGTCGCGTAAGGAACTGAAGAGGTACGACTTTGTCAAGGGTGACTTGGAAGGTTTGGTAAACGAGCCACTTCGCATTAAGGGACACAAACTCTCTATCTCTCTGCGCGAGGATTCTGATGTGGATAATCAAGTCTTGGTGAGCCTTCGCTCTGTAGACGATTTCCCATGCAATAAGATGGCTGAGCAGTTCTTTAATGGCGGTGGTCATCGCAATGCTGCTGGTGGCAAACTCTTCTGTAGCATCGAGGAGGCAGAACTGGTTGCCCAGAAAGCAATCTTGGCATTCGAAGACCTGTTGAGATGATGCTGGTTTGCCGATTGAGGGCGATGGGATGATAATAAGTGATAAATAATAATAAAAACATCCCCTCCCTTTCGGTGTTGTCTTTTCTTTTTTGTACCTTTGTCCCGATAAATCAGATTTTAAATACAAGAATGAAGAAAATATTATTTGCAATATTAGCTTTTGCAGCCATCCTTTCCTTTGGCTCATGTAATGATTCCGAGACTTATGCAGATATGCGTAATCGAGAACTCGACTCTATCAGTGCCTTTCTGCGCAATGAGAATATTACCGTTATTTCCGAAGACGAGTTTAAGAGGCGTTGGAACAATGGTGAAAACCTCACCGACACTGCAGCAGGCAAGAACGAGTATGTGCTCTTCAATAGTAATGGCATCTATATGCAGGTAATCGACCAAGGATGTGGCGACTATATTCAGAAGGGAGAGACAACCGATGTCCTGATACGTTTCTATGAGTACAACTTGCAAACTAGGGCAAATATCAGCGATGCTTCTCTGACTCTGTCCAATAATGTGCCTTATTACTCTTATCGCTTGGACAAGATGAGTGTTACCAATACTTCTGGCACCTTTACAGGATCGTTTGATACCTCAAACAGCTTGATGGCACAGTATTATGGAACCAGCAGTTATTCTACTAGCGTGAGTGGCGTGGTACCTAGCGGCTGGCTGATTCCTTTCAGCTGGATAAAGATTGGACGTCCTAAAACGGAGGAGGAAAGAATAGCCCATGTGCGCATCCTCGTGCCTCATACTTATGGTACGACGGCAGCCTCAGGTAGTGTATATGCCTGTCTTTACGACTTGACATTGCAGAGAGGAAGATAAGAATACTCAAACCATTTACTTAATATATGACACTGATTAAGTCAATTTCTGGCATCCGCGGTACCATCGGCGGGCCGGCGGGCGATACTCTCAATCCGCTCGACATCGTGAAGTTTACTTCTGCATACGCTACCTTCATCCGTCGTAGCGGTGCTTCCAATAGCAATACCATCGTCGTGGGGCGCGATGCCCGCATCTCCGGCGAGATGGTGAAGAACGTGGTGTGTGGTACCTTGATGGGGATGGGATATGATGTGCTCAACATCGGCCTTGCCACTACGCCTACCACCGAGCTTGCCGTGACGATGAGCGGTGCGGCTGGCGGTATCATCATCACGGCTTCCCATAATCCCCGCCAGTGGAACGCTCTCAAGTTACTCAACGAGAAGGGCGAGTTCCTGACGGCTGACAATGGCAACGAGGTGCTGTCCATCGCCGAGAAGGAGGACTTCGAATACGCAGATGTTGATCATCTCGGTAAATATACGGAGGACAACTCCTTTGACAAGCGACACATCGACTCCGTGCTTGCCTTGAAGCTCGTGGATGTTGAGGCTATCAAGCAGGCTCACTTCAAGGTGTGCGTGGACAGCATCAACTCCGTGGGCGGCATTATCCTCCCCGGGTTGCTTGATGCATTGGGCGTGGAATATACCTTCCTCAACGGCGAGGCCAACGGTGACTTTGCCCATAACCCGGAGCCATTGGAGAAGAACCTCGGTGGTATCATGGACGAGTTGAAGAAGGGCGGTTACAATATGGGTATCGTAGTGGATCCTGACGTAGACCGCTTGGCTTTCATCTGTGAAGACGGCAAGATGTTTGGCGAGGAGTATACCTTGGTGAGCGTAGCCGACTATGTGTTGGGCAAGACCCCGGGCAATACCGTGAGCAACCTTTCCTCTACCCGTGCGCTTCGTGACGTAACGGAGAAGCATGGCGGCAAGTATACTGCTGCTGCAGTAGGCGAGGTAAACGTTACCACCAAGATGAAGGATGTACACGCTGTCATCGGTGGCGAGGGTAACGGTGGAGTCATCTATCCCGAGAGCCACTATGGACGTGATGCCCTCGTGGGTATCGCCCTCTTCTTGAGCAGTTTGGCACATAAGGGCTGCAAGGTGAGCGAGCTTCGTGCCACCTTCCCCAACTATTTCATTGCCAAGAACCGCATCGACCTGACTCCTTCTACCGACGTGGATGCCATCCTCGTTAAGGTGAAAGAGATGTATGGTAAGGAGAAAGACGTGACCGTGACCGACATCGACGGTGTGAAGCTCGACTTCCCCGACAAGTGGGTACATCTCCGCAAGAGCAATACCGAGCCTATCATCCGCGTGTACAGCGAGGCTTCTACCATGGAACAGGCAGATGAACTGGGCAAGAAACTCATGCAGGTAGTGTATGATATGCAGTAAGCCTTGGTGTTAAAGCTATAGAAGCCTATTGTAAACTATAGAATATAAATTAGATTTCCCCAAATACAGCTTAGATTTCATTAAATCTAACTTGTATTTGGGGAAATCCCGTTTAGGCGCAGTGCTAGGCAGTAGGCTTTGCTACTTTTGGTCTGCTGCTTCTATTTATTTTATCCAGAAGCAAGTGTTGCTTCGTATCTTCATGTTTACAACTATTTCTTATAAATAGGATAAATCTCCGTGGTATTCTTCCATCCCCACTTTCCGTTCTTTTGTGGTGCAAACTCTCGTCCCATTCGGGCACCCACTCCCCAATGCTGATTGAACATCACTTCCACAAATCCGCCATAACTGTTCTTTGGCATAAATGGTGAAATGATAACACATCGAGGATCAGAGGTCTTGGTAGGTACATATTGCCCATAAAGTCCGACGGTCAGCCAATCGTTTACGTGATAAGACATGGTTCCTCCAAAAGAAGCTTTGGTAAGATTACCGAATCCATTCATTCCCGTATTTACCTTTTCCATCCCGACATAAGGAGAAAATACAAAATGGCCGAGATCCTGGTGGTAAACGACCCTTGCAGACTGCTTGTTTATCAATCCAGGCACTTCCAAACTTGAAGAATACGCACTTATTGGTAAAAGATTTACTTGAGGGGTTTGGAAGTGAGGTAGGGCATTGGGCGAAATCTGCAAAGGCGTTCCATCTTCCGACAACCATGGTTCTTTCGGTTCTGAGTAATAAGTATTCACTTGTAGTACAGGAAAACCTCCGAGAACGGGTCGGGATGGAACAGGCAATTCTTCCTTAGGTAAAGATGTACTTGGTATCGTATCCAATGTGACATTTTTCACCTCTTGTGCTTGCATAGTAAAGCAGTAACTACAAGCAGTCAGCCCTAATATGAACATTCTTCTAATCTCTTTCATGATAGCAAAAGTATTAGCGATGTTTCCTAATCATACTAGCGATGTTTCCTAATCATCCTAGCGATATCTCCCAATCATACTAGCGATTCAGCCGCACAACAGCTGATGTGCGCTTGCATAACAGCTGATGTGCAGCTGTACAACAGGTGTTGTGCGCCCGTATATCAGCTGATATGAGGTGATTTATTCGCTCGCCAACTCCTTCATCGCATCGTTGAGTGTGTTGAAGAGTACATTGATATTTTCCTCCTCGTTCTTGCAAGCCTCCTTGAAAAGAGCCACAGGGTCTTCGGTGTCACCCCTCAAAGGGGATTCATTCAGGAGGATGTTCACGTTGTTGAGGAGCATGCCGTGGAGGGTGGGCATATGGAGCTGATGCTGTGTGCTCTCTTTGCTGCCACTCTTTAGTCCGGCGGCATATGCCTTCACGATGATACGCACTAAGAGATGGATGGCCATCGGCTCGTCGGCCAGGCTGATGAGGATGCCGTGGGTATAGTCGCGCACGTGTTCTTCCACACTCGTGAACTTGCCTTGCAGGAGCCAGGTGAAGTTGCGCTTGTATTCAGCCTCCATCGCCTTGTAGAGCTGAGGACTCTTGCAGGCGATGCGCAGATAGTCGAGCATCGTAGGCTCAAAGGTCGGGTCGGCTTGCTTCATGCCGTCGAAGTTCTTCGCCATGCGCTCGTTGGCCTCCTCGGCACTCTTGTAGTTGAGGCGCACGAGGGTGGAGAACATGATGTCGAAGAAATATTGGTTTACCTCGCCATAGTGCTCCAGCATCAGTTGCTTCACTTCCTTCGGGTCGTTCTTTTTCTGGAAGTTGTCGCCGCCTATGGTGGCGTCGATGATGCCACGGGCGTAGGCTTCGAAGAAGCCACGAACGAACGAGGCTACAGCCTGATAGCTATTGATTCTTTTGCTCATATTATTCAAATATCTTAAACTCGTAGCCCTGTTCTTTCAGCCAGTCGATAGAGGCCGGCAGGGCGGTCTTCAGTTTGTCGATGCTCTTCAGTGAGTCGTGGAAGGTGATGATGCTGCCGTTGCGGGCATATCGCTTCACATTGTTCACCACGTCTTCAGCCGTGAGCCACTTGGAGTAGTCGCGTGTTACCAAGTCCCACATGATAACTTTATAGGTGCGGTGCAACCACCAGTATTCACTCGGGCGCATCCATCCATGGGGTGGGCGGAAGAGATGGGCGTGGATCAGGTCGTTCGCCTTGTTGGTGTTCAGTACGTACGAGATGACACGGTGCTTTAAGGCTCCGATGTGGTTGAAGGTATGGTTGCCCACCTGATGCCCCTCTGCCAGTATCTGGTTGTAGAGGTCGTGATGGCGCAGCACGTTCTCGCCTACCATAAAGAAAGTGGCTTTGACGTTGTACTTCCTTAAAGTTTCTAGAATGAAAGGTGTGGATTCTGGGATTGGACCGTCGTCGAACGTAAGATATACAGAATGTTCGTTCTTGTTCATTCTCCAGATTGCCTTTGGATAGAGCCATCTCAGCCATCTGGCTGGTTGTTCGATAAACATTTGAAGTTGAGTTTCTTAGGTATATAATTATAAATAGTGTAGATAGAATTACCAATCACGCGGAACAGTATAGCGACTGCCCCGCGTGTTTCGGTATTATTCTATTTTTCCGCCTCGTCCCTGGAAGAGAGCGTAGAGGGAGTTGAGTTGCTTCTCATATTTCTGCTGCAACTGTGGACTTACCATGCCAGCTACCTCGCAGGTGCTATGCATAATCATCAACTGTCGCATACAGTCATTCTGTGCCTGAAGGAAACGGTCGTTAGGAAGAGAGAGGTAGTAGTTGAGATACTGGTAAGCATTCTTCCATACTGTCTCTGTATACTCCTTGCCCTTCGCTTTCTGCCCAGTCATCAACCAGCCGCGAGCCATGTCGAGACCGCCGCTCATGTAATCGAGGGTTACGTTGTAGGTAGGTATCTCCACATCTGCCTTCTTTAGGATGTCGATAGCCTTCTGCTTCTTGCCTTCTGCGATGAGCTGGAGGGCTGTCTGGGCGAGCAGGCGACGATGGGTGTAGCACATACGCATGGTAGTCTCGTCTATGTAGAGGCCTTTCTGGCGAAGATTGCCAAACTTGAATCGCTTCATGATGTTGTGGTATGCCTTCTCAGTATCAAACTTCTTGGCACCTGGTACATTGGTGGTGAAAGGAGTGATACGGTTGGCAAGACCTTCCTGTACGAAGTTGTCGCCCAGGTTCATGTAGTTGTCTTCGCCCACGGTGAGGGCTACATAGAGAGGACGGGTCCAGTTGCTCTCTGCCAACATCTCCAGCATCATCAGGTCGCCCTTGTAGAGAGCGTTCTTGCCCTTCAGCGAGATGACCATCTTGTCAGGGATGGTGTCGGAAGCCATCATCATACCGCTCTTCTTTACTGCCTCCTTGTCGATGGTGACGTAGAGGGTATCGGTCGGGATGAAGTGCATGTCAGAGTTCTTGCTGCGTACCCAGTACTTCAAGATATTCTTCAGCTCGAATGGTTCTGCGCCAAACTGCTTCTTGGCGTTCTCAGGGTCTTGTTTGTAGAAGTCGAGCACCTGTTGTTTTGCCGATGGTTCTACGGTAACATACTCGTTGGTGCCTGAGCAGAAATCGAGTCGTGGCCATTTGATAGGCACAGAAGGTGAGTTGTAGGCAGGACGCTTCATCTGGTCGATGTACCAGTCGGTCTGCAGATAGCTCAAGTTACATACACGTGCATCTGTTCCTACGCCTTCTACCTCTTGATTGTACCAGAGTGGGAAGGTATCGTTGTCACCGTTGGTGAAGATGATAGGATTGCCCTTTTCCTGGAGCGACATCAGGTAGTTCTGTCCGAAGTCACGGCAGGTGTAACGGTCTGAGCGGTCGTGGTCATCCCAAGTCTGTGACGCCATCTGGATAGGCACCAGTAAGGTGATGACTGCGACGATAGCAGACACGGCAGTACCGCTGAGCTTCGCCTTCTTCTTGAGTAGGTCGAGGATAGCGAGCACACCGAGACCACACCAGATAGCGTAGGCATAGAACGAACCTGCGTAAGCATAGTCGCGTTCACGGGGCTGCATAGGTGTCTGGTTCAGATAGATGACGATGGCAAGACCTGTCATGAAGAACAGGAAGAATACCACCCAGAACTGCTGGATACCGATAGGGAGAATCTCCTCCACCTCTTTGCCGTTCTTCACAACCTTGCGCTTGCGGGTGTACCAAGCCTGCCAGAAGAGACCGATGAGTCCGAGAATCAAAGGCATACAATAGAATACGTTGTGCCCCTTGTTGGTCTTCAAATCATCTGGCAATTTGCTCTGGTCGCCATACATTGCATTATCGATGAATGGGAAGCCGGTAATCCAGTTGCCATGCTCTGGCTCGCCATTGCCCTGGATGTCGTTCTGCCGGCCGGCAAAGTTCCACATAAAGTAACGCCAATACATGAAGTTGCACTGGTAGGAGAGGAAGAAGCGGAAATTGTCTATCTGTGAAGGCATCTTCACCATGATGTTCTCACCGCAACGGTCGTAAGGCACCTGACTTCCGTCTACACCGCCCATCCAGTCTTCGTATGCCTGCGCATGGGCTGCATCGTACATACGAGGGAAGAGCATGTTCTGTGCATATACATACTTGTTCTTATGGCTTACTACGAAGTAAGAGTCCTTCTCGTCGGCAGAAGCCTTCTCCTTGCGCTGGTATACGGGTGCGCCTTCCTTCATCACTGGCTTGCACATGTTGCCGTCTACCTGCAAAGCAACCTGCGAGGTATAAGCCTGGCCATAGAACAAAGGGCGGTCGCCATACTGGTCACGGCTCAGGTAGCTTCCCAGGGTAAAGATATCCTCAGGAGAGTTCTGGTCCATAGGAGGGTTGGCTGATGAACGGATTACGATGAGCGCATAGCTGGAGTAACCGATCATCAACATCAGCATGCAGAGCAGGGCTGTGTTCTTGACACGGGCTGAGATAACTGGGATAGACGCCTCTTTCTTCTTATATGTATTTCTGTATGTAGTCTTATATGTTGTATTGTACGAAATTACCTCGCCTTTCTCATTATATACAGGCTCTTTTACAGGTTCTTGTATACTCTCAACAATTTTCTCTGAGGATGCTATACCTTGCTTGCGTTTCATATTGAGAACAAACCAAAGTACTGCCAAAACGACAATGCCGCAGATAACGGCAGTCCAACCATATCCATAGAATGGGATACCGAGCATGCCGAAGCCCAGAACGAAAGCGATGTTCTGTTTCTTTTGGTTCTTCTCGCTTGCGTTGAAAGTCTCGTAGATACCCCAGATAACAGAGGCTACGAGGCAGATGATGTATACGATTTCGCCCGTATTGAATGGGCAGCCGAGCACGTTGACGAAGAACAACTCAAACCATCCGCCTACGGTGATGATACCTGGCACCACACCATACAATACGGCTACCACTACCAAGAAAGAAAGAATCAAGGCGAGAAGGGAACCCTTCAAGTTGGCATGAGGCACCTTCTTGTAGTAGTAAACGAGCACAATGGCAGGAATACAAAGCAAGTTGAGCAAGTGTACACCGATACTCAGACCTGTCATATAGGCGATGAGCACGAGCCATCGGTCACTGTGAGGCTCGTCGGCATGGTCTTCCCATTTCAGTATCAACCAGAATACCACGGCGGTAAAGGCAGATGAGAAGGCATACACCTCACCCTCTACTGCAGAGAACCAGAAGGTGTCGCTGAATGTGTAGATGAGTGCACCCACCATACCCGAAGCCTCGATAGCTATCATCTTGCTGGTAGTCATCTCCTTCCAGTCGCCGATGATGAGCTTGCGGGCCAAGTGGGTGATAGTCCAGAAGAGGAACATGATGCAGACTGCACTCAGCAGTGCACTCATCGTGTTAACCATCTTCGCCACCTGGGTGGTGTCGCTAGCGAAATGTGTGAAGAAATTGCCTAGAAGCATAAAGAATGGTGCCCCCGGTGGGTGACCTATCTCCTGCTTGTAAGCAGTAGTGATAAACTCAGGACAGTCCCAGAAACTGGCTGTCGGTTCAATCGTGGAGCAGTATACGAAGGCCGCAATGATGAATGCGACCCATCCGAAGATATTGTCCACCAGTTTGTACTGTTTCATTATGGTTTAAACTTTAATGTATTATATTTCTTTCTTCTTAGTTGCCCATAGCACATAAATTGCTTGCAAAGATAATAAAAAGAAAAGAAATTAGCGGAGAATCGCCTTGTTTTTTAGGTAATATTATATATAGATGTTATTTTCCCGAGGAGTTTTTCCGTTTCTAATTTTATCCTATCCAGTTGAGGAAGGTGGTGATAATACCCGTATTGAGGAGGTCGACGAACATCGCTCCGATGATAGGCACGATGAGGAAGGGCTTTACGGAGTAGTGGTACTTGTAGCACACGGCACTCATGTTTGCCATCGCATTGGGGGTTGCACCGAGTCCGAAACCGCAGATTCCTGCCACCAGCACAGCCGCGTCATAGTCCTTGCCGAGCAGACGGAAGGCGAGGAAATAGGTGATGAGTACTATCATGATAATCTGGCACACCAAGATGGTGATAAGGGGAAGGGCCAAAGACTGCAACTCCCAGAGTTTTAATGAAATCATCGCCATACCGAGGAATACGGAGAGACAGATATTGCCGAGACTCACGATTTTCTCCATTTCCAGTTTCTTCGCCCAGGGGGTCAGCTCTATCAAGTTGCGCACGATGGCAGCCGTGACGAGCGCACCGAAATAGGTGGGGAAGGTGATGCCCGTGTGCTTGAGGACGACGGTCATCAAGGTACCGACAGCCATCACCACCAAGAGCGTGTAGGCGGCGTTGGCGTAGTGCTGGAACTCTATCTCGCTACTGCTCAGTCGCTTCTCGCGACCGGCGGGGGATGCCTCGTCGCTCTCTATACCCGCCATGGCTGGGTCTATGTCGAAGTCTTTCTCCGTTTCGTGCTCGTAGGTGAGCTTGGTGCGTATCAGTTTTTCGGCGATGGGACCGCCGATTACCGAACCAGCTATCAGTCCGAAAGTGGCTGCCGCCATCGAGATGGTGCCGGCTCCCTGCAGGCCCATGCTCTCCAAGAGGGAGGCGAAACCGCCGGCCGTGCCGTGGCCTCCCGCCATCGGGATACTACCAGCCGCCATGCCTATCAGCGGACTCACACCCAGCAGCCTGGTGATAGCAAGTGGCATTGCATTCTGCAAGATGATGATGCCCACCAGCAGGACGAGCATCATGACGAGCGTTTTGCCGCCCTGCTTCAGCACCTTCAGGTTCGACTGGAAGCCCACTGATGTGAAGAAGGTGAGCATGAAGACATCCTTTAGGGTGCCGTCGAAACTCAGCTCAATGTGGAATACCTTGTAGAGTACTAGGGTGATGATGCTGAAGACAAGTCCTCCGGATACAGGCGAAGGGATACAGAACTTTTGTAGCCACTTGATGTTTCGTGTCATCAACATACCTAGCAGCAACGCCAATGCACCAACACCGGCAGACTGCAACATATCCAGAGAAATTGTCATTTCGTTCATAACTTTACTTTTTAATAGGAAACGTGTGCAAAGTTACATAAATATTGCGACATATTGTAATGGGGATATGAAAAAATCCACCTTTTCGTAACAAAAAGATGGATTCCTGTATATTCTCTGGATGATTATGCAAATTTATCCATTAGAAAGTTGTCGGATAGTTATACATTCAAGAAATGCTCTTCGAGCTTCTCCCTAGGCATGTCGGCGGTGGCATGATAGTGGAGGTGATGGTTGACGCAGGCGATATGCTTTACGTTGTTCAAAACCTCGGCGATGTCGTGGCTCACGATGATGATGGCGCATTCCTTGTTGATTTGCTCCAGCATTTCATACATCTGCTTCTGGAATCGGCGGTCGATGTAGGTGTTCGGCTCGTCAAGGATTACCACGTCGGGCTTGGAGACGATGGCGCGAGCGAGGAGCACGCGCTGGAGCTGTCCGCCGCTCAAGGCCCCGATATGTCGGTCTTTGAAGTCGCTGAGCTGCATACGGTCGAGGGTATCGAGCACTTGCTGGTGCTGCGCCTTGGTGTATCTGGAGAACAATCCCTTGGTCTTGCTCAGACCAGAGAGTACCACCTCGTATACCGAGATAGGAAACTGGCGGTCGAGGGCATTGTATTGTGGCAGGTAACCCATGGTAATTTCCTTGACTTCTTGCGTGATGGGTTCTCCATTTTCATTTATACCTTCCTTATAGAATCGGATGCTTCCTTCTGTGGGTTTCAATAGCCCAAGGATGAGGCGCATGAGGGTGGTCTTGCCACCACCGTTAGGACCGATGATGCCCAGATAGTCGTCGCTGTAGACGGTCAGGTTAATGTCATGGAGCACTTCCTTTCCCTCGTAACCTGCCGAGAGATTTTCTATCTTGATTAACATTGAGACTTGAATTTGATGAATGCCTTCTGTTCTTTAGATTCTTTTGCCGGGGAGCTATTTGCCGGCAACGACCATTTCTTTGCCTAGTATTGCCATAGATGCTTCTTGCATTGCCCTGTTCCATTCGCCTTGCAAAGGGTTGATTTGCATGGGCTTGGTATGGCTTTCGTTGATGAAAGTCGTAGTGTTGCGGTTGGCAAACTCGGCCTGGATAAGACAATATTTGATGTTCTCTTTCCTGCTTCTGTTGATGAGACTCTTGAGTTGGGCAGCACTTGGCTCTCTGCCTTCCTCCTCGATGGCCAGTTGCTCTAGCTGGTAATCTCGGGCGAAGTAGGTGAGGATGGGATGATAAATCACAAACTTGCGTATCATCTCTGGGTGATCCTTGAAACTTTGCTTGATGGCACTGTCTCTACGGTCGATAATCTTGAGCAGCGACAGATAGTTTTTCTCGAAGAATTGCTTGTCCTTTGGTGCAAGTTCACAGAGAGCCTTGAGGATATTGCTGGCGATGATGCGGGCATTCTTGCAACTCATCCATACGTGAGGGTCAATATTGCCGCCAGGAGTTTTGGCTTGGGTGATGCCCGCGGAGGTGTCGATGACCCTCATGTCTGGAGCGTTGTCCTGAAGTTTCTTCATCCAGGTCTGCTCGAAACCGATGTTGCCTACCTTCAGATAGAGGCTACTTTTGGATAGTTCCATCATCTGCTGGGCATAAGGCTCGTATGTCTCAGGATTGTTGCCGTTGGATACCATCACATTCACGTCTACCTTGTCTTCTGCTATCATACTGACTAAATATTGGTAGGGTGGTATGGTGACAGTCACGGTAGGCTTAGCCAATTCTGGCTTATTTTTTGAGATTTGTTTGCAGCCTACAAATATGGCGCATAATAAAATAAGGTATAATAATCTTTTCATATCTAAAATATAAAGCTAAGTCCATAAACTAAGAGAACATATCTCAGCACCTTGCCGATGGTGATGCTTAAGATGGAGATGGGTATGTTGGCTCTGGTCAAGCCGAGCACGATGGTGATGGCACTGCCAAGCAACGGGAGGAAGGCGAAGAATCCCATCCAGGCTCCCCTGCCCGCCATAAACCGCTCCGCCTTGTCGAGGCTCTCCTTCTTCACGTGCAGGTATTTCTCTATCCATTCCATTTTCCCAAGTCGGCCTACGCCGTAATTAAACATGGAACCGAGCACATTGCCGATGCTGCCATAGATGACGAGGGGTAGCGGTTCTAGTCCTGCCGCCTGCAAGCCTGCCATCACCGCCTCGCTACTGAAGGGGAAGAAACTTCCGGCGAGGAAAGCTGCGGCCAGCATGCCCCAGTAACCCCAGTCTATCAGAAAACTAATTATCCAGTCTATCATTTGTCTTAATATGTTACACTTGTCAAGGTAATCTCTGGCACGAAGATATTGAATAGCAATATCAGCACAATGAGCAGTAGCATCACGATGAATGAGATGTTGGGCAGCTTGCCTTTGGTAAAGGTGATGAAATGGGCGATGAGCGGTGATACGCTCACAATCATGCAGCCTCCTAGCTCCCGTATGTGCCGGGGCTGGAGGATGACGAACACTAAGTTGACGAAAGTCATCAGTATGAGCGACTCGTATATCTTGCGGGTTCGTATCTTGTCTGCATAACTGGTATGCAGAAAATGGATGCTGCCGATGATGCCCAATAGGGTGATGAAGCCGATGTTGACCAGTTGGTGGTCGGTAACCTGCGAATAGTCAAACAGGTCTTGATAGTCGATAAAACTCGCAAAGTGCCTGACGAGACTTTCGATGTCGTTCTGGTAGAAATAGTAGCCTACCGAAAACCAATAAGGTATGATGATGCCTAGCAGAGAGGCGAAGAAGTTTCTGAAACTAAAGGAATTGGTAAAGAATATCATCAAGATCCAGAGTATAGGCAGAAAGTAGATTACCTGAATGAATACGGTGGATGCCAAACCGATGCAGAAAAAGGCATAGAAGGTCCAGCCAGGCGACAGATGGTCTTGGTAGCTGTTCCAGATGATAAGGTAAAAGGCGATGAAGCACATCGTCACGATGCTAGCCTTGAGTGATGGATGTGGCAGGCTGGTCATGGTAACGAGCACCAGGAAACTGCAGGATACCATGCGGCTATAGGTGCGCATGAGGGCATTGCGGTTGTTCAGCTCTACCATGAGAAATGTAGAGATGGCGGTGAAGGCGAATTGCACCCAGATACTGGGTGTCAATAAACCCATTGCAACCCAAACCAGAGCGGCAAGGGTTGCAGTGATAGGGAGGGAGTAGCGGCTGGCCGCTACTTTGTTTTGAAATGTTTTCTTTCTTAACATCCAAGTTAATTGATAATGTATAATTAATAATGTATAATGTCGTAGGCGTTGGCCTCGATAGAATTAT
>CAVDKC010000030.1:0-6289 GCA_963609615.1 Oribacterium sp.
ATCGGCGCCTCCGTCATGGAGGTAGGACAAGCCGGCAATGGGGGTGTCACCGACATTGATGGTAACTTTACCGTAAACCTAAAAGGAAAGAGCAACAAACTCAAGATTTCGTACATCGGTATGAAACCCAAGGAGATAAACGTTGCCGGTAAATCTACAATCGAAGTAAAGTTGGAAGATGACAACACCACCCTCAACGACGTGGTAGTTATCGGTTATGGTACTGTCAGAAAGAAAGACCTCACCGGTTCTGTATCTTCTATCAGCGACAAGCAGATTTCCAACATCCCTGTATCTAACGTGAGTGAGGCGATGACCGGTAAGATGGCTGGTGTAAACATCACCACCACCGAGGGTTCTCCAGATGCTGACGTCAAGATTCGTGTGCGTGGTGGCGGCTCCCTCTCACAGGACAACTCCCCACTCTACATCGTGGACGGTTTCCCCGTAAGTTCTATCAGCGACATCGCTCCTAGCGAAATCCAGAGCATCGACGTATTGAAGGATGCTTCTTCTACAGCCATCTATGGTGCCCGTGGTGCCAATGGTGTTATCATCGTAACCACCAAGAGCGGTTCAGAGGGCAAGACACAGGTCAACTTCAACGCTTCCTTTGGTCTGAAGAAGGTAAGCAAACTGGTGAAGACTATGTCTCCATACGACTATGCTTACTATCAGTACGAACTGGGCAGCACCGACTACGGCAACTACAACGACCTCGACATTTGGAAATCTATTGCTGGCCGCGACTATCAAGATGAAGTTTTTGGCCGCACGGGCAACCAAAAACAATATAATGTCAACGTGAGTGGCGGCACCAAGGATATCAAATACAACGTCGGCTTCTCGCACAACGACGAGAAGAGCATCATGCTCGGTTCTGGTTATGCCAAGAACAATATCAATGCCAAGCTCAACGCCAACCTGAACAAGTGGTTGTCATTAGACTTCAACGGGCGCATGGCATTTACCAAACTTGATGGTTTGAACGGTGGTGCCGACACCAACGAATCCAGTGCAGCAAACTCAGTTGTAGCCAATACAGTAAGATGGAACCCTGTAGAACCTCTTTCAGGCTCTTCCGACGACGATGAGGAAAACAGCACATCTACACGCCGTAACCCTACAGAACGTATCACAGATACTTATAAGTACCAGGAGCGCTTCCAGCAGAACTACAACGTTGGTCTGAACTGGAAACCTTTTAAGGGCCTGACCTTCCGTTCAGAGTTCGGCTATGGCTGGAAGTACAACAACACCGACCAAGTATGGGGTACAAACGCCACAACCAATTCTAAGTATGGTTACAACGGTCAGCCTCAGGTACAGTTTATCCGTGCCGAGAACAAGAACTGGCGCAATGCCAACACCCTGACATACGATAACACCAAACTATTCGGTGGCCGCGACCACATCAATGTATTGGTTGGCCAGGAGTGGAGCAGCAGCCAGGACATCACCCGTACCAACACCTCTGTGGCATTCCCTACCTCATTCACCATCGACGAGGTACTTGCCAACACCGCTGCAGGTACAGCACTTCCTAACGAAGGCGACATCAAGGCCAAGGAGAATATCCTCTCTTACTTCGGCCGTATCAACTATACGCTTGCCGACAAGTATTTGGCTACAGTCACGATGCGTGCCGATGGATCCAGCAAGTTCGGAAAAGGCAACCGTTGGGGCTTCTTCCCATCAGCAGCCTTGGCTTGGCGTCTCTCTGACGAGGAATTCATGAAGGGTGCTTCAAGCTGGCTCTCCAACTTGAAGGCACGATTGAGCTTCGGTACAGCCGGTAACAACCGCATCAACTCAGGTTTGTTGACAACCACCTACTCCATGGCAAGCAACACCGCCAAGGCTCCATTCTTCAATGAGAACAGAGCCTCTATGCTTGAGCACGGAACATACCTCTATAATCCAGACTTGAAATGGGAAACTACCGTGACCCGCAACTTCGGTATCGATTATGGTTTCCTCAACGGACGCATCAGCGGTACGTTGGACTTCTACTGGAACACCACAAAAGACCTCTTGATGCAGAGTGTCATCCCTACGAACACAGGCTACTCATCACAGTACCAGAACTTCGGCAAGACCTCTAACAAGGGTATCGAATTGGCTCTCAATGCTGTTATATTCGACACCAAGAAAGTGGGACTGAACTTCAACTTCAACATCTCTTACAACAAGAACAAGATTGACGAGTTGAATATGGAGAACCCATGGCAGAGCAGCAACTGGAGTGGTTCTACCATTGCAAAGTATGAGGACTTCCGCGTAGAGCAAGGTGGTCGACTCGGCGAGCTATGGGGCTACAAGAGTAACGGTTTCTATACCGTATATGATGCCAGCACAGGTAAAGGCGACTTGATGCTGAATTCTAACGGAAAATGGTCATTGGTTGACGGCAAAGCAGACAAGAGCTACACACTCTTCGGCGGTAACCTGTATCCAGGCGTAGCCAAGGTGGAGGTCGACGAAAACGGCGACCCTATCAAGCAGCGCCTTGGCAACACCGTACCTACCACCACTGGCGGTTTCGGCTTTGACGGTCATGTAGGCAACTTCGACTTCAACGTGTTCTTCAACTACTCTTTGGGTAACAAGTTGGTAAACGGCACAAAACTTGCCAACTCATTCTATGCAGGCTCATCCAAGAACTACAACCTTGTAAACGACTTTGCAGTAGGTAACCGTTACACCTGGATAGACCCAGCTACTGGCGACAACCTCGGTCGTCCGTCAGCCAGCCTCATCACCAAATACGGTGGAGTGGAGAACGTAATGAACCGTCTGAACGAGATCAACGCAAATGCCAACATCTACAATCCAGCTGGTGTAACAACCATGCAGCTCATCAGCTATGCAGTAGAGGATGCATCATTCCTCCGTCTGCAAAATGTAACCGTAGGCTATACCTTACCCAAGAAGTGGGTCAACAAGTGTTTTATCCAGAACGTACGCATCTACTTCACAGGCTACAATCTCCTTTGCCTGACCAACTACACGGGCTACGACCCAGAAGTAGACACCAGTTCAAAGAAGAACCCAATGACACCAGGTATCGATTATGCAGCCTATCCTAAGAGCCGCACATTCGTAGGTGGAATCAACGTTACATTCTAAAACCTCATAAGATAAAAAAATGAACAAGATATTATATGCTTTTGCATTGGCAGGCGTTATGGGATTGTCATCATGCTCTGACTTTCTCGACCAGACATCTCCGTCAGAAATGACAGCAGATAACACATACGCCTCACCTTACTATACCAATCTCCGCGTCAACAAGCTCTATGGCGCCATGGGACAAGACCGTACCTACTCACAGGATTTGGCCATCATTTGGGGATTGAATAGCGACTGCGAGCTCGTGGACGGATTGGGCAGCAATGCTACCAACACCTCCAGCGAGCGTGGTAATATGAACTACAATATGGACCCAGGCTGGAGCAAGATAAGCGGTGTATGGGACGCAGAATATGGAATCATCGAGGATGCCAACCAGATTATCGAGGGCATCCGCAACAGCGCCACATTTACCGGCGGAGGCTCCAACCAGAAGTCTATGGAGCGAAGCCTCGGCGAGGCACTCACGGTTCGTGCCATGATTTACTTCGACCTCATCCGTTACTTCGGAGACATTCCATTCAAGGTAGAAGCATCCAAGGCCGACCTGAGCAACGCCTATCTGGAGAAGACAGACCGCGATGTCATCATGGACTCGCTGATGAACGACCTAGACGAGGCCATAAAATATTTGCCTTGGGCAGATCAGGTTTCCGACTACACCACAGAGCGCATGACAAAGGGCTATGCACATGGCCTCTTGGCACAAATCGCCATGACACGTGCCGGCTACGTAATCCGTGAAAAGGCAAAGGATGGATATGAGACCGCATCATACAGCGATGCCACCTATCCTACCCAGCGTCCTGGAGCCGCAGAGCGCAAAGCTCTCTACGAGCGTGCCCTGAGCCACTGGACAGCCATCATCAACGACAACACCCATAAGCTCAACCCATCTTTCGAGAATGAGTGGTATCTCTTGAACCAACTTTCTCTCGACAAGACTTACCACGAGAACCTCTTCGAGATTCCTATGGGTGAGAACGTAACGGGCGAATTGGGATACACGGTGGGTGTACGCCTGAATGGCAATACCACAGAATACGGCTATTCCAACTCTTCGGGTAAGATGAAGGTAACAGCACCTCTCCTTTACTCATACGACCCTAAGGATACGCGCCGCGATATCACTTGTGCCAACTTTGAGATCAAGCAGGATGGGAATAACACTGTGGAATCAATGCTCAAGAATGCTCCTTTCGGCATATATGTAGGCAAATGGGATGTACGCAAGATGAACAGCACTTGGTTGCAAAATAACCTGAAGGCTACCGCAAAGCATACTACTGGTATCAACCCTGTCAAAATGCGTTACTCGCAGGTATTGCTCTACTATGCGGAGTGTATGAACGAGTTGGCCGGCAATCCTGATGCCAACTACGAAGGTTCTGCCAACGGCTTGACAGCTCGCCAGGCTTTGGCAGAAGTTCACACCCGTGCATTCGACAAGGACGACAAGACTGATGCCCAGGCATATGTCAACAACATTGCCTCCGACAAGGATGCATTCTTCAACGCACTCGTACAAGAGAACATGTGGGAGTTTGCCGGCGAAGGCATTCGCAAATTTGACTTGATTCGCTGGAATCTCTTGGTTGATAAGATCAATGAGTTCAAGCAGACCTATCTCACAGAATTGAGCGACGGCACATACCAGAAGACCATCTACTTCAACTATCTGGATACAGATAAGACAAAGATTGACTTCTCGAGCGTCACCTGGTATGGCCTGCCTACAGGTAAGACAGCTGCCGACTATGCTGGTAGTATCGACTCTTTCGGAGCTGCTAAACTTGACACTGGCACCGACACACAAGTAGACACCAACCTGCCGTCAATCTGCAGTGGCCTCGTGGGCGACAACGTAGCAGTAAAGAACCGCTACCTCATGCCTATCGCTTCCACAACCATTTCTGCGACAAACGGCAAGGTTCACAACTCTTATGGCTATTCAGACTAATCATAGTCTAAGTGCAACAAACATCTTTAAACAAAAAAGACAAGAAAATGAAGAGCTTCAACAAAATAATGGGCACAGCTGCCATACTGACATTGACTCTGTCGGCAACATCCTGCACAGACGGCAATGACTGGAGCGTAGACAGCAGCCTGTCAAGACTATTCGGACTCAACGGTGACAAAATCACCGTTGAAACTACCGAATCTGCAGCTACAGTTACCTTCTCCGCCTTCACATCAAAAGATGTGGCAGAGCCGGAATATTATGTATTCGAGGTAAGCAAGGACTCCCTCTACGACGGAGTGGAGAACGCCAACATCATAACATACGGAGAAGACAAGAGCCTGACCACCTCACCAGTAGTACTCAATGGTCTGGACGGCGACAGCAAATATTATATGCGAGTAAAGGCAAAGTCAAGCCAGGCCAACGACTCTAAATGGGTTTACTACAAGGACGGCTCATCCTTCAAGACCAAAGCCGAGCAGATTTTCAACACCCTGACGGCTTCCGACCTTTTCGAAGACCACGTGAATTTTTCATGGACTCCAGGAGCAGCCGTAACACACATCGCGATTGTGAATGCTGCTGACCCAGAGAATGAAGACAAACACGACCTGACGGCAGACGAAATAGCTGCAGGCAAATTCACATATACAAATGTGAAGCCAACAACTACCTACACCGCCACCATCTACAACGGCGAGTCAAAACGAGGCCAGTTGCAATTCACAACCCCAGCAGCCATGCCAACAGCCGACTATAAGTATTCTCTTCCTGAAGACGTGAAGGTCATCTCACAGACCCTCATTGAGGAAATTGCCGCAGCGGCAAAAGCTGCAGCCGGGAATGAGACCAACTACAGTGCCACCATCGGCATCCCGGCAGGTTCTGAGATTTCACTCTACGGAACATCAGACACCGACGGTGGAAAGACCAACGTAACCATCCCTGACGGCATGTCGGTTACATTCTTCGGTTTGGCAGGCGGCGACGCTCCTACCATCAAGATGGACAAGAACTTCGACGTAGCAGGTTCACACGCATACATCAAGTTCCAGAACGTAAAACTGGTAGAGAACGGAGCTGGCTACTTCATCAACCAGAAGAATGCATGTACCGTAAGCGAATTCACTCTCGAAGACTGCGAGGTGAAGGATGTCAAGACCTCTTTCTTCCGACTCCAAAGTTCAGATG
>CAVDKC010000030.1:6295-24924 GCA_963609615.1 Oribacterium sp.
CCATCAGCAAGTTGACATTGAAGAACTCAGTCTTCACAGACCTCTGTGCAGGCTATGGTTTCATCCACATCGATGCCAACGACGGTTTAGGCCATCTTGACAATATCGAGATTGACGGATGTACATTCAACGGCATCTGCAAGACCGGAAAGGTATTCATCTTGAGCAAGAAGACCAACATGCAGAACATCACCATCAAGAACAGTACATTCTACAACTGCAATGGTAGTGGTCAATATTTCGTAGACTTCAACGATGCTGCATATGGAGCAGAGACTTTCACCATCGAGAACTGCATCTTCGGCAAGAGTGCAGATGAAGTTACCAACAAGAACATCAGAAGCAAGGTAGCTCCTACTGTATCCGGCAGCTATAAAACAAGCGACTTCTTCAAGGTTATCAAGGGCCTTAACGCACTCGACTACACCTCAGACCAGTTGTTTACCGATCCAGCCAACGGCGACTTCACCATCAAGGCAGGAACGCTGAAAGAAAAGGCAGGAGACCCACGCTGGTATCCAACAGAAGATTAATGATTAGATGAATCCATATCATGAAGTGCAATGCTCCCCAAAGGGCATTGCACTTTTTTTTTTATTACCTCCCACATACACGTAAGCTATAGGGAAGTATGCCAGAAACTGAGAGTTACGTAAACGTTTTCGCAAAAATATTAGAAAAAAGCAACGCTATTTAAATATTTTTTTCTATCTTTGCAGTAGTTATAATCTGAACAAATGGAAAACGAAGAATCGCTAGTAAATTTCGAAAGACCAAAACTTAAAACATAATAATAACCTAAAACAAAAATTGTATGTATCGACAACTAAAGCGTGCTAGTGTTGCGCTAGCTTTGAGTTCGGTTTGTTTCACTGCCTTTGCGCAGAAGACAATCCAAGGTACCGTAACGGATGCCAATGGCGAACCTATGATTGGCGTTACCATTACCGACCAAAATGGTAAGGCTGGTGGCATAACAGACCTAAACGGTAACTTCAGCATTGAGAATGCTAATCCTAACACTGTACTTACCTTCAGCTACATCGGCTGCAAACCTAAAAAAGTAAAAGTGGGTGGGCAAAAGTCATGGAATATTGTCCTTGAAGACGACAACGCTGCACTCGACGAAGTCGTAGTGGTAGGTTACGGTACCATGCGCAAGCGTGACGTAACCGGCTCTATCGCTTCTGTCAACTCCGAGAAAATTGCCGCCCGCGGTACCACCAATCTTGCCGAGTCTTTGCAGGGTTCTGTTCCTGGTGTCAATATCACACAGTCTGGCAGCCGTGCAGGTTCAGGATTCAACATCCAGGTACGCGGACAGGCTTCTATCAACAAGCAAGCCCAGCCATTGTATGTTATTGACGGCGTAGTGTGCGACAACATGGACTTCCTCAATCCTGACGACATCGACCGTATCGATGTCTTGAAGGATGCTTCTTCCACTGCTATCTATGGTAGTCGTGCTTCTGCTGGTGTCATCATGATTACCACAAAGGGCAGTAAGGGTGCCGACAAAGCTCAGAAGGCTACGATTTCTTACGATGGATATTATGGCATCAAGAAGTTGGCCCGTATGCCGGAATTCATGGATGCCAACGAGTTTATGGACTACCGCTTTGCCCGCTACACGACACTGAGCACAGAGTCGTTCGAGGGGTCCAGCCGCAAGGGTGTGGACGCTACAGGCCATCCTCACTACGTCATCACCGAATCAGACAAGAATTCGGCATTCCTCTCACGCAATGGAGCCACAAGCTACAAAGACTCCAAACTCTATGAGCTGATGATGGATCCTAGCTTCGATGGCTACGACTGGAAGAAACTCGTGACGCGCACTGCCGCACAGCAGAACCACTTCGTCAGTGCAGCCGGTTCTACAGAAAAGGTAAACTATCGTGTGGGACTCGGCTATCAGGGCGAAGAGAACGTATTTAAGGGCAACGACTATGAGCGTTTCAACCTGAAAGGCTCTATGGATGCCAAACTCTCAAAGTTTTTTGAGGCAGGCTTCTCTGTCAACATGTCGATGAGCCGCACCGAAGACGTCTGCACAGACGGCACTTACTCACCATACGTGAACGCCTTCTATTTCAACCCATTCGTTTCACCTACAGACTCCGACGGCAACCTGATTCCTAACCCTGGAGCCAAGGCTGCGTTCGACTCTAGCGCACAGTTTACGTCTACGTACAATCCTCTGATTGACTTGTACGACAACAACTATACCAACCAGACCAAGCAGTATCGCTTGATGGGCAACCTCTACCTGCGCGCCAACATCGTGAAGGGACTCAAGTTCACCACTACTTTCTCCCCTAACTATTCGCACAAGCGACAGGGCATCTTCTACGCTACCGGTATCACCGAGACCAATGATGTGGGTTCTACTTACTATCAGAAGAACAAGACCAACTTCGGTTCTGTGGCAAACACCACAAGAATGGACTGGACTTGGGACAACCAGTTAGACTACAACCTGACTCTGGGCGACCACAACATCGGTGCCATGGCCTTGTTCTCGCTCTATAAGACCAACACTGAATATCAGTATGAGGAGGCTAAGGGCATCGCAAACGACATGATGACCTTCCACAACCTGGGTGCAGCCAGCGGCGACAAAGTACTGTCCAGTTCGTTCACAGAGTCGGCACTGGAGTCATTTGCCTTCCGCGCCAACTACTCTTACAAAGGACGCTACATGGCTACTGCCACCCTACGTACCGATGGCAGCTCACGTTTCGCCAAGGGCAACCGTTGGGGCTGGTTCCCATCTATAGCAGCCGCCTGGCGCTTCTCTGACGAGGCCTGGATGAAGCAGACCAGCTCATGGCTTGACAACGCCAAGCTGCGTGTCTCTTATGGTGTGACTGGTAACAACAACGTGGGCGACTACGTAACCATCGGTTCTGCCACAGGGCCTGTCTATGTGGCTATTGACGGAAAAGAACAGCAGGGCTACTACCCTAACGGACTGGTGAACACAAACCTCATCTGGGAAAAGGTAAAGGAGTTTGACCTCGGTCTGGACCTGAGCTTCCTAAAGAACCGCATCAACCTGACCGCCGACTTCTACAACCGCCTTTCCGACGGACAAATCATGTCTCGTTCAGTGCCATTGGAGACTGGTGAGACAACCTCTACCTTCAATATCGGATCTGTACAGAATAGAGGTATCGAATTAGGCTTGCAGTTCAACATCATCAACAAGAAGGACTTCTCATGGAGTGCCGCCGTTAACTTTGCACGCAACTGGAACAAGATCAAGGAGTTGAGTAACGGCAAGGTAGACGAGGTAGCCAACAACTGGTTTATCGGCGAGCCACTGAACGTGCTCCGCGACTATACCCATACAGACGTTATCACCGACCAAGGTGTAACTATGCACACCAAGGATGGCGACATCCACTATACCCTGCAGGAACTCTACGACAAGTACGGTAAGACCTACAAGTGGTATGAGGGACAGGTAGCTGTCAATGACTGGAACAACGATGGCAAGATAGACGACGAAGACAAGCAAATCTACGGTTGCACCGACCCGCGCTGGACAGGTAGCTTCTCTACCAACGTCTACTTTAAGGGCTTCGACTTCTCCATCATGTTCTATACCAAGAGCGGCTTCTGGTCTCGCAGCTACTTCCACGAGAAGTACATGAAGTACAGCGACCGAGGCAACGCCCACATGGCTATGGACTACTATATACCAAAGGGTGCACCTATTATCGACCACACCACTGGCGAGATTACCTATGCTACAGAGACCCACTACGGTTCACTGCCCTACCCCAACAACTCCGACACCTCGTGCGGTGGCTATTTCGGCGACAAGGGATCGGCCAAGGGCCAAGGTTTCCAGTATCAGAAGACATCCTTCACCAAGGTAAAGAACATCACATTGGGTTACACATTGCCTAAGACCGTGGTGAGCAAGATTGGCGTTCGCAACCTCCGCGTTTATGTGAACGTACTCAACCCATTCTGCTTCACCAACTACAAGGGCTTCGACCCAGAGTGGGCTTCACAGAATCTCCAGAATGGCGGTCCATCTTCTGTAACATACCAGTTTGGTGTAAATCTTAAGTTCTAATCTTAATAAAATAAGGAAACAATTATGAAAAAGATATTATATAGCGTAGCATTGGCAGCATGCTGCATGGGAACCATGACCAGCTGCAGCGATTTTCTCGAAGCACGCAACAAGACCAATGTGAGCGACGTAGCACAATTCTCCACGAAGGACGGATTCGAGACCTTGGTCAACACAGCTTACCAGCGCTTGCAAAGCGTCTATGCAGCCCCTCTGTTCACCAGTTGCTTCTCTGCGGGTACAGACATGTATGCCGACGGTCGCAACAAGATGAATGAGACCATGAACACCTACGAGACTCTTACTCCTGAGAACAGCGACCTCACCAACCTCTATACCTATCTATACAAAGGTATACGTTCGGCATACGCAGTACCTTACTACGGCGAGTCTGCCAACATTGATGCCACTCTGAAGAACAAGCGCATCGCCGAGGCTCGTGTACTGGCAGCCTATGAGTATTACCTGCTGGTAAACAATTTCGGAGGTGTCCCCTTAATGAAAGACTTCATAACCGCCTCGGCTACGGGCTATCCCAAATCATCTGCCGAAGAGGTATATGCCTATATCATCTCGGAGCTGGAGAGCGTCATCGCCGAAAACTCATTGGAGGCATCTACAGCCACACAAGGTGGTGGCCGCATCAGTCAAGAGACCGCCAAGGCCATCTTGGCCAAAACTTATCTCTCTGCTGCATGGGACTTGAACAAGCAGGAATATTTCGCCAAGGCTGCCTCTCTGGCAGACGAGGTGATTGGCGGTCGTAAACTAACAGCCAAGTTTGCCGACCTCTGGAAGGCCGATGGAAGTGGCGACGACAATGCCGAATTCATCTTCGATGTAGAGTACGACCTTGCCACAGCCAACAACAGTACGACGGGCGGTACAGCCTGGAGCACCTATTTCTGCAACTACCTAGGTGGAGCCGAAGACCCTATCAAAGCCACCACTTCCAGCTACGTGCCTACCATCTATGCGCTCCACTGCTTCCAGAAAGGCGACCAGCGCTACGATGCAACCTTCATGAAGGAAGTACCTAACCTTAACAAAGGCAATGCCGCCAACACCAGCTACTGGACTTGGTATAAAAACGGCGAGAGCTTGAAGGGGTATCCCGTGGTACGTTACTACCCCGCTTGGTACGAGACCGATGCCGACTTTGAGGCATGGAAGGCAGAAGACCCCACCAACAGAGCCGAGACCTACAGAATCCCTATGGACACCAATACCAAGGAGGCTCAAAACATGAACGGAGAAGACGTAGACTACTACGAGAACCAGCAGTTGGTATACGGCTCCAGTCCTTGCAAGAAGTTTGATGACAGCCAGACAGCCTCCAATCAAGGCAGCACTTGCTATCGAGACATCCACGTCATTACCCTGCCAGAGATGTATCTCGTAGCAGCAGAGGCCTATCTGAAAAAAGGTGACAAGCCTACAGCCTTGGCCCGTCTCAACGAAGTACACCAGCGTGCCGGCAATGCAGCCATCACAGGCGACATCACCATCGACAACATCTTGGACGAGAGTGTCTGCGAGAACTTCGGCAATACCGCCCGCTGGATGGACCTCCGCCGAACACAGACTCTCGTAACTCGCTGTAACTTGTACAATCATGAGATAGAAGGCGTTGCCGCACAGCGCATCGGCCAGAAGCTGCTCCGCCCTATCCCACAGAAAGCCATCGATGCCAACGACCAGATGAGTCTGGAAGACCAGAATCCTGGCTACTAAAACAGGGATTGCATAACATTTGTCTGGCATTCTGTTAAACCAGGCAATACACTATAATTCATGAAAGGCTGCATCCTTAGGATTGATTCCGAATGGATGCAGCCTTTTTGAATGAGCAAGTGGAAAAGTAAAAACTCTCCATAGCTTCACAGCTATGGAGAGTCAACCTTTTGATGAGTATATCTAAAACGTTTATTCGGCTTTATTTGTATCAGCCTTCTTTACAGGTGCTTTCTTTGCAGTAGTAGTTTTCTTAGCAGAAGATGCCTTTGTTGTAGCCTTGGCTGCAGGTTTCTTCTCACCACGCAGTTTCTCAGCCTCCTTCTCTATCTTCTCTATCTTAGCCTGAAGACGTACTATCTCCTTGTCTTTCATCTCGATTTCCTCATCCTGATTGGTAATCGTAGCCAAGAGGCTCTCCAGCTGGTCATTGTCGACATCGGCAGGATAGAGGTTGTTGACACGGGTGATGAAGTCGCCCAGGATATTCATATAGTTGGTAAAGGCATCAAATGGGCTGGCATAGATACCGCGGTCCAGACCTACGTTGCTAGGCTTGGTAGTCATGAAGCGGAAGTTGTTGCTAGCCTGCAAGTAATCCCAATCCTGATTGATGCGCGGGTCGTTGGCAATACGCACACGGTCGGCTACACTATAGAGCTTGTTGAAAGCCTCGCGCTGCATAGGATTACCGAGCCATGAACTTACATCACGTTCCTCGTCTACCCAGCTTAGGGTATCCGGCACATTAATCTCGCCTACGCTCTTCATCTTCCTGCAAATCTCGGTAGGCGTAGAGAAGGTGATGCCACGCTGCCTAGCGCACTCCGGTAAAGCCTTCATAAATTCCAATATATTGCTAGACAATGGTTGGGCGATACCCAGTGCAGACAACTCCATGAAGATGTTGATAATCTGCTCCTCCTCTGGGAGAGCAGCTATCTGGTTCATATAATTGTCGGCGAAGAGTGGATACCCGTCCCAATCACTATTGTTAAAGCGGAGGGAAATATCATCACTCAGGCGAACATCACGCAACAAGAGCTTCAGCTTAGGATTCATCGCACAATGGTAGACATAGTGTGGAGACTTCCAGCCCAACACGTGCTTTGCCCCCTCTGTGAGCATTCCGACAAAGCCCATATTGGCAACCTCAGCACCTATCTCATCGCTATAGATAAGCGAGGAATTGCGGAGCACAGTAGGCTCCTTGCCGAAATATTCCTTAATCTTGGCAGCCTGGCGCTTTACCTCAGCCTTGAAGCTCTCCTCATTGATGAGGGATGACAAACCATGTGAATAAGGCTCTGCGAGAAACTCCACACAACCGGTATTATTGAGTTCCTGCAACTTTTCCAACACCTGAGGAGCGTGCTGCTCCAACTGCTCCATACCTACACCCGAAAGAGAGAATGCTACCTTAAAGTAGCGTCCGTTCTTCTCTATCATCTCCTGCAAGGCCTGGAGGGCAGGCATATAGGAACGCTCGGCAATGTCATTGATAGAACGCTCATTCTCATAATCGTCATAGTAATAATGATCAGTACCTATATCGAAGAAGCGGTAGCGCTTGAGATGGGTGATCTGGTGTATCTCGAAATATAAACAAATTGTCTTCATAATTTTTAATTGTTAATCATTAAGTTAGTAATAGCCTACTTCCTGTCGAGGGTCTTAAGGTACAAGTCCTTGATGCGGGCACCCACTTTCTCCCAGGTTATCTGGTCTACCTCTTTCTTACCCTCTACGGAGAGGTAATCGAAGAGGCTCTCGTTATGACAGATGCCGTAGATGGCATCTGCCAGGGCGTGGATGTCCCAATAGTCTACCTTAATGCAGTTGGTGAGGATTTCGCCGCAACCACTCTGCTTGGAGATGATGGTAGGCGTACCGCACTGCATCGCCTCCAGTGGAGAGATACCGAACGGTTCGCTCACGGATGGCATCACATAGACATCCGAATCCTTCAGGCACTCATATACCTGCTTGCCTCGCATGAATCCGGGGAAGTGGAAACGGTCGGCGATGCCCCGCTCTGCTGCAAGATAAATCATCTGGTCCATCATATCGCCCGAACCAGCCATGCAGAAACGCACATTGCGAGTACGATGCAATACCATGTTGGCTGCTTCTACAAAATACTCTGGTCCCTTCTGCATCGTCAGACGCCCCAGGAAGGTAACTACCTTCTCCTTACCCTTGTGGTCTGGGCGTGGAATATCTTGCCACTCTTGCTTCAGAGGATACACGGCATTGTGCATGGCAAAGCACTTGCGTGGATCTTGGTGATACTGGTTGATGACCGTCTGCCGGGTCAACTCAGACACACACATGATGCAGTCGGCATTGTCCATACCGTCTTTCTCGATGGAATAAACTGTAGGGTTTACCTTGCCACGGCTTCGGTCGAAGTCGGTAGCGTGCACATGGATGCACAATGGTTTGCCACTTACTCTCTTGGCATGGATGCCAGCAGGGAAAGTAAGCCAGTCGTGGGCATGGATGATGTCGAAGTCTTCGCTTCGGGCCACCACACCTGCGATGACGCTATAGTTATTGATTTCGTCGTGTAGATTAGATGGATAACCACCGGCAAAGTCCATACAGCCGAGGTCATTGACGTTCATATAGTTGAAGTCGGCATAGATATGGTCACGATAACGATAGTAATCGTCAGGGTTCATGATGTGGCCGATACGCTGCTGCACATAGTCATGATTTACGTCGCGCCAAGCGATAGGCACACAGTTCATACCCACAATCTTTGCCGCAGTACGGTCTTCATCTCCAAAAGGATGAGGCAAGCAGAGCGTGATGTCTACGTCGCCCTGGGCATGCAATCCCTGGGAAATACCAAAGTTGGCTGTAGCCAAGCCACCGAATACGTGAGGAGGATACTCCCATCCAAACATTAATACTTTCATATAGCAGTCCTCCTTCTATTAATATTGATATTTTTCTAGCAATTCGAGTGCCCGGAGTATCTCTGCCACGTTCATGGCAAAAGAGGTAGCTCCACGGCCGGCAAATGGCGGGTTGCCATCAAAGAGTTCGCTGATGGTTCCCAGGCAATGGTAAGACATCTCGTCCTCGTATCCTACCATCTGTCGCTCTACAAAGCTGAGACGTGTGCGCTTATAGAGCTTCAGACTTGCCTCCATATAGAAACCGCCGAGCCAAGGCCATGCCGTACCCTGATGGTAAGCGTAGTCGCGCTGTGTCTGAGGCCCCACATAGACAGGATTGTAACCGCCACTCTTGGGCGAGAGCGAACGCAATCCCTTAGGTGTCAGCAATTCGCGCGTACAGATATCGAGCACCTTCTTCTTCTGGTCTTGCGACAATGGAGAATAGTCGAAAGCCACTGGGAATATCATGTTAGGACGCACGCTCCAGTCTATCATATTGCCATCCACGTAATCGTAGAGGTAACCATACTCATTGAGGAAGGTATCGAGGAACGACTGCTTGGTAACCTCTGCCTGTGACAGGAGTTTCTGCTGCATATCTTCCTTTCCTTCTATCCCTGCGAGTGCGGCACAGAAGCACAAGGCATTGTACCAAAGGGCATTAAACTCTACGATATAGCCAGTACGAGGCACTACAGGTCGACCGTTGGCTGTAGAGTTCATCCAAGTCACAGCTTTTTCCTTACCATTGGTATAGAGCAGTCCGTTCTCCTTCAGTACCAGGTTAGGATGTTTGTTCTCCTGGATGAAATGGATCACATCCTTGACAAACTGGCCATATTTCTGGAGGCATTCCTCCTTGCTGGTCTCCTTGGCATACTGCTGAAGAGCCCAAATAGCCCAAAGGGGCACATCAGGCTGCTCTATCTCTGCGATATGTACACTGAGCGGCTTTCCCTCCATAAACTCATAGTACCCCCTCATCGCCGTCTTCATCACCAGTTCGAAGTAAGCATTCTCCTCGATGGATAGCGTCAAGCCCGGAAGCGAGATGAATGTATCGCGGGCACGACACTTGAACCAAGGGTACCCTGCCAAGATATAGCGGTCGTCATTGCTTTCACGACGATGGAACTGATGGGCAGCATTGACCAAGCAGTGGAAGAAGTTGTCACGGGGGGCACGCTCATCCACTTCCTTGTCGAAGAGCTTTTTCAGAGTATTCGACTTAATCTCCGATGTAGAGGCAGCAAAGACGATGGTCTCCCCCTTCTTGATGTCCATCTCGAAGTAGCCTGGCACATAGAGGTCTTCGTTAGAAGCATAACCTCTCTCCTGCTCCTTCGGATATTCCACACCCCGATACCAGTCGGGACAGAACTTAAACTCGTTCTTCTTGGAGAACTGCATGTAGAGGTCTGGATACCCGGCATACATACAGGTCTTGATACCGTTGTCTACTACAGAATACTCACGCGAAGCAACACCATTCTCATGGGTAAACTGGCGCACACTGCGGAAAGCCAAGAAAGGACGGAAACGGAGGGTTGTGGCTGAATGGCCATCCACCAATGTGTAGCGAAGTAAAATGCGGTTTTCATAATGCTGGAAAACCACCTCCTTCTTCAGAATCACACCACCCACACGGTAAAGTGTAGTTGGCACCTTATCGCAATCAAACTCACGGATGTACTTATGTCCCATCGGACTGTAGTTGTTGCCCTGGTACTTGTGCAGTCCTAGATTGAACTCAGCACCATGCTGAATCACCGTAACATCAAGCGAGCTCAGGAGTACATGGTTCTCATCGTCCAGTTCTGGAACAGGAACCACAAGCAGTCCATGATACTTGCGCGTATTACAGTCTACAATCGTTGAGCACGAATAAGCACCGGAGCGGTTAGTACGTAGCAACTCCTTTGGCAATGACTCTTGCAAGTTAGTCATCAGGGCCTTTTCGAATTTTAGATAACTCATAGATCTATATTAAGGTTTTTAACATTTTTGTTGACTATTTTAATTGCTTTCAAAGGTAACACTTTTTTGTGGTATCACAAAGTTTTTCGTGTGTCAATTTCATAAAAACTTCATTTCTTATGTTATACAACATATTTTCCTCTGATTTCTCTTGATTTTTCGAGGAAAAAGTGTTACTTTTGCAAATGTTTTTGGGAATAACAGAAACCTTCAAGAGTATTATATAGGCAAAAAAGACAAGGATACATGACAGGAAATGGCAAATTCGACAGCGAAAAAGTAGCTAGACAGATAGCCGAATTATGGGGCGGTATCGGGAAGGAACAGTTCTCGATACTGAAGGAGCATATTCAGGTATCCAGGTTCAGGAAGGACGAAATCCTCTACGAGAACGAGGGCCACCCTATTGATGCCATGTGTCTGATATCGGGAAAGGTGAAGATATTCAAAGAGGGTATTGGAGGCAAAAGCCAGATTATCCGCGTCATCAAGCCCATCGAGTTTTTCGGCTTCCGTGCCTACTTCGCCGACGAGATATACAAGACAGCTGCCATGGCATTGGAAAACTGTGTTGTCGCCCATTTCCCGATGGCAGTACTCATGAAGATGATGTCGAAGAGTTTCAACATCGGCTACTTCTTCATCAAATACCTCAGCATAGAGATAGGGAAGTCGGACGACCGCACCGTCAATCTTACCCAGAAACATGTGCGTGCAAGACTTGCCGAGGGGTTGATTTTCCTCAAAGACTCGTACGGAATGGAGGAGGATGAAAAGACACTGGACGTACGGCTGAGCCGCGAAGACCTCTCCAACATCTGCAATATGACGACCAGCAACGCCATCCGTACGCTCTCTGCCTTTGTTTCCGAAGGTCTCGTCAGGGTGGACGGCAGAAAGATAGAACTACTTCAGGAAGAAAAAATACAAAAAATAGCAGAACTGGGATAATCCTGTTCTGCTATTTTCGCATTGGATATGGCAGGCAGAAATCTACCGTCCACTACTTATGCAGGAATCAAAAAATTGATAACTTCTTGCAATACCGTTATATGATAAGGCCCCTCAGGTGTTTTCATCAGTCTGCCATCGATACCTAACATGGCATGTGCCGACTCCAACACTTCTACTTCACGAGTGCGATAAGGATGCACGCTCTTGTGGTTGAGAAACTTCCCCTTCACGAAGAGATAGATACCCTCAAAGAGCTGCGTCATCTGAGGATGATATACTACGGATACATCAAGCAACCCATTGTAAGGCACAGCATTAGGAGTCTGCCCGTAGCCTGTGGCATTGCCGATACACATCGTCATCACTCTACGCTTCACGACATCCGAATTGATCCTGATATGCATCTTATAGTCCAACCGTTGGAATATCAAGAGGATAAATGAGAAGAGAAACGACAGGGTGCGAGAGCCAAAGACATGATGGGTCTTGCGGCGAAGGTTCATGATGGCAGCGATAAGACCGATATTGATACAGTTGAGGAAATAACGCCGGCACTTCTCCCCTTTCTTATTGGTATAGCGGATGCAACCAAGATCTATCTTGCGGATGCGACGCTGCTTGAGCGAAGCCACCGTTTGCGCCGTGTCGCTGTCACTGAAGCCCCAGAAATGAGCGAAGTCGTTCATCAGCCCGTTAGGAATAATGCCGAGGGCTATCTCATCCCTCTCTCTCTGCTCTACCTGCATCAGACAGTTGACGGCATCATTGAGCGCAGAGTCTCCGCCCACAATGACTATTGTCTTATAGCCATTGTTGACAAACATCTTGACCAGACGTTCCACGCTCTTCTGGTTCTCACTCTGTACGAAGTCGTAGTCCACCTGCTGTTGCTTCAAGACCTTCTCTATCTTTTCCCAACGCTTGTTGCTGCGCCAACCACCACGAGGACAATACAAGAGTCCCCATTTGTTCTCATTTACTGCCACAGATCTTTAATGTTAAAAGTTAAAACCCAAAGTTAAAAGTTAAAAGTTAAAAGTTAAAAGTTAAAAGTTAAAAGTCAAACGCAATACCTGTTCCACCTTTTCCTCCATCGGCAGTAAGGCATCTATCCAATGAATGGTGAAGCCTCTACGCTCCATGCCTCTAAACCACGTCATCTGTCGCTTGGCAAACTGATGGATGGCTATCTCTAATCTGCGGAACATCTCATCGTAGCTGGTCTTGCCTATCACATACTCGGTGATAAACTTATACTCCAAACCATAATATATCAGGTTGTCTGCCGGTATGCCACTATCGAGCAAGCCCCTTATTTCATCCACCATTCCCTCTTCCAGACGCTGTTTCAGCCTACGCGTAATCTTCTCCCTTCTGGCATCACGGTCGATATTTACACCTACAATGAGCGAATCTACAGCAGGCAGTTCACGCACTGGCATAGGATGCTCCAGATTGTACGTCTCTATCTCTATCGCCCTGATGGCCCGCTGCGCAGTATCCACATCTGTGCGATTGTGCATATTCGAACCTGTTTGGGCTTTCAGTTCCTTGAGTATCATGGTAAGTTCCTGCAGGCTTTTGCCTGCCAATTCATCCCTAAGAGTCTGATTCTGAGGAACAGGAGACAGATGGTAGCCCTTCAAGACCGACTCGATGTAAAGTCCTGTACCTCCACAAAGGACAGGCAGCACTCCCCGATTTCGGATATCGAGGTAAGCATCGTAGAAGTCTTGCTGATATTGGAAAAGATTATACTTGGTTCCCGCCTCACAGATGTCAATGAGATGATAAGGAACAAGTTTGCCATCCACCGTATAGTCGGCCAGGTCTTTGCCCGTACCGATGTCCATACCACGATACACCTGGCGGCTATCGGCACTGATTATCTCAGCCCCCTTCGTATCACCACCCCACACAGAAGCGGCATCCTGAGAGTTTATCTTGGCCGCCAGAGCTGCAGCAAGACTCGTCTTGCCACTGGCAGTAGGTCCCAATATGGTTATCATCGAATATTTCATGGGGCAAAGTTACAACAAAATTCTGAGTTAACGAAGACTAAATAAAATATTTTTCAAGAGAAACACAAAAAAAAGTCTGGCATTTCGCAATGCCAGACTCGTAATAATATGGTTGTAATGTGCTTATGAGCAGTATTACTTCAACTCAGCGAGGTACTTGATAGTACGAACCATCTGAGAAGTGTAAGAGTTCTCGTTGTCATACCAAGAAACTACCTGTACCTGATATGTCTCCTCGTCGATCTTGCTAACCATTGTCTGAGTAGCGTCGAAGAGTGAACCATACTTCATACCGATGATATCAGAAGAAACGATCTGGTCCTCGTTGTAACCGAAGCTCTCTGTAGAAGCAGCCTTCATGGCAGCGTTGATACCCTCAACAGTAACGTCCTTACCCTTAACGACAGCTACGAGGATAGTTGTAGAACCTGTAGGAGTAGGAACACGCTGTGCAGAACCGATCAACTTACCGTTCAACTCAGGGATTACGAGACCGATAGCCTTAGCAGCACCTGTTGAGTTAGGAACGATGTTCTGAGCACCTGCACGTGAACGACGGAGGTCGCCCTTGCGCTGAGGACCGTCGAGAATCATCTGGTCGCCAGTGTAAGCGTGGATTGTAGACATGATACCAGACTGGATAGCAGCATACTTGTTCAAAGTATCAGCCATAGGAGCCAAGCAGTTAGTTGTGCAAGAAGCAGCAGAGATAACTGTATCAGCTGGAGTCAAAGTCTTGTGGTTTGTATTGTAAACGATAGTTGGGAGGTCGTTACCAGCTGGAGCAGAGATAACTACCTTCTTGGCACCTGCTGTGATGTGAGCAGAAGCCTTCTCCTTAGATGTGTAGAAACCTGTGCACTCGAGAACTACGTCAACACCAAGCTCACCCCAAGGAAGCTCAGCTGCGTTTGGCTTAGCGTAGATAGTAATCTCCTTACCGTCAACGATGATAGAGTTCTCTGTAGCCTCTACAGTGTGCTTGCCCTCGCCGAACTTGCCAGCGAAACCACCCTGAGCGGTATCATACTTGAGAAGGTGAGCCAACATCTTAGGAGATGTAAGGTCGTTGATAGCAACTACCTCGTAACCCTCTGCCTCAAACATCTGACGGAAAGCCAGACGACCAATACGGCCGAAGCCGTTAATAGCAACTTTTGTCATTTTGTTAATATTTAAATTAATGTTTAAAAAATTACATTTCAAAGCCTCCCAGCGAATCCAAAAGAGCTGACAGCACCTTTTTCATCACTCAAGAAGCATTTTTTCTTCTTTTCGAGCGCAAAGTTACTAATTTTTTTCTAACTTTGCAACCAGAACGAGTCTTAAATAAGTTAAAAAAGAATGGCATAGGTTTAATCTTCGGGTGTTTTTTACACTTATTATGCCATACTGACAACTCTATATTGCAAAATACAAGTAAGAAAAAGAAGGTGCCCGTGCGATTTCTCTCTCAAGAGAGAGCAAGACAGCACCCCGCCTCACGGCAACAATACACATTATTAATATATAAAGGAAAAAATATGAGCAAATTATTGAATGAATTCAAAGATTTCGCCATGCGTGGCAATGTGCTTGACATGGCAGTCGGTGTTATCATTGGTGGTGCCTTTGGCAAAATCGTCAGTTCGGTGGTAGACGACATGATTATGCCTCCTATCGGTTGGCTGATTGGCGGTGTCAATTTCTCCGACCTCAAGGTTACTTTGCCTACCGTACAGGTGGCTGGAGAAGAACTGAAGGCTGCCACCATCAACTATGGTAATTTCTTGCAGACTTGCTTCGACTTCCTGATCGTCGCCTTTTGTATCTTCATGCTCATCAAGGTGGTAAACAAATTGATGAACAAGAAGAAAAAGGAAGAGGCAGCTGCACCTAAGCCCGCTCCCGAGCCATCCAACGAAGAGAAACTTCTGATGGAGATCCGCGACTTGCTGAAAGCACAGAAATAAGCTATTTTACAGATTGTCTTATTCATAAAGCAACATGCCACAGACACTACACATTGCCATCATAGGCGGAGGTGCAGCCGGATTCTTTGCAGCCATAGCAGCCAAGCGCAAGCTACCTCATGCCGACATCACCATCTTCGAGAAACAGCAGAAGGTGCTTGCCAAGGTGGAAATCACGGGAGGCGGAAGATGCAATCTCACCAATTCCTTCGAAGAAATTTCCGACCTGAAGCAGGCATACCCTCGTGGACACAAACTCATGAAACGCCTCTTCAAGAGCTTTGATTACGAGGATGCCTACCATTGGTTTGAGGAGAATGGTGTGCCATTGGTTACCCAGGATGACCAGTGCGTATTTCCGCAGTCGCAAGACTCGCACAGCATCATCGACTGCCTGGTAAACACGGCGAAAGGACTTGGAGTAAAGATTAGGTGCAACCATCGCCTCACGGCAATAACAGAACTGGAGGATGGCAGACTGCTACTCGACTTCAAGGTTTCAAAGCCCCCCAAAGAAGCCTCTTCTGTTTCTGCGGATACCCTACAGTTGGCTTTCGACCGAGCGGCTATCACGACGGGCGGTCATCCCCGAACCGAGAGCTTCAGGCACTTGTCTGATTTAGGTCATACAATAGAGTCGCCCATCCCTGCCCTCTTTACCTTCAACATTGCCGACAAGGCATTCAAGGAGTTGACGGGAACCGTCGTGGAGCCTGTCTATACCGGCATCCCCGGCACCAAGTTCAAGTCAGAGGGCCCGCTGCTCATCACCCATTGGGGCATGAGCGGTCCGGCAGTATTGAAACTCTCCTCCCATTCTGCCCGCCACTTACACGAGAACGGCTACCAGGTGAAGATAGCCGTCAACTGGGTGCATGAAACCAACCGTTCACTGGTGGAAGAGACCATCCGTGGCATCATCGCTGCCAATCCTCAGAAACAACTTGCCAGCATTCGTCCTTACCATCTCCCTTCACGCCTTTGGCTCTATCTCATCCTGAAGATGCAATACGCCCCAGAGAAGAAATGGGCAGAACTGGGAAAGAAAGGCATCAATCTCTTGATAGAGATGCTTACCAACGACCAGTATCCTATCAACGGCAAGGGTGCCTTCAAGGAGGAGTTTGTTACCTGCGGAGGAGTCAGCCTCTCCAATATCGACTTGAATAGCCTAGAGAGCAAGGTATGCCCTCACCTGTTCTTTGCCGGCGAAGTATTGGATATCGATGCCATCACTGGCGGTTTCAATCTCCAGGCAGCCTGGACTACAGGGTATGTCGTGGGACAGCATATCGTAGAATCATCAGACAACTAAAAAAAAAGAATCCCTCCTACTGCCGGGATTTCCCGTGACAGGAGGAGGGATTATAGCAGGATTTTTACTCCCACTCGATTGTTGAAGGCGGTTTGGAAGAGATGTCGTAGCAAACACGGTTCACCCCCTTCACTTTATTGATAATCTCGTTAGATACCTTCGCCATGAAGTCGTATGGCAGATGTGCCCAGTCGGCAGTCATCGCATCGGTACTGGTTACGGCACGCAGAGCCACAGGATGCTCGTAGGTACGCTCGTCACCCATCACACCTACCGAGCGAACGGTAGAAAGCAATACGGTACCTGCCTGCCAAATCTGGTCGTAGAGCGACACCTCTATCTCGCCATTCTGCATGTCTGCAGGCACACCGGCAGCCAATACCCGGCGAGCTTCCTCACCGCTCAATTTTACCTTATATTCACGCAAGCCACGGATGTAGATATCGTCGGCATCCTGAAGGATGCGCACCTTCTCAGGGGTAATGTCGCCCAAGATACGAACCGCCAAACCCGGACCTGGGAACGGATGACGCGTAATGAGATGTTCAGGCATACCCATAGACCGACCTACACGGCGCACCTCGTCCTTGAACAGCCACTTCAATGGCTCGCACAACTGGAGGTTCATTTCCTTAGGCAGACCGCCTACGTTATGATGACTCTTGATAACCTTACCGGTGATATTCAAGCTCTCGATACGGTCGGGATAGATGGTACCCTGGGCCAACCACTTGGCGCCAGTCTGCTTTTTCGCCTCAGCATTGAATACCTCGACAAAATCGCGACCGATGATTTTTCTCTTTTGCTCCGGGTCGGTAACGCCTGCCAAGTCGGTAAAGAATTTTCCAGACGCATCCACACCGATTACGTTCAGTCCCAAGCACTTGTAGTCTTCCATCACATCACGGAACTCGTTCTTTCTGAGCATACCGTGGTCTACGAAGATACAGGTAAGATTGCTACCGATTGCCTTATTCAGAAGTACGGCTGCCACACTGGAATCTACACCACCCGAGAGGCCCAAGATTACCTTGTCGTCGCCCAACTGAGCCTTCAGTTCTGCCACGGTTGTCTCCACGAACGAGTCAGCACTCCAGTCTTGCTTGCTACCACAGATGTCTACCACGAAGTTCTTCAGCAACTGTGTACCCTGCAAAGAGTGGAACACCTCCGGGTGGAACTGCACCGCCCATACAGGTTGCTTGGTAGAGGCATAGGCAGCATACTTCACGTTGGCAGTAGAAGCGATGCATTTGTAATCCTCAGGGATGGCAGTGATGGTATCACCATGGCTCATCCATACCTGAGAGTTGTCTACAAAGCCCTTGAACAGAGGGTTTTCCTTGTCAAACTGCTCCAGGTTGGCACGCCCATACTCACGGCTGTCGGCTGCCTCCACCTTTCCGCCCTGGGCATAAGAGAGGTACTGAGCACCATAACAGATACCAAGCACAGGAATACGACCGACAAACTGGTTCAAATCTACCTTGAAAGCTTCCGGATCGTGAACGGAGTATGGACTGCCACTCAGGATGACACCGATAACGGATGGATCATCCTTCGGAAACTTGTTGTAAGGCATAATCTCGCAGAAGGTGTCCAGCTCGCGCACACGGCGCCCAATCAGCTGGGTCGTCTGTGAACCGAAATCCAAAATAATAATCTTCTGTTGCATAA
>CAVDKC010000031.1:0-24882 GCA_963609615.1 Oribacterium sp.
AAAATGGAGACATTTTTTGCGATTGGCTTTCCACACGTTTTTGTAGGTGTCCCATAAGCTGGTGGTGAACCGACGAATATATAAAGGGTTACATTTCAGATAAAAAGAAGACTGAGTAGTTACAACTTTCAATATTTTGAGTTAACAGAGGTTAAAGAAGAAAGATTTCCTCATAAAAATTTGGCAGTATCACAGGAAAGCAGTACCTTTGCACCCGCTTAAAAGCAAGAGTGCTTTTGAAAGCTTAACTTTTGAGACGGACAAGTCTCATACGACCAGCTCCCTCGGAATCCCCCAGGATGGGAACATAGCAAGGGTACTTGGTTGTAGCGGTGCGATATGAATCGCTTGTCCACCCGCCTCTTTAGCTCAGTTGGCCAGAGCACGTGATTTGTAATCTCGGGGTCGTTGGTTCGAATCCGACAAGAGGCTCGAAGTAAAAGGAACTTTCTCACAAGGAAAGTTCCTTTTTCATTTTCCCTCATTCCCTCCTTCCATCTTTCAATATTCAAACCTTTCCTTTCCACATATTTCAATATTTCCATCTTTAAATATTAATTAACGTCCCATTTCTCCTTATTATAAAGAAAAATGCGTATTTTTGCAAATTGATTGAAATATAACTATACAACAGACAATGAATACAGATAATCAAGAAGAAAAGTTTGAGAAGATAAGAACATTCGTAATTGACTTGGGCAAAATGAGACAGACCAAGGCTTTCGCCCGCCAAGACGGAGCCATATTGGGAGCCGTATGGGTGGCTAGCTTCACATTCACCATGCTGGCCGTAGAGCCCCAATACCAGTTGCTCGGCCTGATAGCCAACATCCTCACCCTCTCCACCCCATTCGTGGTAGCAAGACGTCTGAAGTCGTTCAGAGACTATGCACTGGAGGGAGCCATCTCGTTCAAGAACGGGCTCTACTACAGTTGGCACTGCTTCTTCTACGCCACCCTGCTACTCACCATCGTACAGTACCTCTGGTTCCGATACCTGGACACAGGCTTGTTCATGAGCCAGTTCACCGCCAACTATCAGATGGTGCTGCAAGCCTCCCAGTTGTCGGCACAGGAAGCGAAGACCGTGATGGATGCCATCGCACAGATGAAGCCTATCGCATGGGCTTCCCTCTTCATGATTACCGACCTCATCGCAGGCTTCATTCTCAGCCCCATCATCGCAGCCATCATGGCGAAGAAACGCCTGAACAACCAGCAGAACATCAACCAGCAATAAGGACTTTACACTATAACACTACAAGATATGGACATTTCAGTCATAGTACCTCTATTCAACGAGGAAGAGTCGTTGACAGAACTCTTCGCTTGGATTAAGCGAGTAATGGATGCCAACGACTTCACATACGAAGTCATCTTCGTGAACGACGGCTCCACCGACCGTTCATGGAACGTCATAGAAGAACTTGCCGAGAAGCACGAGCAGGTGAAGGGCATCAAGTTCCGCCGCAACTACGGCAAGAGCCCTGCCCTCTACTGCGGATTCAAGGCTGCCGAGGGCGACGTAGTCATTACCATGGATGCCGACTTGCAGGACTCGCCCGACGAGATACCAGGGCTCTACCAGATGATTACCAAAGAAGGCTACGACCTCGTATCCGGCTACAAGCAGAACCGCAAGCAGGGCGACCCCCTCTCAAAGACCATCCCTACCAAGCTGTTTAATGCCACCGCCCGTAAGGTGAGCGGCATACACAACCTGCACGACTTCAACTGCGGACTGAAGGCTTACCGCCACGACGTGGTGAAGAACATCGAGGTGTACGGAGAGATGCACCGCTACATCCCCTACCTCGCCAAGAACGCAGGCTTCGCCAAGATAGGCGAAAAGCCAGTACACCACCAGGCACGCAAGTTCGGCAAGTCGAAATTCATGGGCTGGAATCGCTTTGTAAACGGCTATCTCGACCTGATGACCCTCTGGTTTCTCAGCAACTTCGGCAAGAAGCCTATGCACGTGTTCGGATTTCTGGGCAGCGTAGTGTTCTTCATCGGGTTCCTCTCTCTCATCGGTCTGGGCATCGACAAGAGCATCGACCTCTGCCGCGGCGTATACGGACATCTCATCACCGACTCGCCATACTTCTTTATAGCACTGATAGCTATGGTGCTGGGCAGCCAGTTCTTTCTGGCAGGATTCCTCGGCGACCTCATCAGCCGCCAGAACCCCAACCGCAACGATTATCAAATAGAAAAAGAAATAAGATGCGAAGAATAATACCGCTCATCATCGGCACCACGATAGCCTTGGCAGGATGCACCTCGCTCGACTGTCCGCTCAACAACACCACGTACACCAAGTACAGGCTGATGGGCAACATCACGACGCTCTACGACACCCTGACCATTTCTACCACCAAGCAGGAAGGTACCGACAGCGTGCTCATCAACAAGGACGTACAGGTAGACAGCTTCATCCTCCCGATGAGCTACAAGCAGCCCGAAGACATCCTCTACTTTGAGGTGGCCAACCAGGACGGACAGGTATTCCACGACACCGTGACCGTGAAGAAGGAGAACTTCTCTCACTTCGAGTCGGTAGACTGCAGTCCGTCGTTCTTCCACACCATCACAGGCGTGGAGACCACCCACAACCTCATCGACTCCATAGTCATCAACCATAAAGAAGTGAATTATGATGCATCCAAAGCACATTTCTACATATATTTTGGCACTCGCAACTAGCAGTCTGCTTCTGCTCCAGCCCCTCGCCGCCCAGGCACAGAGCCAGCAGAAGAAGATGGAGCCCAGCAAGGAAGACTCCATCCCCCTGCTGCGAGGCATAGCAGTGGGCGTGGACCTCGTCGGTCTGGGCCAAATCATGGTGAGCGACTACGGACAGTACGAGGCCCATCTGCGGGTGAACCTAAGAGACAAGCTCTACCCTGTCTTCGAACTGGGCTATGGCCATTGCGATGCCACCGACGAGAGTACCCAGGTACATTACAAGACCAATGCTCCGTATGCCCGCATCGGTATCGACTGGAACCTCCTGAAGAACAAGCACGATGACTATCGCCTTTTCGGCGGTTTCCGATACGCCCTCACCTATTATAAATATGATGTATGGGCACCCGACATCGAAGACCCCGTCTGGGGAGGCTCGGCACCATACGGGGCCACAGGCATATCCTGCAACTACCACTGGCTAGAAGGCGTGATAGGCGTAGACGCCAAGATATGGGGGCCTATCCGCATGGGCTGGAGTTTCAGATACAAACGCAGAATCTCTGCCAACAACGGTGACCTCGGCAATACCTATTATGTACCTGGCTTCGGCAAGCAGGGCGGTTCGCGACTAGGCGGCACATTCAACGTCACCTTCGAGATATAAAAGCAAGACCCGGCATTCACCTCCATATACGAATGACAAAACTATGAAGAAGAAAAAACTCATTTGGCAGATACCCTTTCTGCTACTCTTGGTCTTTGGCAGCATCTATGTGGTTCGCCAACAGCACAATACCCCTTACCAGAAAGACGAGGGCTTTGTATTCGGCACCATCTACCACATCACCTACCAGAGCGATACCAACTACCAGAAAGAGATAGAGGCAGAGCTACAAAAAGTAGACCAGTCACTCTCGCCTTTCAACAAGACCTCCATCATCTCAGCCGTCAACCGTAACGAGCACGTAAAGGCCAACGACATGTTCAGCGAAGTATTCTCTCTCGCCGAAAGCATCTCCAGAGAGACAGACGGTGCCTTCGACATCACCGTGGCACCGATGGTAAATGCCTGGGGATTCGGATTCAAGACCGGCAATCCGCCTACCCAGCAACAGGTAGACAGCCTGCGTGCGCTCGTGGGATATCAGAAGGTGAGCATGAAAGACGGCTACGTACTCAAAGAGAACCCGAAGACTATGCTCGACTGCTCTGCCATCGCCAAGGGATATGGCAGCGACGTGGTGGCCAGATTTCTGAAGAAGAAAGGCATCCAGAACTTCATGGTAGAGATAGGTGGCGAAATCGTGGTAAGCGGCAACAGCGAAAAACTGGCACCTTGGCGCATCGGCATCAACAAGCCTACCGACGACTCTACCAATACACAGCAGGAACTGCAAGACGTAGTCAACGTTACCGACATCGCCATGGCCACCAGCGGCAACTATCGCAACTTCTACTACAAGAACGGCAAGAAATACGCCCATACTATCGACCCGAAGACAGGTTATCCCGTGCAGCACAACATACTGTCGGCCACCGTCTTCGCCAAGACTTGCGCCACGGCAGATGCCTACGCCACCTCGTTCATGGTATTGGGCCTGGATGGAGCCAAGAAGATACTGGAGAGCCACCCAAAGCTGGACGCTTACCTCATTTACGCAGACAACAAGGGCAACAATCAGATATGGTATTCGCCATCCCTGAAAAAGAAAATTTTGAAATAAACAAAAAATGCCAGACTACAACAGGCTATACGACAACCTCTTGAATCTGCCCCTCTTCCTCGGAATGAGCCGTAACGACCTCCTGGAGGTAGCGGGACACACGAAGTTCGACTTCCAGAAGATAGAGGATGGCGACACCATCGTAAGAGAGGGTGACGCTTGCCTACGCCTGTACTTTCTGTTGGCTGGCGACATCAGCATCATCACCGAGGCAGACGACCACGGTTATCGCATCGAGGAAGACATTACGGCACCAGAGCTATTCCAGGCAGAACGCATCTTCGGCTTGAGCCAACGCTTCACCCACACCTACATCGCCAAGAGCAACTGTAGCGTGATGAGCATCAGCAAGCAGGAGGTGCAGAAACTGTCGAGCAGGTATGAGATATTCCGCATCAATCTGCTCAACCTCTTCTCTACGCAGGCACAAAAATACAACCGCCGCCTCTTCCGAGTACCACCGAAGACTCTGCAAGAACGCATTATCCGATGGTTTGAGAGCCATTGTCTGCGCCCTGCCGGCGAAAAGATGCTATATATCAAGATGGCAAGGATAGCCGACGAGATGAACGTGAAGCGTATCTATGTATCCCAGGCACTCAACGAGATGCAAGACCTGCACCTCATCCATCTGCACCGAGGCAGAATCTACATCCCTGCCCTCGAAAAACTCATCAATAGATAATAAAAACAAAACAAGATAATGACACAAGAGCAAAACAATACAGCAGAGAGAACCAACCCATTCTTCGTGCCTTACAATACACCGCACGATACCGTCCCTTTCGACAAGATTCGCCTAGAGGACTATGAGGAAGCCTTCATGGAGGGAATCCGACGTGACGACGAGGCTACCGACAAGGTAGTCAACGATCCAAACGAGCCTACCTTCGAGAATACCATCGCCCGTGTAGACACCGACAAAGGAGAGCACTACTACGACTTGCTGGGACGGGTTTCAAATGTATTCTCCTGCATGATGAGCGCAGAAACCTGTGACGAGATGGAGGCATTGGCACAGAAGTTGAGCCCCATCCTCACCAAGCACGCCAATGACATTACGCTCAATAAAAAACTCTTCGAGCGCATCAAGTTCGTACACGACCACCCTAACCGTGAGCTCACCCCAGAAGAAAAGATGCTTCTCGACAACAGCTATGATGGTTTCGTGCGCAGCGGTGCCCTGCTCGACGAGGAAGGTAAGGAGAAGCTACGCAAACTCACCGAGGAGGCGAGCATCCTCACCCTCCAGTTCTCGCAGAACCTATTGAAGGAGAACAAGGCATTCACCCTGCACATCACCGACGAGGCGCAGCTCGAAGGTTTGCCCGACACAGCCATCGCTGCTGCCGCACAGACGGCTAAGGAAAAGAATGAGGAGGGATGGATATTCACGCTCGACTATCCTAGCTACTCCCCATTCATGACCTACTCTACACAGCGCGAGCTACGTAAGCAAATGTACATGGCCCGCAACACCGTATGCACTCACGACAACGAGCAGAACAACCTAGAAATCTGCAAGCGTCTCGTCAACCTGCGCCGTGAGCTAGCCCAGCTCCTCGGCTTCGAAACTTACGCCGACTATGTGCTCCGTCACCGCATGGCCAGCAATACAGAACATGTATATAAATTGCTCAACGACTTGATAGACGCCTACAAGCCCACCGCCAAGAAGGAGGTGGCCGAGGTGTCGGCCCTAGCCAAGAAACTAGAGGGAGACGACTTCAAGGTAGAACCATGGGACTTCGGTTTCTACTCCCACAAGCTCCAGATGGAGAAATACAATCTCGATGCCGAGATGCTTCGCCCATACTTCCAGCTCGACAAGGTCATCAAGGGTGTGTTCGGACTGGCTGACAAACTCTATGGCATCACATTCAAGGAGAATAAGGACATCCCTGTATACCACCCGGACGTAAAGGCTTTCGAGGTATTCGACAAAGACGGCAGTTATCTCGCCGTGTTCTATGCCGACTTCTTCCCTCGTAAGGGCAAGCAGGGCGGCGCGTGGATGACCGAGTTCCAAGGCCAATGGATAGACCACAAGGGCCAGAACATCCGCCCTCACGTGAGCGTGGTGATGAACTTCACCAAGCCTACCGAGGAAAAGCCAGCCCTCCTGACGCTGGGCGAGGTAGAGACCTTCCTCCACGAGTTCGGCCATAGCTTGCATGGCATGTTTGCCAACACCCGATTCGAGAGCCTCTCGGGCACCAACGTATGGTGGGACTTCGTGGAGTTGCCATCCCAGTTTATGGAAAACTACGCAGTGGAAAAAGACTTTCTCCGTACCTTCGCCTTCCACTACCAAACTGGTGAGCCATTGCCCGACGAACTGATCGACCGCATCATGAAGAGCCGCAACTACATGGCAGGCTATGGTTGTCTTCGCCAGGTAAGCTTCGGACTCCTCGACATGGCCTACTACACACAGAAGAACGAATTTACCGACGACATCATTCCATTCGAGAAGAAGGCATGGGAGAAGGCCATCCTCGGTCAGCAGAAGAAGGACACCTGCATGACCGTGCAGTTCTCTCACATCATGGCAGGCGGATATGCCGCAGGATACTATAGCTACAAGTGGGCAGAGGTACTCGATGCCGATGCCTTCAGCGTATTCAAGAAGAATGGCATCTTCGACCAGGATACCGCCCAGAGTTTCCGTGACAACATCCTCTCGAAAGGTGGCACCGAACATCCGATGACACTCTACAAGCGATTCCGTGGACAGGAGCCTAGCATCGATGCCCTCCTGGAACGCAATGAAATCAAGAGAAGCTAGAAGTGAGAAACTTTCACATTATATTATAAAGACAAGACTATGGAGAATGAACTTTCCAAGCAGACCAAACTAGACCTGCGCTATCTGCGCATGGCTCGTATTTGGGCGGAAAACAGTTACTGTCAGCGACGCCAGGTTGGCGCACTGGTAGTAAAGGAGAAAATGATTATCAGCGATGGCTACAATGGCACACCGAGCGGATTTGAGAATGTCTGCGAGGACAACGGTATCACCAAGCCTTACGTTCTCCATGCCGAGGCGAACGCCATCACCAAGCTGGCTCGCAGCAGCAACAACAGCGAGGGCAGCACGCTCTATGTCACAGCCGCCCCCTGCATCGAATGCTCCAAACTCATCATTCAGGCAGGCATCAAGCGAGTGGTCTATGCCGAGAAATATCGCCTCACCGATGGCATCGACCTTCTGAAGAGAGCCGGTATTAAAGTGGAGTATCTCAACCCTGAGGAGCAACGTTAGTATATATCATCATAAAGTTAGTAATGTTATGGATATGAACAAGAACAAGAAGACCTACCGGTTCATGCCTCTCATCATGGCTATTTGCGTCGTGGTGGGTATCATCCTCGGTACGTTCTTCTCTAATCATTTCGCAGGCAATCGCCTCAGCGTCGTCAATAGCGGGAGCAACCGCTTGAACAACCTGCTCCGCTTGATAGATGACCAGTATGTGGATGCTGTCAACATCGACTCCTTGGTCGACAAGGCAATACCACAGATTCTTGCCGAGCTAGACCCTCACTCGGTCTACATCAGCGCCAAAGATGCTGCACAGGCTACCGACGACCTCAAGGGGTCGTTCTCTGGCGTGGGCATCGAGTTTGTGATTCGCCAGGACACCATCCATGTGCAGAATGTCATCCAGAACGGACCAGCAGAAAAAGCAGGTCTCTTGGCTGGCGACAAGATAGTGATGGTAGACGACAAGCCTTTCGTCGGAAAAACGGTGACTAACCAAGAGGCAATGCACCGTCTGAAGGGTCCTAAGGATACCAAGGTGAAAATTGGCGTCATCCGCTATGGCAGCAAGAAGGTACAGACCTTCACCGTGACCCGTGGAGAGATACCTACCAAGAGTGTCACCGCAGCCTATATGCTCGACGAAAACTCAGGTTATATTCGCATCAAGAACTTCGGCGAGAATACCTATCCAGAGATGCTCATCGCCCTTGCCAAGCTCTCTCAGCAGGGCTTCAAGAACCTCTGTATCGACCTGCGCGACAACAGTGGCGGCTATCTCACCGCAGCCATCAACATGGCAAACGAGTTCTTGCCAGACAAGAAACTCATCGTCTACACACAAGGCAGAAAGTCTCCTCGCCAAAACCACCTGAGCGACGGAAAGGGTTCCTATCAGAAGATACCTATGATAGTACTCATCAACGAGGGCTCAGCCTCCGCTGCCGAAATCTTTGCAGGAGCCATGCAGGACAACGACCGCGCCACTATCATCGGTCGCCGTTCATTCGGCAAGGGACTGGTACAGCAACAGATAGAATTCCCAGACCACAGTCTTATCCGTCTCACCATCGCCCGATACTACACCCCTTCTGGCAGATGTATCCAGAAGCCTTATACCATGGGCGACGACAAGGACTACGAGCAAGACCTGCTTACAAGATACGAGCACGGCGAGTTCTTCTCGCAAGACAGCATCAAGCACACCGGACCTGCCTATCATACAGGCATCGGCAGAGTGGTATACGGCGGCGGCGGCATCACCCCAGACATCTTTGTGCCTGAGGACACTCTCGGCATGACCTCTTACTTCAAGGAGGCTAGCATGAGCGGACTCATCCTACAGTTTGCCTTCACTTATACCGACGACAACCGTCCTAAGCTCAACAATTTCAAGGAGATGATGCAACTAGCCGATTATCTCGACAGTCAGAACATGGTAGAGCAGTTTGCCACCTATGCCGACAAGCACGGATTGAAGCGTCGCAATCTCCTGATCAAGAAGTCGCATAAATTACTGGACCGTGTCATTGACAGCCGCATCATCTACAATATACTCGATGAACAGGCATGGACCGAGTACATCAATATGGACGACCCAGTGATCAAGAAGGTGAAGGAGGTATTCGACAAGCACGAGGCTTTCCCCAAGAAACCAGCACCATCTGCCAAGCCTGCCAGCAAGAAGCAAAAGGTAGCCATGGCGATACCTAGCACGCCCTACAACTACCGTTCGCTGCACAGCGGCAACTTCTACATCGGCTAAAGCAAAGACCATGAACAAATCAGAATTCAGAAAAGAAATAAGAAACAGAAAGCGACAGTATTCCTCAAGCCAGCTTGAGGAACTGTCGCTTTCCGTTTTGTCCAGGCTATCCCTCAATGCGCATCTCCAGAAAGCCCATACGGTACTAATGTACTATTCCCTACCCGACGAGGTGAACACCCACACATACATCGACCTTCTCGTAGAGCAAGGCAAGCGAGTGCTCCTTCCCGTAGTAATCGATGAAAAGAATATGCTGATTCGTGAGTACACAAGCAAGAAAGACTTACAAGAAGGTGCCTATCATATTCTGGAGCCGATAGGCAAGCTCTTTCCAAAAGAAAAATACCAAGAGATAGAAGTTGGCATTATTCCAGGCATGGGGTTCGACTATAAAGGAAACCGCCTGGGAAGAGGCAAAGGATACTATGACAGATTCCTGAAACAAGTACCCGACATATACAAGATAGGCATCTGCTTCGACTTTCAAAAAGTAGAAAACCTCCCCATCGAACCGACTGATATAAGGATGCACGAAGTCATCTAGTACCAATCAGACGGATAAGACAGAAAATCACATCTATCTAGTAAAACCTGATATCGGAAATGACATGCGCACCCACCGTCTGATTCAATCTGTTTACCAACAACGAGCGATTCATCTGCAAGTCGGCACGAAGGGCTGGATTCAGAATTTTGACATAAAGCGTCTGGTTCTTGATGAATTTATCACCACTATAACCAGCGATGACATTCCCTACAACGGCATCCCAACAATCCAAGAGCCGTTTCTGCTGAAGTGGTGTCTCCAGGCCTTCATTTCTCAAAAACTCAGGCAACAATTCTCCTAACGAACGAACTTTCTTTCTAAACATATCCCCAATTTACTTCTAACGGATAAATCCTTACTTCTCACTAATCTCCCCCTCCTCTACATGGAACATCTTATGGTCTCCCTGCATGTTACGGAGTATCTGGTCGAGATGATCGCGATTCGTATCGGTGATAAAAATCTGTCCGAAGTTGTCTCCAGAAACCAATTGCACGATAGCCTCCACTCGCTGGGCATCCAATTTGTCAAATATATCATCGAGCAGGAGCAACGGTGTAGTGTTGGAACAGGTACGCTGCAAGAAACTGAACTGTGCCAACTTCAGAGCTATGACATACGTCTTGTTTTGCCCCTGGCTACCCTCACGCTTCATGGCATAGTCGCCAATCGTAAATTCCAAATCGTCCCTGTGTACACCATGTAAAGAATACCCCACAGCCCTGTCCTTAAACCTGTCTTGCTGTATCACCTCCAACAAAGGTCCACGGGTGCAATGCGAGATATAATGCAAGCCCACAGCCTCTTTGTTGCCAGAGATGTGCCGGTATATCTGCTGAAAGATGGGCACCAGTTCTGTAACGAAAGACTGGCGCTTCTGATAAAGCACCTCTCCATTCTGCGCCATCTGCTGTTCCCATAGCTCCATCAGAGTAGCATCAGGCTCTGCTTCCATCTTCAGGAGAGCATTGCGTTGCTGCAAAGCTTTATTGTAATTGGCAAGGGCCTCGATATAAGAATTGTCATACTGCGAGATGACCACATCCATCAGTCTTCTGCGCTCCTCGCTTCCACCCTCTATGAGCGACACATCGGATGGAGAGACAAAGATAAGCGGTATCAAGCCTATATGTTGAGAGAGACGCTTATACTCCTTCTTGTTGCGCTTAAAGTGCTTCTTCGTACCACGCTTCATGCCGCAGTAGATGTTTTCCATATCACCACGATCATCCTGGTAATTGCCCTCCAACATGAAGAAGTCCTCTTCGTGGGTAATAATTTGCGAGTCTATGGGATTATTGGCACTACGACAGAACGAGAGATAATAGATGGCATCGAGAAAGTTGGTCTTACCCATACCATTATGACCGATAAGACAATTGATTTTAGACGACAACTCCAAGTTGCAGCCCCTGATGTTCTTATAATTGATGATGGAAATATTCTTTAAAATCATATTCACTTAGCTCGTTACAGACTGCAAAGTTAGCAGAAAAAGGGGAAAAAACGAAAAAAGTAGCCAAGAAATTGCAGTATATGGAAAAAAATCCGTATTTTTGCAGTCTAAAGTGTAGCTATCCTTCCGTGGCTACCTACACTCCGTCATCATGACTAGGACAGAATAATAAAAAACAAAAATAAAAAATGGCAAACAACAACGCACAGGCTCAGGAAATCGAGAGCCTTAACATTCGTGAAGCCTTCTTCTTGAAGTATAAGAAGGCTATTCTTATCGCAGTGGCAGCTGTCATCGTTGTCATCGCAGGTGTATTCGTCTATATGTCTCAGATTGCAAGCCCTCGTGGGGAGAAGGCCAGCACCTTGCTCGGCAAGGGCCAGACTTACTTCCAGAACGAAATGTACGAGCAGGCACTCAATGGCGATGGCGCTGGCTATGTAGGTTTCAAGAAGATAGCAGACGAGTACAGTAGCACTGATGCAGGCAACCTAGCCAACCTCTATGCTGGTCTTTGTTATGCCAACCTCGGCAAGTGGGCAGATGCAGAGAAGAGCCTTAACAACTTCTCGTCCAAGGGCGACCAAATGATTAGCCCAGCCGCAGAGGCAGCACTTGGCGATGTATATGCTCACCTCAAGAAGTTCGACGAGGCTGTTTCTGCTTTCAAGAAGGCTGCTTCAAAGGCTGATGCCAAGGCTGAAGATGACACCAACAACAGCCTTTCGCCTACATTCCTCGTCAAGGCTGGCGAGATTCTTGAAAACCAGGGCAAGAAGGCTGATGCCTTGAGCATCTACCAGGACGTGAAGAAGAAGTATGTCAACTCTATGCTCGTACAGAGCGGCGAGATCGACAAGTACATCGAGCGTGCTTCCAACTAAGCTTTTTCCGTTAGAGGCATTCTACATAAAGAATAATTTATTATGGCTACAGCACTTCATAATTTATCAGACTATGACTTTACCAAGGTACCTGATGCCAGTAACATGTGCTTTGGTATCGTCGTTGCCGAATGGAATCCGGAGATTACGGGCGCACTCCTCGAAGGTGCCGTCAAGACACTCGAAAAGCATGGTGCTCTCACCGAAAACATCCATGTAAAGACCGTACCAGGCAGCTTCGAGCTTATCTATGGTGCCCACCAGATGGTACTCAACGGAGGTTACGACGCTGTTATCATCCTGGGATGTGTAATCCGCGGAGAAACTCCGCACTTCGACTATATCTGCGAGGGTGTCACCTATGGTATCGCCCGTCTCAATGCCACACAGGAGATTCCGGTCATCTATGGTCTCTTGACTACCAACGACCTACAACAGGCTAAGGATCGCAGCGGTGGCAAGCTCGGCAATAAGGGTGACGAGTGTGCTATCGATGCCATCAAGATGGCTAAGTTCTAATATATATAATAAGGTATATATTTATGAAACTCTACCAGTTGTTACAGTCGTTCGAATTTGAGGAGATATTTCCTACCGTCAACGAGATGTTTCCTAATGCACAGTTGCATCGCGATGTCTTCGAGAAGGCTTTCAATATGCTTTGCGACATCCAACCTATCAGCTCCAAGAAAGCCATCAAGTTTGAATTGATGGAAGACCCAGATTCCAACAATATGTTTGTAGGAGCCAACGACAGTTGCTTCCAAACTACCTGGGACGTATGCCTGGGCAAGGAAATCAGGAAAGGAAAGGGAGCAGACCTCAATGATGTGGAGATGGCAGCCAACTGCCTGCTCAACGTACTCTTCATCGGTCGTCATCCTCAAGGTTTTGACAAGGAATACAAGAAACTTTTCAAGTAACAAAAAAAGCCTTTGGAGCTGTTGCTTCAAAGGCTTTTTTTGTGTGTTCTCCCTATTCATTCTGTTTATACACCATCCTCCTCATCATCTATAGCCGAAGAATTATCAGAAGAAGTCTTCTTTTCAGAGGAAGCATTCATCTCCCCTTCAGTATCCATCACCTGGTCTTTGCTGATGCTTACGGCACCTAACCGTGAGATTTTCAGGGTCAGCGGCACATATTCGTCACTTGTCACGTCAGGCGAACCAACACTGGCAGCAAAATAAACATAGTTGCCTTCGGCCTTGACATATACGATGCCCAGCAACGCTCCTGTTTCCTGGGTATGCTTATCGAGGTAGTCAGTAAAGTCAGACTTCGTAAAAGTACGATTGAAGAATTCCGACCTATCCTTTCTCAGGATGCGAAGAGCAATCTTGTTATCATAATACTTGGTATCCTCATCCAGTTGCACAGTAGGAAGGTCGACAGAAGAAGCACGCTTCACCACCACCTGATAGGTTGCTCCCACCCACTTTACGTCTCTAGACTGCTCGTAGTCACTCATTTTCTGAGTGCTTTTCTTTACCTTAGCCACAGGTTTCTTGGCTATGATAATATTGCTTTTTTTCTTTTCGGCACAAGAACCTAGAAGACACACTGCCAAGGCTGCCATTAGTATATAATCGATTCGTTTCATCTCTATATTTATATTGCTTTAGTACCACTGCACGGCATTGGAGTAACCACTTCGCTTGTCATACTTCAGAGCATCGGTCAGAGTGGATGCATTACATCTGAAGGTGAAGTTGTAGCTGGTATATGGCGCAAGCACCACCGAGCAACTCATGTTGAAGCAGTGCAGGTCGCGAGCCAAGCTGGCAGTGGTCATACTGATTTTGGAGTTCTCGAAGTCGTAACCAGAAGAGAAGCTGATGTTCCAGCCATCACTGATACGTATGTTACCACTCATATTGAGCGTCTGGGTAAACTTGTAAGGATAGCGCATCGTTTTCTCGTTGAACTTTTCACGGCGAGTATCCTCACGCATGGTAACACCATAACCGAAGGTAAGCGACCACGGCATATTAAATGCCATATAGCCATCAGCATCGGTCTTTGCCTTGCCACCACCGCTCTTCTTGGCTGCAGTCTTGCCCTTCTCCATATCATCGTCTACATTACTCTCGATGTCGGTATCCATCCCCTCGTCATCGCCCTTTTGTCTGTTCTTGTCCTTGCCGTCGTCATCGCTGCCACCACCGAAAAGTTTCTTAAGTTTCTCAGGGTTCAGCGTAAACGAGAGGTTCTGCGACATTCCCTGGAATCGTCCGAAACGTCCCTTACCCCACTCGGTATGGTTGCCGACATAGACATTGCCCTGGTCGTCCAATTCGTACGCATAGGTGGCAAAAACGGCATTCAAGTTGAACGTATAGTTCTTCCACCACTTCAAGCGCAAGTTGATGTTCATATCGCTCCAAGGGCGCACCTTGGCTGCCATATTGTAGCTCATATTGACATCAAATGCATCGATGAGACTTACTTTCTTAACACCTGTAGAGTCCTTGTCGCTCTTTACCTTCATCTCCAGGTTGTTGCCGAGCGTAAAACTGACACTTCCGCTCTTACCCTTACCAGGCACGCCGTAGAGGGCATTCTGATAAGGCGAATAGCTAACGAGCGATACATTGCCATCGGCATCAGTCTTCTGATAAGTTTCCCAGTAACCATAGCGAGAGGCTCCGAAGTCTGGCGCATAACTTAAACTTACCGTCGGCGTTACAACATGCCGTATCGCCTGTATCTTGTCGCCAAACAATTTGCGGTTAGGAACCCAGAAGCCATAGAGCTTCGTGGACAGGCCCACACTCATGTTCCAGTTGTACACGTTATGAAAGCCATAGGTGGTATCGCTCTTCTCTGTCTGTGTAGCTGTATCCCAAGATTTCTCTACCTTGTTGGTATACATACGGTCGGTGAAGTTGAAGGATGGCGTCACGTTGAGATACTTGAAGAGAGTAAACGAGGCACTCACTGGTATCTGGTGCTGCCATCCGTTGCGCCAGTCCTTGATAAGCGAACTGTGCATCAACTTATCTTCCTTGGTACTGATACTGTTAGAGATATGTCCAGTATAACTCATCGCAATCTTCTCATACCATTTCTCATCGCCCACCATCTTCTTTCTACGGAATGGATAGAAGCGGGAGATACTGATATTGAGGTCTGGCAGGGTCATGGCGATAGATGAGTCGCGCATATTCTGCGAGAGGTTGGCTGTAGAACTGAGCGACATTCCTATGCTGGAGAACGTGGTACTCCAGCTCACGGATGAAGTTCTGGTACTCTGCGTCATCGTCTGCGGATTATAGAGCGAACTGAGGTTGTTGCGCTCGTAGCTCGATGTTGCAAAGTTGACACTCGCCGATAGTGAACTGAAAGGATTTGCCTTGGAGTCCTGTCGATGACTCCACTGAATCTTGAAGCTCTCCTGCTCCGTAAAGTCAGGCATTCCCTTGTCACCATTCTTGGTATCCTGGTAACTGAAGTAGAACGAGCCACTGTACTTATACCGCTTGCGGTAGTTGCTGGCAGCCGAGATACCCCACGAGCCCTTGGTATAGATTTCGCCAAGTAGCTTCAAGTCCCACTTGTCGCTCATGGCAAAGTAATAACCACCGTCACGCAGATAGAATCCGCGGGCACTCTCATCGCCATATGTCGGCATGATGAAGCCACTACTATAACTCTTGGTAAATGGGAAGAATCCATATGGTATTCCCAGTGGCATCGGCACGTCACACACTACGAGATAGGCCGGGCCGAAGACCACATCCTTGCCCGGGCGCATCTTGGCACGAGACAGAGAAATATAGAAATCAGGATGTGGGTCGTCGCAAGTGGTATAGCGGGCATGCTGCAGGTAGATGGTACCTGTAGAGTCTCGCTTCGACTTCATACCTCTGAGGAAGCCATCCTGCTGCTCGGTATATACATTGTTGATGAGCGCTTTCTTGCTCTTGAAGTTGAACTTGATGGTATCAGTATCGTAGGTATCCGACCCCATCTTGAAGACAGGTTTTCCTTTCACACCATCATCCGCCGTAGAGTCTTGGGTACCCATCGCCTTGACATTGCTCTTGTCAATATCCATGGAGATGCGGTCGGAAGTAAGGTCCATATTCTGGTACTTTACATTTGAGTTGCCATAGAGATGGGCCACCTTGCTATGAGCATCATACACCAAAGAGTCATCTGCCTGATAATTGACAGGGGCATCAATACCACCCTGTTTTTTCCGGGCGATGGAATCGAGGCGGATGCTATCGTCTACCACCTTATTGTGTTTCCATATAGCCTTCTGAAGGGAGTCCATCTGCGTGGTGTCGTTGGCATCGGGCTTGATTTCATTGCCGAGCGAGTCGACAAAGACCGAATCGCCCACAGCTACAGCTGTGGAGTCTGCCTGCGCCTTCTTTTTCTTCTTGGAGGCAGGCATACCAGAATTTGCCACCATCATCGTAGTGATAGAGGCAAACAACAGAACGGCTATAGTTGATTGTTTTCTCATTCAAATACTTAAGTTTAGAAGTTTAAATCAAGGAGTCTTGGATGAATATTGGCATCGTAGTCGTTCCGACGCATTGGGCATCCGCTCACGCCTTATGTTTCTTGCTTCTGTCATCTCTCCCAACATCTTGGGAACTATTCGAAGAGTTTCTCCCATTGCTGGAAGCGTTTCACTCCTTCCTCGCCAAACTTGGCGAGACTTTTCTCAGCTTTTTCCATAGACTTCTCCCTGTCGAGATGAGTCTTGCTGAAGAATTTATCGGCATAGCAAATCACTTTTTCCTCCATGGTCTCCGGCAGGAAATCTTGGTGAGGCAAAGGTAGTCTCTGCTCCACGATTTGCTGGCAGGTGATACCGGCACCTGTATGTCGCTCGCAGACACGAGCATGTCGCTCATACCCTTCCTTGCGCATCAATTCTGCGCCCAATCTACCATGACAAATGTATGGCTGAGAGCCAAAACATTGGATACCTGGAGCATCGGTAAGAAAAATTCCGATGTCGTGAAGCATAGCAGCTTCCTCTACAAACTGGGCATCAAGACATAATTCGGGATGAGACGAAACAATCTGTAGCGCTTTTCGCGCTACAGATTGGCTATGGTTGATGAGGATATGACGAAGTTCATTATCCTCAGGATAATACTTGTCTATTAATAAATTATAATTCATAAATTAATAAATACTGTATAGACAAGGGGCTTTCCTCATCTATACATTATTAATTATCATTTATTATTTATCCTCGCGCTCAATGTAAGCGATGACATCACCCTTACGGATCTTGCTGCCCTGCTTAGCATTGATTTCTACGAGTTTGCCGCCAAGAGCGGCTGGCACAGTCTCAAATTCACCCCATGAGGTAAGGATGTAGCAGAATGCATCGCCTTCCTTGTACTCCTTGCCGATGAATGGCTCTACGGCTGGCTGGCACTCGCCCTCGCCCTGGAACTCCCAGAATATCTGGCCTGCCACAGGTGCCACGATGGCGTCTGCCTTGGCGTGCTTGAACTCTGCGAGCTGTGCCGGTGTCAATGTGGTGCCGAGCTTGGCGTCCTTAGCCTTCTGGAGGTCGGCGAGGAAGTTCTTCTTGGCCTGACCGCTCTTGTAGTTGCGGTACTGCTCGGGGTGCATGGCGAGCTCGAAGAGTTCCTCATCGTCCTGACCGTACTCCCAACCGTTCTCGTCCATCTCCTTCTTGAAGTCGTCGAGGGCATCGGTGAGCAGTGTGTGTGCATCCACGTCGGTGAACTCTCTGCCCTGCTTCTTGGCAAGCTCTACGAGCTCGGGGGCGATAGTTCCGGGTATCTTGCCGCTCTTGCCGAGAATCATACCCCACATAGAGTCGTCCATCATGACGAAACGGCCCTTGCCCTGCTCCATGGTGAGGAGGTTCATGAGGGCTATGTTCTTGGTGTACTGGCTGAACGGAGTTACCAATGGAGGGTAACCTACGCGTGGCCATACATACTCTACCTCGTCGAAGAGCTTGATAAGGAGGTCGTCCATAGAGAGTTCGGCGTCGCCCTTCTTCTTGCGTATATTATTGATGGTCTGGCGCATACCGCCGAGGTCGGCCATCATACTTCCCATCATACCGCCGGGCAGACCGCAACCGAGCAACAAAGAAGACATAATCTTGTTGCCAGGGTTGATGAAGTAGCCGAGCCACTCGTCGATGAACTCCTGTGTCAGGGCACGGGCCTTCATGTATGCGCTCATGTTAACCTCGGGTACCTCGAAGCCTTCATTCTTCAGCATGCTGATAACCGAGATGATGTCCGGGTGAACCTTACCCCATGACAATGGCTCGATGGCCGTATCGATGATGTCGGCACCGTTCTGGCACACCTCGAGGATGCTTGCCATGGAGAGTCCGGGGCCTGAGTGGCCATGATACTGTATGATGATTTCGGGATACTTGTCCTTTATCATCTTGGTGAGTTTGCCGAGGAAAGCAGGCTGACCGATACCGGCCATATCCTTGAGGCAGATTTCCTCTGCGCCGGCAGCGATGAGCTCGTCGGCGATGCTCATATAGTATTCGAGTGTGTGGACAGGCGAATTGGTGATACAGAGGGCACACTGTGGTGTCATGCCGCCCTCCTTGGCCCACTTGATGGAAGGTTTGATGTTGCGCACATCGTTCAGTCCGTCGAAGATACGTGTGATGTTGGTACCCTGCTTGGCCTTTACCTTATACATAAGGGCACGCACGTCGTCGGGCACGGGGTACATGCGAAGAGCGTTCAATCCACGGTCGAGCATGTGGGTCTTGATGCCCACCTCGTTGAATGGCTTGCAGAACGCGCGTACAGCCTCGTTAGGATTCTCACCTGCGAGAAGGTTAACCTGCTCGAAAGCACCACCATTGGTTTCTACACGGCTGAAACAACCCATTTCGATGATAACTGGCGCAATCTTAGCCAACTGATCCTTGCGTGGCTGGAACTTACCAGAACTCTGCCACATGTCTCGGTACACGAGACTGAACTGAATTTTCTTCTTCATTATTCTTTTAATATCTTTATGGTCTTATATATAATTATCTAAAGCTAAAGCCTCCCGCCCAATACCCAAAGCACGAACGTAGAGAACTGCATTCTATACCAAAGTGCAAAATTAGGCAAAAAATCCGAGAAATCAGCCGTTTGCCTATATCTTTTTATATTTATTATGTAATAAGGAGTTAGATGTTAAGGATTTTCCCTAACTTCCAACTCCCAACTTCTCATTTCCATTTTATTTCAGCTCCTGCTTGAGCCTATTGCTGAGTTTTCGGGCAGCCTCATGTGCCTTGGCATTTACGCTTCGGGCATCCTTGCTGCGATGATAGCCAGTAACCTCTCCTGCCGAATTACGCAGAGCCAGAGAGTCGCCCTTCATGTACACGAAGCTTAGGGTATCGTATGTCGTCTTCTCATTGAAGACCACACCCTCCATCTCTCTCTTGCCCTTCACCAGGATAAGCTGTCCGTTATAGGCGTGCCATTCTGTGTACTGAGGCACCTGTGGGTACTCTACAGGGCTGTCGTCCTCTATATCACTGTTGGCCATCACATAACCTACCGACTGTGCCTCGCTCATTCGCTTCAGCGTAAAACCATAATAACGAGGCACCATATAGGTCTCCACTATGCTGTCGGGCATATTCGCCAAGATACGAGCTTGCTGACGCTTGGACAGATGGGTAACATCACGCAGATGAGGCATCACAGGATAAGTCCACGTGGCCTTCAACTTGTCGAGGTCGATGACCATATCCGCCCCATTTTTGTCCTCCTTTTTATCACAAGGGATAACGCAAATCCAGTCGCCAATCTCGATATCACCAAATACCTGGTGGTTGCGATTGGCATCCAGAATGTTATATTTCACGGGATCACCGCCACCATTAGGCAGCAGTACCACCGTGGTATCCGTACATCCCATACATGCCAATCCATATACAGCCTTGTCGCCCTTGGCAGGCTTAGAGAGACTGATGGCCAGTTTGGAATTGTCCATCCTAGGCGGTCTCTTGTCTTTCTTCTGACAAGCCGACATCGCCAGCACTACCAGTGCCATCACGCCCAAAGTCTTTATCTTCATCTGTTATATAGTTATAAATATACTACTCTTTTCCTTTAAGGATTCTCTAAATCTTCTGCAAAGCTACGATTATTTTTTGAAAGAACCAAATCATCTTGCTCAAAAATAAAAAACGACCTTTAATATTTTAAAAAGTGACTGCGAAATTTTGTATTGTCTGCTTTTCTCAGTAACTTTGCACCCGTTTTTCGGAATAACTAACAGAATATGACAAACAAGACTATCACACACACACTACCTGTATGGACTGAGGTAGAGTACACTGCATTATGCAAGAACTCTTATATCACTACACCCTTCTTCTTACCGAAGGAATCGAAGGTGTTTCTCTGCCGCAAGGATGGTTCTCGCGAGGAACAACGCTTGATATTTCTGGTATTCAAGTCTACCGACACGGCCGAAGACACAGAGTGGGAAGACGACCCTATCCCCGGCGAAAACTGGGTAAAGCCACTCGAAGACGATGATGAAGAGGAATTTGAGCCAGCCAAGGTGATTTACCTCGGCCAGGACATCGAAGATTTCGTTCATGTGGCAGCCGAGGACGACACCACCATCACCTTCGACATTTACTGGCGTCATGGCGACGTAAAGGTGGAGAAGGCAGAGAAGACCAGCGATGGCTTCGTTTGCAAGAAGGAAGACTTCGGCGATGAGGGGCTGCGCCTCACCCTGATACCAGAGGAAGGCAATCCTTTCTACCTCTATCTACAGATACCTTACTTCGGTTTCTCTCTCTACGATGCAGAGGGCAACAAGATGCACGGCGACATAGAGGTGGCTCACGACAAAGTGGGCGACTATACCTACGACTTCGTAGGCGATGAAAACAACGACCGCTTCACGCTCCAGCTCGACGGTGAAAAACTCATCTATATGTGCGTGCTTCGCCATGAGGATGCCAAGCTCATCGTACGCGACCAGCGCCAGCGCCTTGCCGTGGTAGACCAGTTGCCATCCGAAGGCAAGCTCACAGACCTTATGATGGGTGCCCACTCTGCACTGGTCAAGAACAAAAACCATCGTTGGCGCATCAACATCGCCGGCAGTTCCATCGCCCAAGAGGCAGATTTCGACATCCACCCAGCCAGCTTGGTTGCCTTCATCCAGGAGCAGATAGAGAAGGGTATCGACATGGATACCCTCGGACAGCATCTCATCGCCATGGAGCAGAAATATGCTTTCCAGTGGTTCTGGCTCAAGGAGGACGACTGGAGTCACGACAATCCGATGTTTGATATGTTTATGAAGCAGCTCTGCGCCTTCTCTTATGTGAGCCAGAAGCCTATCCAGGGCGACCAGCTTCAGGCCCGCAACAACAAGCGCAAGATTCGCCGTTGCGCCAAGCTTATCAAGGCTCACCAGGCTGGCGCGACCAGCCTCTGGGACGAGGAGCAGGAGCAGCGAGAGGAGATACTGCATCTCTTCAGCACCTTCCACAGTCCTTTTGTGGAAATGCTGGAGACGCTGGATGAATCTGCTGCAGAAGAATAAAGATTTTTACAGGATTTCGAGAAGTTCCTCGAAACGACTTATCCGACGGAGCTTCGGGTGTTCAAATTCCTCTGTCTGTTCATGTGCCCAAGTGGTACGAAAAGGGATATGGACAGCCGAGGCTCCTATCTTAAGTGCCGGAGCGACGTCGCTCTTGAAACTGTTGCCCACCATGAGGAGTTCTTCCGGCTCTACAGCCAGGTCTTTGCATAGATGACGGTAAGCCTCTGGCTTCTTGTCGCTCACAATGCTCACCACGTCGAAATATCTCTGAAGTCCCGACCGCCACAGTTTGTTCTCCTGATCCATCAGTTCGCCCTTGGTAAACACGGCGAGTTGGTACTTCCGCTTGTTCTTGTCTTGCACAAGCCCGTCTTGTTTCATATCTCTGATACGAGCCAGCGTCTCTTCTACCCCTTCGAGCGGTTTGGCATCGAGATGCAAAAGACTTTTTCCCAAGTCCACGATTTGCCCCATGACATTCGCCGCTACCTTTCCGTGACTCACCTTCACAGCATTCTCCACGAGCGAGATAATAAAGGCCTTGCAGCCATACCCCAGGTCGGGCATGTTCTTTGATTCCGTCTCGAAGAGTGCTGCCGAGATTTCCTTCTCGCTGCCATATTCAGACAGGAGTTCGCAATACTCGTGCTCCACATCCTCAAAGTAGTTTTGCAATGCCCACAGCGTATCGTCGGCATCGAAGGCTATCGCCTTGATATTCTTGACTGTTTCCATTCTTCTATGATTTGTTAGCAAAGGACTCTACCCTCCTTGAGGCTTCATCCACATCACGTCGCAATTATATTGCAAAGATACGGCTTTTATCCGAAAGAAACGAAAAAAACGTGCGCCAATCTTCTACAGACAGGCACACGCATACAAAATCATAATACATTTACGTAAACTATTCTTCACACAAACTTAGAAATGTGTCATAAACTCAATGACGAACTTATCCTTTTCTGAAGTCTTGGCAATGCCGTCCTTACGATAGAAATATTTTTCGTAGTTGATGCGGATGTCGGAGATGAAGGGCTTGGCAAGGCTTAGGGTAACACCGCCCGTCACACGGTGGCGCTTATAGTCATTGATTTTCAGTACACCCAGTTCGGTATCTGTACCTCCATAGCGAGTACCGTCGCTATGGTCGCTCATGTAATCGTAGCGAGCCAATGGCGAAACCTTACGGATGAGACTCTTTGCATTGCGTACGGGGATGTCGTAGCACATGAATCCATCGAAGGCATGTACATCGTGGAAGGCATTCTTGCTATAGTGCTTGTAGAGATACTCTGCCTCAGCGATAAAACCGCCCTTGTGGAAGGTAAGGCCAGCATCATACATCGTCACCGTAACATCTGATGGCTTTACCTTCTGCGTGCTGAGCACGAGATTCACATTCGGGAAGAGGAACTGCGCCTTGGCAGAATAGTTTACCCCCTTGGTCCAGTAGTCCTTCTGGTCGGTCAAGCCCGAACCATTGAATACACCAGCGTTTACGATGATAGGGAAGCCGACATTCCAAGTATACCCCAGCTCTGCACCAACGTCACGCACGTTACCCACCTGCTTGGCGATAAACGAGCGGTTGGCGAAGTACTGCTGGTGGGGAGAGCGATGGGCATCGATGGTGAAGGGCACACGCTCCTGTCCGATGGTAAACTGGAGAGTCTTCCAGGGGTTGATGCGGGTATAGGCATCGAGCATCTTGATTTTTCCCTCGTCACAGAGGTCTATCTCCGCCTTGTAGCTCACTGTTGGGGCTACCTTTCCTGTCACATTGATGCGCGCCGTACGCACCTCGAAGCGTCCTTCACCTTCCTCGGTCTGATACTCATACTTCGACCGGATGGTTCCGCCTATCTTCAGCGTCTTGTCGAAAGATTCGCCCTCGCTAGCCTGGGCAAAGGCTGCCACAGTCATTATCGAGAGCAGCCCCACAGTCATTGTTTTCTTATTCATTTCTTCTTACACCTTATTATATATATAGTTTCGCATGAAGGCTTGCCTTCTTACAACAAGCTCTTCATTTCGGCTGCAAAATTAATAAGGCGATATTTCTACGGGAAGACACAAATATTACAATGTGATGAAATTAGTATTCGAAAAGCTGGCCGGTAGCCACGGAATAGGAGACTCCAATTCATCCTGTCCTTTGATTTCAAGGCATATTAATTCAGTGAACACTATTTAATCTAAAGAGGTCTTCGTGTGACCTTTAGGTCATATGAAGACCTCTTTAGTTTATATTTCAACTTCACCTTCTGCATACCATTCTTTTCCTTGTATCAGAATTGAATAAGTGCCAGAAGTCAATCCAGTAAAGTCTGTATTCAATTTTGAAGAACTGCTTTCAAGAGCGCCGTCTGCATTGTAAAGAAACACTTCGGCTTCAGTAAACTCATCTCCAATTACTTGTATATTATGTGTGTCGGTATCATAAACCACCTCTATAGGTAAACGCACCGGCGCACGATTCACTTGCATGTTTTTCCCTGGATTTATCTTACGATGAAATTCCATGAATACTCCACGTTGTTCGGCAAAAGCGGTATTTGCCATTGTCAATAGTAGTCCTATCAAAATAAATACCTTTCTTAATCTCATCTTTATTGTTTTTAAAATGTTTTTATGTTTGGGCAAAATTACTACAAATAAAGTTTTTTACCAAGGGTAAAAGTTTTACGTTAAACTTTTTTGTTCTCTAATATTCAGTTGCTTATAATATGATGGTTGCGAAAAGTTTTACACGGCAAATCAAAGTTTTACGTTTACGTCAAAATAGGGCTTAACATTGGGACACCTACAAAAACGTGTGGAAAGCCAATCGAAAAAATGTCTCCATTTTACGTTTTAACAGATCAAAAAGCGTATAAAATGGAACAATATAAGTTACTTGCAGACACTAGTGTAATCTTGAATTTCTTTGTTAACCGTTCCACAAATGCTGCTGCAGAATCCCTCAATGCAAAAATCAAAATGC
>CAVDKC010000032.1:0-24220 GCA_963609615.1 Oribacterium sp.
AGCCCACTTGCGCCGATGGTACTGCAATGCAATGCGGGAGAGTAGGTAGCCGCCTTCTTTCAAAAAATGAGCCTCGATTACAAATGTAGTCGGGGCTTTTTTGTGTTTTGTCATACTGAACTTTAACGGATTTCATCCTTTTTTGTTATCTTTGCAGCATGATTTGGACGGATAGGATAAGACAAGTGAAGATTTTCCTGGTGGTGGCGGCTGTGATAATCGCCATCGCCTCGCTTGTTGTGTCTCATTTCCTGGTGCGTGACTTGGCTGAGGAGGAGAAAAACCGAATGGCTGTGTGGGCGGAAGCCATGCGCTCCCTAAGCAATGCAGACGAAAATACAGACCTCAATCTGGTACTCAAAGTTATCAATGAAAACAATAGCATTCCTGTGATAGTCATGGACTCGCAGGGTAATGCACAGACGTTCAGAAATGTAAAGGTGGAAGGTAATGACTATGCGGACAGTTTGCAGCAGGCATCTCTGCTAGGACAGCGTTTGCTGGCACAGGGAAAGAACATTAAAATCATACTGAATGATTCCACGCAAGCATACATCCAGGTTTGCTATGACGAATCGCTCTTGATAAGGAGACTTACCGCTTACCCCTTTATCCAACTGGGGGTGGTACTCATCTTTGTAGTCATCGCCATCTTTGCGCTCCTGACCTCCAAAAAGGCTGAGCAAAACAAGGTGTGGGTGGGCTTGTCTAAGGAAACTGCCCACCAACTCGGCACTCCCATCTCTAGTCTTATGGCATGGATAGAAATCCTGAAAGAGACTTATCCTCAAGATGACCTCATTCCGGAGATGAACAAGGACGTGAAGCGCCTTCAGTTGATAGCAGACCGTTTTTCCAAGATAGGTTCTCTGCCCGAACCAGTACCTGCAAGCCTCAATGAGGTGATGGACCATGTCATCGACTATATGGATCGCCGAACCTCCAAGAGAGTGCAAATGACTAAACAATTCCCCGACCATGACATCATTGTGAAAATCAACCCTTCGCTCTTTGAATGGGTTATAGAGAATCTTTCCAAAAATGCGGTGGATGCGATGGGCGGTGAGGGTGGAAAAATCATTCTGAGAGTAGCCGAGATACAAGATCTGGCTGTCGTTGAAGTGACTGATACAGGAAAGGGAATTAAAAAGAAAGACCTGAAGAATGTCTTTCGCCCCGGTTTCACCACCAAGAAGCGAGGTTGGGGATTGGGTTTGTCGCTAGCCAAGCGCATTGTGGAAGAATACCATCATGGTAAGATTTGGGTAAAAAATAGCGAAATAGGGAAGGGGACGACCTTTAGAATCGAGATAAAGAAAGAATAATCGGTTAATAATGAGTGATTTTAGGGATTTTTACATAAAAAATTATTTTATCTCAAAAAATATTCGTAACTTTGCAGCCCGAAACTATAGGGTATATATAAGAATATGTGTAACATGGAGTCTTTTAAGATTGATTTGAAAGCCTTGCCTCAAGGGGTGACACTCTTGGAGTATAAGCTGGATGATGAATATTTTAAGGCAATCGATGCTCCTGACGTACAGAGAGGCGAGTTGCAGAGCAGTCTGTCCATTAACAGGACGGACGATTTCTTTGAACTTAACTTTCATACAGAGGGAGTGGTGCACATCCCTTGTGACATCTGTCTCGACGATATGGATCAAGATATAGCGACTGATGACAGACTTGTCGTGAAGTTTGGAGAAGACTACTCGGAAGACGATGACCTCGTGACAGTGGTCGAGAACGAAGGAATACTCGATGTCGCTTGGTTTATCTATGAATTCATAGACCTCAATATTCCCATCAAGCATGTGCATGCACCTGGAAAATGCAACCCTGCTATGATTGAAATGCTACAGCAGCATTCTGCCGCCCGAAGCGGTGAGGAAGAGGAGGAAACTGTGGATCCACGCTGGGCAGCACTCTTGAAATTGAAAAAGTAAAAAGTAAAATTTAAAACATTTAAAAATTATGGCACATCCTAAAAGAAGACAGTCAAAGACACGTACACTTAAGAGAAGAACTCATGATAAGGCAGTAGCTCCTACATTGGCAGTTTGCCCTAACTGTGGTGCATACTATGTATATCACACAGTTTGCCCTACTTGCGGTTACTATCGTGGTAAGGTTGCAATCGTTAAGGAAGCAGCTGAATAATGGGTAAAATCAATGCTGTAATCACAGGTGTCGGTGGCTATGTACCTGACTACATCCTCAACAATGAGGAGTTGTCGCGTATGGTAGATACCACCGATGAGTGGATTACAACCCGTGTAGGTATTAAGGAGCGCCGCATCCTCACAGAGGAAGGTCTAGGTACCAGCTACTTGGCTCGTAAGGCTGCCAAGCAGTTGATTCAGAAGACTGGCGTAGACCCTGATACAATCGATGCGCTGATTGTGACCACTACGACACCTGACTACAAGTTCCCTTCTACAGCATCTATCGTCCTCGGTAAGCTCGGACTAAAGAATGCGTTCGCTTTCGATTTCTCTGCGGCTTGCTGCGGATTCTTGTACACGCTTGATGTTGCTGCTAGCATGATTCAGAGCGGAAGATATAAGAAGATTATCGTTATTGGTGCTGACAAGATGTCTTCATTGGTAGACTATACAGACCGTGCAACCTGTGTACTCTTCGGAGATGGTGCGGGCGCTGTGTTGGTGGAGGCAACGGAAGAGGAGAATGTAGGTGTTCAGAACTCTTACCTTCGCACGGACGGACAAGGCTTGCCTTTCCTTCATATGAAGGCTGGTGGTTCGGTTTGCCCTCCTTCTCGTTTCACGGTAGACCATCGTATGCATTACCTCTATCAGGAGGGACGTACCGTATTCCGTTATGCTGTGACGGATATGAGTAATGACGTGCTGAAGATTTTGGAGATGAACAATCTCTCTGCCGATGACGTGAACTGGGTGATACCTCATGAGGCAAACCTCCGCATTATCGAGGCTGTTACCAAGCGTGCTGGCATCCCATTGGATAAGGTAGTAGTCAACATCGACCACTATGGTAATACGAGTGCAGCTACCATTCCATTGGCGCTTTGGGACGCAGAAAGTAACTTGAAGAAGGGCGACAATGTCATCTTCACAGCATTCGGTGCAGGATTTGTGCATGGTGCTTCTTTCTATAAGTGGGCGTATGATGGTGCTGCTTATGGTAAGTAAATTGGTAAGTTAAAAGATAATAAGTATCTATATAAAGGAAACGCATCTTTCTTGTTCTTAATAAACAAGGATGCGTTTCTTTAGGTTTTAAAATAACGGTTGGGAAAAAATAAAAATCTTGTTATGCATAAAGCTGGTTTCGTAAATATCGTGGGCAACCCGAACGTGGGAAAGAGTACATTGATGAACCAATTGGTGGGGGAGCGTATCAGTATAGCTACCTTCAAGGCGCAGACCACTCGTCATCGTATCATGGGTATCGTGAATACCGATGATATGCAGATTGTGTTCTCGGATACTCCTGGTGTACTGAAGCCTAACTATAAGATGCAGGAGATGATGCTCGCCTTTTCGGAGAGTGCGCTTGCTGATGCGGATGTCCTGCTTTATGTCACCGACGTGGTGGAGAATCCTGAGAAAAACATGGATTTTCTCGAAAAGGTGAAGAAGATGACCATTCCAGTTCTCCTCTTGATAAACAAGATAGACGAAAGCGACCAGAAGAAACTGGGCGACATCGTGGAAAAGTGGCATTCGCTGTTGCCTAATGCCGAGATACTTCCTATCTCTGCAAAAAATAAATTTGGAACAGGCATGCTTTTGAAGCGTATCAAGGAGCTGTTGCCTGAGTCGCCTGCATTCTTTGACAAGGATCAGTTGACTGACAAACCTGCCCGTTTCTTCGTTTCTGAGATTATCCGGGAAAAAATACTCCTTTATTATGATAAGGAAATACCTTATTCGGTAGAGGTGAGAGTGGAGCGATTTAAGGAAGATGAGAATCGCATCCATATCAATGCTGTCATTTATGTGGAACGTGATTCGCAGAAGGGTATCATCATCGGACACCAAGGGGTGGCTCTGAAGAAGGTGAACACAGAGAGTCGAAAGGCATTGGAAAAATTCTTCGACAAGAAAATCTTCCTGGAGACTTTTGTAAAAGTCGACAAGGATTGGCGAAGTTCACAGCGAGAGCTGGATGCTTTCGGGTATAACCCTGAGTAATTAAGAATTAATAATTAATTCGGTGCTCCCTGAATGTAATCGAGGGAGTGACTCTCGCCAAATGGGCGAGGGCCGGAGCATGGTCAGCTTCGGCAAATTATTAACTGGGATGCAGAGACCACATCCCATGAAGCCTCCTCTGCAGGAAGGAGGATGAATGACTAAAATTATGGCAAATTTAGTAGCAATCGTAGGTCGCCCTAATGTGGGTAAGTCTACTTTATTTAATCGTTTGACTCAATCACGTCGCGCTATTGTGAGCGATACTGCGGGTACTACACGTGACCGCCAGTATGGCAAGTGCAGCTGGAATGGCAGAGAGTTTTCTGTGGTAGACACTGGTGGTTGGGTCGTAAAATCAGATGACATTTTCGAGGATGCTATCCGCAAACAGGTGTTGGTAGCTACTGAGGAGGCAGACTTGGTGCTCTTTTTGGTGGATGTAAACACGGGGTTGACAGACTGGGATGAGGATGTGGCGCTGATTCTGCGTCGTGCCAAGTTGCCTGTTGTCTTGGTGGCCAACAAGGTGGACAACAGTGCCAATTATTATGAGGCTGCCGAGTTCTATAAGTTGGGCTTGGGCGACCCTCAGTGTATTAGTGCTGCGACAGGTGGTGGTACTGGTGATTTGCTCGATATGATATTGGATAAGTTGCCTGACAATCCAGAGGAAGGCATAGAGGATGAAATTCCTCGTTTCGCCGTGGTAGGACGTCCTAATGCAGGTAAGAGCAGTATCATCAATGCCTTCATCGGTGAGGATCGTAACATCGTGACAGAAATAGCGGGTACTACCCGTGATAGCATCTATACCAGATATGACAAGTTTGGCTTCGACTTCTATCTTGTGGATACCGCTGGTATCCGTCGCAAGAACAAGGTGAGTGAGGATTTGGAGTTTTATTCTGTAATGCGCTCTATACGTGCCATCGAGAACAGTGATGTGTGTATCTTGATGCTGGATGCTACTCGTGGTATTGAGACGCAGGATATGAACATCTTCCAGTTGATTCAGAAGAATAACAAGAGTCTAGTGGTGGTAGTCAACAAGTGGGACTTGGTGGAAAACAAGGATCAGAAGGTTATCGACACCTTTGAGACCGCTATTCGCAAACGAATGGCTCCGTTCGTGGATTTCCCCATTATCTTCGCTTCGGCTCTCACCAAGCAACGTATCTTCAAGGTACTGGAGACGGCTAAGGTGGTGTACCAGAACCGCAAGGCTCACATTGGAACCTCCAAGCTCAACGAGGTGATGCTCCCTATCATCGAGGCTTATCCTCCACAGAGCGTGAAGGGAAAGTATATCAAAATCAAGTATTGTACGCAGTTGCCTAACACCACGATTCCATCGTTTGTGTTCTATGCCAACTTGCCACAGTATGTGAAGGAGAATTATCGCCGCTTCTTAGAGAACAAGATTCGCGAGAACTGGTCGCTCCATGGATGTCCTATCAATATCTTTATTCGCCAAAAGTAAGCGAAGGGAGTGAAGAGGGAAGAACGAAGAGTGAAGAATTCAATGGCTTTTGAGATGTGGAAACTTTTGTTTTTCATAGTATTTATGGTGGGGTTGGGCTTTTCTTCCTGTAGGGAGGAGAAACCTGCCCCTTCCTATTTTGCCGGCATTGCGGCCAAGGGGTATTATGACCTGTTGCTCGAAGGTAAGTATCAGGAGTTTGTGGCAGGGTTTCATCAACCCAATTGTTTGCCGAAAGGTTATCAAGACCAATTGTTGCTTAATGCCAAGATGTTTGTGGAACAGCAACAGGAAGAACACAAGGGGCTGTCGGCTGTCAATGTGCTGACTGCCAAGGCAGATACAGCTCACCATGTAGCAGAAGTGTTCTTGCAATTGGTATATGGGGATAGTGCCAAGGAGCAAATTGTAGTTCCCATGGTAGAAGTAAAGGGAGAATGGAAAATGAGATAGTTGTCGAAAATAAGAAATGCCAGCCAAGCGGCTGGCATTTCTTATTTTCGAGCTTCCTCCATTTCTACTTCCTTGACCTTGCGGAATAGGTCGGAAGCGAAGACGAGGTCGTTGAGCTTGTCGTTGGTGGATGTCATCACCTGGTCTTTATTGCCTTGCCATTCCTTGTGGCCTTTGTAGATAAAGCAGATGTTTTCGCCGATGCCCATTACTGAGTTCATGTCGTGGGTATTGATGATGGTGGTCATGTTATAATCTTTTGTGATGCCGGAGAGCAGCTCGTCTATGACGAGCGACGTCTTAGGGTCGAGACCAGAGTTGGGTTCGTCGCAGAAAAGATATTTCGGATTCATCACGATAGCTCGTGCAATAGCCACGCGTTTCTGCATACCGCCCGATATTTCGCCAGGGTATTTCTGTTGTGCTTCTATCAGGTTGACGCGATCGAGACATTCCTGGGCCCGCTTTACGCGTTCCTTGTAATTCATATTGGAGAACATGTCGAGAGGGAACATCACGTTCTCCAGTACATTGAGCGAGTCGAAAAGGGCTGCGCTCTGGAAAATCATGCCCATCTCACGGCGCATCAGTACTTTTTCCTTTTTGGACATCTGCACGAAGTCACGGTCATCATAGAGTACCTGTCCGCTGCTGGGAGTAAGAAGGCCTACGAGATTTTTCATCAATACCGTCTTTCCCGAACCGCTCTGGCCGATAATCAGATTCGTCTTTCCTGTCTCGAAAGTAACATTGATGTGGTCGAGTACCGTCTTGGCGCCAAACGACTTGGTAAGATTTCTAACTTCTATCATAGTTTATGAGAGGATTTGAGTAAGAAAAACATCAGAGAAAAGAATAAGCACGCTGGAGCTTACCACGGCATCGGTAGATGACTTGCCGACCTCGACGGAGCCACCTTCCACCGTGTATCCAAAGTAGGAGGAAACACTGGCGATGATGAATGCAAAGAAGAGGCTCTTTACGATACTCATCCACACAAACCACTGATTGAACGAGTGTTGTAGACCAAGAGTGAGATCGTCTGGCGGCAAGATGTGCCCGATGTAAGCGGTGCCGTATGCCCCGATGATACCCATGGCCGAACTGAAGATGACTAGGAATGGCATGATGGTAACCAAACCAAGAATCTTAGGCAAGACAAGATAGCAAGCTGAGTTGACACCCATGATGTCGAGGGCATCAATCTGCTGGGTGACACGCATCGTTCCTAGTTCTGAAGCAATGTTTGACCCAACCTTTCCGGCAAGAATCAAACACATGATGCTTGATGAAAACTCCAGGAGCATAATCTCGCGAGTGGTGTAGCCCGAAACCCAGCGGGGCATCCATGGACTCTGAATGTTAAGCTTCATCTGGATACAGATTACAGCACCGATAAAGAAGGATATGAGCAATACGATGCCGATGGAGTCGACACCCAACTGTGACATCTCCTTAATATACTGTTTGAGGAACATTCGCATACGTTCAGGGCGTGAGAATGCACGTCCCATCAATATGAGATATTTACCGAAGGTGGTAAGCCATTTTTCTACTAACATGCTAATATACTACTGATTTGCGGTGCAAAATTAACCAAATTCCTCTAAAAAACTGCAATATTACGAATAGTTTTTGAAAATATAAGTGATATTTGCGCCTTTTTTAGTATTTTTGCACCAAAAATGCGAAGACAGCAGATTAGTCTTTGCTCCAAATTAGCTAGTTATGGATGAAAATATTATTAACGGACAGCAACCTTCCGAGGAAAAATTGGTTTTGAGAACAGAAGGCTTGGTGAAACGATATGGCAAGAGAACGGTAGCCAATGGGGTGACCATTAATGTGAAGCAAGGTGAGATAGTGGGCTTGCTGGGACCTAATGGCGCAGGTAAGACCACCTCTTTCTATATGACTACTGGACTCGTGGTGCCCAATGAGGGACGCGTGTATCTTGGTGACAAGGAAATCACCAATTTCCCGGTCTATAAACGTGCCCGTGCTGGTATTGGATATTTGCCGCAAGAGGCTAGTGTCTTTCGTAAGATGAGTGTGGAGGACAATATCATGTCGGTGCTGGAGATGACAGGTAAATCAAGAGACTATCAGAAGGAAAAACTGGAGAGCCTAATCAAGGACTTCGACTTACAGAAGGTGCGCAAGAACTTGGGTGACCAACTTTCTGGCGGTGAGCGCCGTCGAGTGGAAATTGCCCGATGCCTGGCTAACGACCCTAAGTTTATCATGCTCGATGAACCTTTTGCCGGTGTCGATCCTATCCAGGTAGAGGAAATCCAGCATATCGTGTGGAAGTTGAAGTATCGCAACATAGGAATCTTGATAACCGACCATAATGTAGACGAGACGCTTACGATTACCGACCGGGCCTATCTGCTTTTCGAGGGACGTATTCTTTTTCAGGGAACGCCAGAGGAATTGGCTAACAATAAGGTGGTGAAAGAGAAGTATCTGACCACTAGTTTTGTATTGCGTAAGAAGGATTTCCAACTGTTGGATGAGCAGAAAAAAGCAAGAGAAGAAGAATAGGATGGTTAAAAAAACAAATTTTTTCTCTTATATATTAGGTATATCCATTAAAAATGTGTAATTTTGCAAGCCGATAAATTAGAAAATATAATTAATAATATAAAATATAAAAATCAAGATGAAAATTTCATTTGAAAATCCTGACAAGATTAATGGTCTTTTGACCCTCGTTGTAGAGGAAGAGGACTACAAGAATGATGTCGAGAAGACATTGAAAGACTACCGTAAGAAGGCTAATGTTCCAGGTTTCCGTCCTGGTCAGGCTCCTATGGGTATGATTAAGCGCCAGTTTGGTGCATCTGTAAAGATGGAGGCTATCAATAAGATTGTTGGTCAGCAGATTTACAAGTATGTACAGGACAACAAAATCCAGATGCTCGGCGAGCCTCTCCCATCAGAGAAGCAGGAGCCAGTAGACTTGGAGAAGGGTACAGCTTATACATTTATGTTTGATATCGCTGTCGCTCCAGAGATGAAGGTTACTCTCACTGGTCGTGACAAGGTAGATTACTATAATATCAAGGTAGATGATCAGATTCTCGATAAGCAGGTAGAGATGTATGCTTCACGTGCTGGTAGCTACGAGAAGGCTGAAACTTACGAGGACAACGACTTCTTGAAGGGTGATCTTCGCGAGCTTGACGAGAATGGCAATACCAAGGAGGGTGGTATCACTGTAGAGGCTGCTGCCATCATGCCTAGCTATATTAAGGTAGACGAGCAGAAGAATCTCTTCAATGGTGCTAAGTTGGGTGATGTAATCACATTCAATCCCAAGAAGGCTTACCCAGAGAACGATACCGAGGTTTCTCAGCTCTTGAAGATTGAGCGTGATGCTGTGAAGGATTTGGAGTCTGAGTTCAGTTACCAGATTACAGAGATTCAGCGCTTCAAGAAGCATGAGGTGAACGAGGAACTCTTCCAGCAGGTTTTCGGTGAGGATACTGACGTGAAGGACGAGGCCGCTTTCCGTGCCAAGATTGCTGAGGGCTTGCAGGAGCAGCTCGTCAACGATTCTGACTATAAGTTCATCCTCGACGTTCGTGAACATTGCGAAAAGAAGGTTGGTGACTTGCAGTTCCCCGACGCGTTGTTGAAGCGTATCATGTTGGCTAACAACAAGGATAAGGGTGAAGAGTTCGTAGAGAAGAACTATGAACAGAGTATCAAGGAGTTGACTTGGCATCTCATCAAGGAGCAGCTTATCAAGGCTCAGGACATCAAGATTGATGATAATGACATCAGGGAGACTGCCAAGGAGGTAGCTCGTGCGCAGTTTGCTCAGTATGGTATGACTAATGTTCCTGAAGAGTATATTGAGAACTATGCTAATGAAATCCTGAAGAAGGGCGATGCTACAGATGCACTTGTTGATCGTTCTATCGATCGTAAGTTGGCAGCAACTCTCAAGACTGTAGTTAAGCTCAACGAAAAGGAGATTTCTGTAGAGGATTTCAACAAGATGATGCAGGAATAATATTTTTTTTGAAAAAAACTTCAAATAAATACGAGGTTATCGACTTTTTTTATTATCTTTGTTCCACCGAACGAGTAATAGAGGTCGATAACCTCTTTTTTTGTGCGAATTTTAATAAAGAAATAAGTATAGGAAAAACAGATATGAACGATTTTAGAAAGTATGCTACCAGGCATCTCGGAATGAATGGAATGGTGCTTGATGATGTAATCAAGGCACAAGCGCAGTACATGAATCCTTACATATTGGAGGAGCGTCAGCTGAATGTTACCCAGATGGATGTGTTCTCAAGATTGATGATGGATCGTATCATCTTCTTGGGTACAGAGATAGATGATTATACTGCCAATACATTGCAGGCGCAGTTGCTCTATCTTGACTCTGTGGATAGCGGCAAGGATATCTCTATCTATCTCAATAGCCCTGGTGGAAGCGTAACTGCAGGATTGGGTATCTATGATACCATGCAGTTTATCAGCAGTGACGTGGCTACTATCTGTACGGGAATGGCAGCATCAATGGCTGCTGTACTCCTCGTTTCTGGTCAGGAGGGTAAGCGTGCTGCTTTGCCTCACAGCCGTGTGATGATACATCAGCCATTGGGTGGTGTTCAAGGACAGGCTTCTGATATCGAAATCGAGGCAAGAGAGATTTTGAAGATGAAGAAAGAACTCTATACCATAATTTCAGAGCATTCTCATACCCCTTATGACAAGGTGTGGGCGGATAGCGACCGCAACTACTGGATGACAGCAGAGGAGGCTAAGGAGTACGGTATGGTTGACAATGTGTTGGTACGTAAGTAGTAAGGATAGAAATATGCCAAAGAAAAAAGTTTGTAGCTTCTGTGGGAGAAGTGAGACGGAAGTGAGATTGATGATTTCTGGTATGGATGGTTTCATCTGCGAGAATTGTGCTAAACAAGCTTATGAAATCGTGGAATCTTCTGGCTTCTTGAACCCAAACAGGGAAGCGGATAATGACAAGTTCGCTGTTTGTCAGGTGCCTAAGCCGATGGATATTAAAGAATATCTAGACGAATATATCATTGGACAAGAGCAGGCTAAGCGTAGTTTGGCTGTGGCTGTCTACAATCACTACAAGCGGTTGCAGCAGACTATGGGCGACGATGGTGTGGAAATCGAGAAAAGCAATATAATCATGGTGGGCAGTACTGGCACGGGAAAAACCTTGCTAGCGCGTACGATAGCCAAGATGCTGGATGTGCCTTTCACTATCGTGGATGCTACAGTATTTACTGAGGCGGGCTATGTGGGTGAGGATGTAGAGAGCATCTTGTCACGATTGCTTCAGGTGTCAGACTATAATGTGGAGGCTGCTCAGCGTGGTATTGTCTTTATCGATGAGATAGATAAGATAGCTCGTAAGAGTGACAACCCTTCCATCACACGTGATGTGAGTGGTGAGGGCGTACAGCAGGGACTTTTGAAACTTTTGGAGGGTACTATTGTCAATGTACCACCTAAGGGCGGACGTAAGCATCCTGATCAAGACTATATCCGTGTAGATACCAAAAACATACTCTTCATCTGTGGAGGTGCATTTGATGGTATCGAGCGCAAAATCGCTCAGCGTCTGAATACTCATGTGGTGGGTTATAATTCTGTACAGAATGTAGCCAAAGTGGACAAGAAAGACTTGATGAAGTACATCTTGCCTCAAGATTTGAAGTCATTTGGCTTGATACCAGAGATTATCGGTCGTTTGCCAGTGCTCACTTACCTGAATCCTTTAGATAGGAATGCCTTGCGCAAGATTTTGGTTGAGCCGAAGAACTCAATCGTCAAGCAGTATATGAAGTTGTTTGAGATGGATGGTATCAAACTTCATTTTGACGAGGCTTCCCTAGACTTTATGGTGGATAAGGCTGTGGAGTATAAACTGGGTGCTCGTGGACTTCGATCTATCGTTGAGGCAGTGATGACTGATGCCATGTTTGAAGTGCCTTCCAGGAAAGTAGATGCCTTTGAAGTGACATTGGATTATGCCAAGAGTCAGTTGGATAAGGCACATCTCGGTCAGCTAGAGACTGCCTGATCCTTTTTGGGGGCTTCGTAAGCCTCTGTTGGGCTATTTGCCATAACACATAAAAAGAATAATAATAATAGGTAGATATGACGGAAAAGTTAAATCTTACAGGTCAGTTGAAACATTATTTTGGTTTCGATTCTTTCAAGGGTGAGCAGGAGACCATTATCAGAAATCTGATGGATGGACACAATACTTTTGTGCTGATGCCTACGGGAGGTGGGAAAAGTTTGTGCTATCAGCTTCCTTCGCTCATCATGGATGGTACAGCGATAGTAATCTCTCCCTTGATTGCTCTGATGAAGAATCAAGTGGATGTTATCAATGGCTTGAGTGAGGATGATGGCGTGGCTCACTATCTCAACTCTTCCCTGAATAAATCTGCTATAGAAACGGTTAAAAGGGATATATTAAGTGGTAAGACAAAGCTGCTTTATGTCGCTCCTGAGTCTTTGACAAAGGAAGATAATGTGGAGTTTCTAAAGACGGTGAAAATTTCTTTCTATGCGATAGATGAGGCGCATTGTATTTCAGAGTGGGGACACGACTTCCGACCAGAGTACCGCCGTATTCGACCTATTATCAATGAGATTGGCAATGCGCCAGTGATAGCTCTTACAGCCACTGCAACTGATAAGGTGCGTACCGATATCAAGAAAAATCTTGGCATTGTTGATGCCAAGGAGTTTAAAAGCTCATTTAATAGAGCCAACCTTTATTATGAGGTGCGTCCTAAGCACAGTGATATTGACAAGCAGATTATCATGTTTATCCGTCAGCATTTGGGGAAGAGCGGTATCATTTACTGTTTGTCGCGAAAAAAAGTGGAGGAATTGGCGGAAGTACTGAGGGCGAATGACATCAAGGCTGCTGCCTATCATGCAGGTCTAGATTCTGTCACTCGCTCCCAGACGCAAGATGATTTTTTGATGGAAAAGATAGATGTCATCGTGGCAACCATCGCTTTCGGTATGGGTATCGATAAGCCTGATGTACGTTTTGTCATCCATTATGATATTCCCAAGAGCTTGGAAGGCTACTATCAGGAGACAGGACGCGCTGGACGTGATGGTGGCGAGGGAATCTGTCTGGCTTTCTATTCGAGGAAAGATCTGAAGAAACTGGAGAAGTTTATGGAGAACAAGCCTGTAGCAGAACAGGATATAGGACGCCAACTTCTACAAGAAACTGCAGCCTATGCCGAGTCTTCCGTTTGCCGTAGGAAAATGCTTCTTCATTATTTTGGTGAGGAGTATGATGAGGAGAATTGCCATAATTGCGACAACTGTTTGCATCCTACGAATAAGGTAGAGGCAAAAGACAGCCTATTGGTTGTATTGAAAGCTATTGCAGCCATCAAGGAAAACTTCCGTCAGGAGTATGTCATAGATTTTGTTAAGGGACGAGCTACGGATGACATCGTCTCCCATAAGCATGATGAACTGGAAGAATTTGGGGCAGGCGAGGATATGGATGCCAAGTTATGGAATCCAGTGATTCGTCAAGCACTTATCGCTGGTTACCTAAAGAAAGATGTGGAAAATTATGGACTTCTGAAACTGACGGTTTCTGGCAAACGCTTCATTCAAAAGCCCGACTCGTTTATGATAGTGGAAGACAAGGAGTTTAAGGACGAATCCATGGGGGAAGCTCCTATGGCAGGTGGGGCGTTAGACCCAAAACTCTTTGCGATGTTGAAAGATTTGCGCAAGTCGATGTCCAAGAAACGCAAAGTGCCACCATATGTGATTTTCCAAGATGTTTCGCTAGAGCAGATGGCTACCATGTATCCTGATGATTTGCAAGAATTGCAGAATGTACAAGGTGTAGGCTCTGGCAAGGCAAGGCGTTATGGAAAGGAGTTTTGTGAACTCATCAAGAAATATTGCGAGGAGAATGAAATCGAGCGCTCGGAAGAACTTCGTGTTCGTACGGTGGCAAAGAAATCTATGCTCAAGGTGAGCATCATCCAGAGCATAGATCGTCAGGTCGACCTTTATGATTTGGCTGAAGCTAAGGGGCTAGAGTTCCCGGAACTGTTGGATGAAATCGAGGCCATAGTATATAGTGGCACCAAACTTAATATCGACTACTTCATCGAGGAAGAAGTGGATGACGATCATCTTGATGACATCTACGACTACTTCATGGAAAGCGAAACCGATGATTTGGAAGTTGCGCAAGACGAATTGGGTGAAGACTATAACGAGGACGAAATACGACTGGTAAGAATCAAATTTTTGTCAGAACAAGCCAACTAGCACGTTAAATAGCATTAATAAGGTAAGATTTTCGTAAAAAGCGAGGCCTATCTGAAATATTATTGCTAAATTTGCACGCAATAAATTTTTAAAGGTTTACAATATGTCATCATTTGTTGCAGATAAAATTGTAATGGACGGCCTCACTTACGATGACGTCCTGCTTATTCCTGCTTATTCAGAGGTACTGCCTAAAGAGGTAGAGTTGAAAACCAAGTTCTCTCGTAACATCGAGTTGAATGTTCCTTTCGTCACGGCGGCGATGGATACTGTTACTGAGGCTTCCATGGCGATAGCTATTGCTCGTGAGGGAGGTATCGGTGTCATCCACAAAAACATGACCATAGAGGAGCAAGCTCGCCAAGTTGCGATAGTGAAGCGTGCTGAGAATGGTATGATTTATGATCCTGTTACCATTCGTCGTGGTAGCACTGTACAGGATGCACTTGATATGATGCATGATTATCATATTGGTGGTATTCCTGTGGTAGATGATGAAAATCATTTGGTAGGTATTGTCACGAATCGCGATTTGCGCTTTGAGCGTCGTTTGGACAAGAAGATTGATGAGGTAATGACCCACGAGAATCTTGTTACCACTCATCTGCAGACCGACTTGATTGCGGCAGCCCAGATTTTGCAGGAAAACAAGATTGAGAAGTTGCCAGTGGTAGACAACGATAATCATTTGGTAGGCTTGATTACTTACAAGGACATCACAAAGGCAAAGGATAAACCAATGGCTTGCAAGGATAGCAAGGGACGTCTTCGTGTGGCTGCAGGTGTAGGCGTGACAGTTGATACTCTTGACCGCGCCCAGGCTTTGGTGGATGCAGGTGCTGATGCCATAGTCATAGATACTGCTCATGGCCATTCTAAGGGTGTGGTAGACAAACTCCATGCAGTGAAGGCTGCATTCCCTAATATTGATGTCGTTGTTGGCAATGTGGCTACTGGCGAGGCTGCCAAGTATTTGGTGGAGAATGGTGCCGATGGCGTAAAGGTAGGTATCGGTCCAGGTTCTATTTGTACTACTCGTGTGGTGGCAGGTGTCGGCGTACCTCAATTGAGCGCAGTCTATGATGTCTATTCTGCATTGAAGGGTACAGATGTTCCTTTGATAGCTGATGGCGGTCTTCGCTACTCTGGTGATGTTGTCAAGGCTTTGGCAGCGGGTGGAAGTTGTGTGATGATTGGCTCTTTGGTGGCTGGTACTGAGGAAAGTCCTGGTGATACTATCATCTTCAATGGTCGTAAGTTTAAGAGCTATCGTGGAATGGGGTCATTGGAGGCTATGGAGCAGAAAAATGGTTCTAAGGACCGTTACTTCCAAAGCGATACTAAGGATGTCAAAAAGTTGGTTCCAGAGGGTATTGCCGGTCGAGTACCTTACAAGGGAACGGTGCAGGAAGTTATCTATCAGCTCATCGGTGGCTTGCGTTCTGGTATGGGTTACTGCGGTGCTCCTACTATCGAGAAGTTGCATCATGCTAAGTTTACTCGCATTACCAATGCAGGTGTCTTGGAGAGTCATCCTCACGACATTGCCATTACGAGTGAGGCTCCAAACTATAGTCGTCCGGAGTAAAATATATCTAGATTGAATCATGAGATTTTATGTGCTTATGTCAGCAATGCTCCTTTCGGGGAGCATTGCTTTTGCTCAGCAAAGCGACCCTGTGATAATGACAATCAATGGTCAGCCTGTGAGTCGTTCTGAGTTTGAGTATTCCTATAACAAGAATAATTCCGAGGGTGTCATTGACAAAAAGACAGTCAGTGACTATGTTGATTTATTTATTAATTACAAGTTGAAGGTACAAGCTGCATTGGATGCTCGTCTTGATACTTTGTCATCGTTCAAGCAGGAGTTCTTGCAGTATCGTAATCAGCAGATTCGCCCTTTGATAATAGGGGATAGTGACATCGATGCAGAGGCGCATAAGATTTATCGTAGCACACAAGAACGCATTAATAAGTCGGGGGGGCTTGTGAAGCCTGCCCATATATTGATTCGGCTTACCCAAAAAGCCACATCTGAGGAACAGAGCAGGGCGGAGCAAAAGGCAGACTCCATCTACAAGGCTTTGCGGAGTGGCGCTGATTTTGCCGAGATGGCTCGGAAATACTCCGACGACAAAGCCTCGGCTGTGAAAGGAGGGGAGATCGCTTGGGTAACTAAGGGACAGACGGTGAAGGCTTTCGAGGAAACTGCATTTTCAATGAAAGTAGGGGAATTGCATAAGCCTGTGCTTTCCGAGTTTGGTTATCACATCATCAAGTTGAAAGGAAAGCAAGATTTTTTTCCATATGATTCCGTCAAGAATGATATTTATCGTTTTATCGATGCCAGGGGGATTCGAGAGAGAATAATAGATGAAAAGTTGGATTCCATGGTCAAGAAGATGCCAGAGGGCAATACTCGCGAGACTGTTTTGGATGAAGAGACAGCCAAGGCAACGGCTAAAGACAATAATCTCAAGTATTTGGTGCAGGAATATCACGACGGACTATTACTCTATGAGATGAGCAATCGTATGGTGTGGGACAAGGCTGCCAAGGATGAGAAAGCTTTGGCTGCTTATTTTGCCAAGAACAAGAAGAAATATAGATGGGAGCAACCTCGCTTCAAGGGAATTGCTTACCATGTGAAGGAAGCTACTGACGTGGCAGCTGTCAAGAAAGAGCTGAAGCGCAAACCTTTTGCCGATTGGGCAGAGGTGCTGCGTAGTGTTTTTAATAAGGATTCGGTTGCTCGCATTCGTGCGGAGAAGGGCATCTTTAAGCAGGGAGACAATCCTGTGGTTGACTCTTTGGTATTTAAGCAAAAAGCCGAAGTGAAAAAACTGAAGGATTATCCTATAGACGCTACTTATGGCAAACTGCTCAAGAAAGGACCAGAGGAATATGCTGATGTCAAGGCTTTGGTTACGGCAGATTATCAAGATGAGCTGGAGAAAAAATGGGTAGCAGATTTAAGAAAGAAATATGTGGTCGTAGTGAACCCAGCTGTGTTGGCTACGGTCAATAAGCATTAATGCTTATCATAAAAGTGATATTAACATAGAAACAATATAAATGAATACTGGATATAAAATCAGTTTGGCATTCGTAGCCTTGTTGATAGTTATGGGATTGAGTGCTAATGTTACTCGTTCAATGAAGTATGCCTCGATGAAAGCTGCCGATAGTTCTTCGGTAGCTGGCGTAGCTGTGGCAGATTCACAGGCTGTTAATCAAGGTAGCGTTGTGGATGAAGTCATTTGGGTAGTTGGCGATGAGGCTATCTTGAAATCTGATGTGGAAGTAACACGCCTGCAGGCTGAGGCCGAAGGTATCAAGTATGCTGGTGATCCAGATTGCTCTATCCCTGAGCAGATTGCAGTACAGAAACTTTTTCTCCATCAGGCAGCTATCGATAGTATTGAGGTGTCGGAGTCGGAGGTTATGCAAGGCATTGACGATCAAATCAACTACTGGGTGTCTATGATTGGTTCACGTGAGAAATTGGAGGAGTACCGCAAGCAGAGTATTACCCAGATGCGCCAACAGATGCATGATGACTTCAAAAATCGGCAGTTGATACAGGAGATGAAGAAAGAGTTGGTGAAGGACATCAAGGTTTCGCCAGCGCAGGTGAGGAAGTACTTCTCAGAGTTGCCTGCTGACAGCATTCCGTTCGTTCCTACTGAGGTAGAAGTGGAAATCTTCACGATGCAGCCTAGAATTCCTATGGACGAAATCAATCGTGTGAAGAATCAGTTGCGTGACTTCACAGATCGTGTGAACAAGGGAGAGACAACTTTTGCCACTTTGGCTCGTCTCTATTCTGAGGATCCTGGCTCGGCTCGTATGGGCGGCGAGATGGACTATGTGGGGCGTGGAATGTTGGACCCTGCTTTTGCCAATGTTGCGTTCAATCTTACCGACCCGAAGAAAATCTCTAAAATCGTAGAGTCTGAGTTCGGTTATCATATCATACAGTTGATAGACAAGCGTGGTGATAAGATTAAGTGCCGCCATATCTTGTTGAAACCGCAGGTTTCGCAAGAAGCTATTGACCGTTCTATCGGGCGTTTAGATTCCATTGGCAATGATATTCGTGCCAAGAAATTTTCTTTCGAGGCTGCGGTGGAAGCTTTGTCGGACGACAAGGATACCCGCAATAACAAGGGATTGATGGCCAATACGTCTCAGACGGGTACCCGTACTTCTAAGTTCCAGATGAAAGACCTGCCTACGGAGGTGGCTCGCGTGGTAGATACCATGAAAGTAGGTGAGGTTTCCGTACCCTTCACCATGGTAAATAGTCGTGGCAAAACCACTTGCGCCATGGTTAAACTTTTGAGCCGTGTAGATGGACACCGTGCCACCATCACCGAGGACTTCCAGGTGATGCAGGATGTAGTGATGGCGAAAGAACGCGAGAAGACCTTGCACGATTGGGTGGTTGATAAAATCAAGAAGACATACGTGCGTATGAACGACCGATACAAGGATTGCAAGTTTGAATATCAAGGTTGGATTAAATGATAAACGACAAGCTATATAGTAAAAAAAACGGGCATAGAATCTTTTTTATGATGATTCTATGCCTGTTTGGGCTCTGTTTTGTGCAAGCTATGCGTGCTCCCAAGAAGCGTGTCAAGCGTCCTCAAGGTGACAGGGTGTATCTCTTGCATGCGGATGAGTTGCGCTATGACATGTTTGGTTCCAATCCTGATGCCCAGATAGTGAAGGGCAAAGTTGCTTTCTCCCATCAAGGCGGACATTTGACCTGCGACAGTGCTTATTTTTATCAAGCGTCTAATTCGCTGAAGGCGTTTGGACATGTGCATTACAAACAGGGGGATACCCTTTCACTAACTTGTGAACGTGCGGAGTATGATGGACAGATGCAGATGATGCATGCCCGCAAGAATGTGGTGCTTCGTCATCGGCGGCAGACCCTTTTGACGGACAGTCTTGACTTTGACCGTCTTTACAATATGGCTAATTTCTTTGACGGCGGTACGTTGATAGACGGTAAGGACAGATTGGTGTCAGACTGGGGAGAGTATCATACAGAGAGCCGTGAGGCGAAGTTTGTTTATAATGTCAAGTTGCGTAGTGGCAAGGATGTTGTTACCACCGATACGTTATATTATGATGTTCCTACATCTACGGCACACATGGTGGGACCCTCCAAGATTGTCTCTGGCAAAGGCGTGGTAAATACTTCGGATGGTTTTTATGATACTAAGACAGACAAGGCTAAGCTTTATGGCCGTTCCACCCTGGTGGACAAGGATAAAACCTTGACGGGCGATACCCTCTATTATGTCAAGGATGGGGAGAGTACTGGCTATGGCAATGTCGTGTATGTGGACAAGAAGAACAAAAATTCCCTTACTTGCAATTATCTGCGCTATAACGAAAAAAATGGTGTGGGCTTTGCTACTCGCAATCCTGTAGCTATCGATTATTCACAGAAGGATACCTTGTGGGTACATTCCGATACCATGCGAATCTATACGTTTAATATCAATACTGATTCTGTGTATCGTAAGATACACGCTTATCCTCATGTGCGTGCTTATCGATTGGATGTACAGGCGGTCTGTGACTCTTTGGTATTCAACTCGCAAGATTCTTGCGTGACCATGTACAAGGATCCAATTACTTGGAATGAAAACAGACAGTTGCTAGGCGAACAAATCAAAGTATATATGAACGACTCCACTATACGTTTCGCCCATGTCATCGGACAGGCACTCTCGATAGAGCAGATGCCGGATAGTGTTCACTATAACCAGGTGGCATCTCAGGAAATGAAAGCTTTCTTCGAACGGGGCGAAATGAAGCAGGCAGAGTCGATAGGCAATGTACAAACTGTGTATTATCTTACTAACGATAGAGATAGTTCGTTGGTGGGACTCAATTACTTGGAGACAGATACCCTGCGCATGTTTATGGGCGCACAGAGGAAAATGGATAAGATTTGGACTAATAAGTTTGTCAGTACCATGTATCCAATCACGCAGATACCACCAGCTAAGTACAAGTTGCCAAGTTTTGCTTGGTTTGACGAGATACGTCCTAAGGACAAAAACGACATTTTTGTATGGCGTGGCAAGGCTCACGGAACAGAACTGAAGAACGTCAAGCGCCATGAGGCTCCTCTTCAGGTAATCAAAAAACAATAAATAGCATGAGCGACATCATTCAGCTTTTACCAGATTCAGTTGCCAATCAGATTGCGGCAGGTGAAGTGATACAGCGGCCAGCTTCCGTTATCAAGGAGCTGGTCGAGAATGCTGTGGATGCAGGGGCCCAAAACATCCATGTGGCAGTGACGGATGCTGGACGTACTAATATCCAAGTTATTGATGATGGCAAGGGAATGTCTGAGACCGATGCCCGCTTGGCATTCGAACGGCATTCCACCTCTAAGATTCGTAAAGCAGACGACCTTTTCGCTTTGCGTACCATGGGATTTCGAGGTGAGGCTTTGGCATCCATTGCTGCGGTGGCTCAGGTGGAATTGAAGTCTCGGCAGGCGAGTGATGAAATCGGAACTCTCATTACAATTTCTGGCTCTCGCTATGAGAAGCAAGAACCTTGTTCATGTCCTGTTGGAAGCAATTTCTCGGTGAGCAATATATTTTATAATGTACCCGCGCGTAGAAAGTTCTTGAAGTCCAACACCACAGAACTCAATAATATCTCGACAGCCTTCGAACGTATCGTGCTGGTGAATCCCCAGATTGCATTTACGTTGCATAGCAATAATACAGAGATGTTCAATCTGCGTGCAGGCAATCTTCGCCAACGCATCTTGGATGTCTTTGGAAAGCGATTCAACCAAGAGTTGTTGCCTGTCAATATAGATACCACGATGTGCAAACTGACAGGATTCGTAGGCAAACCGGAGTCGGCTCGCAAGAAGGGGGTACATCAGTTCTTCTTCGTAAACGGAAGATACATGAAACATCCTTACTTCAATAAGGCGGTGATGTCTGCCTATGACCGTCTGGTACCTCAAGGCGAACAAGTGCCTTACTTCCTTTACTTTGACGTAGATCCTAAGGACATTGATGTCAATATCCATCCTACGAAGACCGAAATCAAGTTTGAGAATGAACAAGCTATTTGGCAAATTCTCATGGCAGCGGTCAAGGAGTCTATTGGTATGTTTAACGATGTTCCCACCATTGATTTTGATACAGAAGACAAACCGGACATACCTGTCTATAATCCTGACATGACATCGGGGACATCGGCACCGCAGATAGCATTGACTCCAGGCTATAATCCGTTCAAGACGGGAAACTCTGGATATGTACAGAGTGCTTCTCGTACTTCTTCCTATACTTCTAAAGTAGGCAATTACGAAAACAAGCAGGTGGATGAACAGTGGGAACAACTCTATGAGGGATTAAAAAAACAGGACGAGATTGCAGACAGTGAAGATTTGTTTGGTATTTCGGAGGAGAAGACCACCACGCATGATATTTTAGCGGAAAAGTCGCCTGCTCATTATCAGTACAAGGGAAAGTACATCATGACAGCAGTCAAGTCTGGACTGATGATTATTGACCAGCATCGTGCACATGTCCGGATTCTGTTCGAACAATATCTGCAACAACTTAAAGAGCGCACCTTTCATTCTCAGAAGGTTTTATTCCCGGAGGTAGTACAATTCCCAGTGTCAGAGAAAATCATCTTCGAGAAAATCTTACCCGAAATGGCAGAGATGGGGTTTGAACTGGAGGATATGGGTGGAGGAAGCTATGCTGTCAATTCGGTTCCCGCTGGTCTTGATGGATTGAATCCTGTGAAGTTGGTGCAAGACTTGGTGGCGAGTGCCATCGAGAAGGGCACTGGTGCTTTGGATGAAATCAATCGTACTTTGGCTCTGTCATTGGCCAGACATGCTGCGATACCACAGGGGCAAGTATTGGGCAATGAGGAAATGGAGGCTTTGGTGAATGGACTCTTTGCTTGTGAGAATGTCAACTATACCCCTGATGGTAAGTCTGTGCTGTGTATCCTAAAACAGCAAGAAATCGAGCATCTCTTGGGCTAAACAGGTAAAATAAAAGGGGATCTTGGGGATTTTTGGACGAAATCAGCACTTTTTTAGGCAAAAATGGTAATAATTAAAAAAATAATATTAACTTTGCCATTGAAACAGAATATAATAATCAATAATCGTATAATAGAATTATGAAAAAATTATTAGCAGTGCTAGCTTTTGCTAGTATCTCTTTGGGCGGTTTCGCTCAGGATTCAACTCCTACAGAGAAGTATAGTGTTGCAACCAACTCTTTCTGGAGCAACTGGTTTGTTCAGGTGGGTGCTGATTGGAATGCTTGGTATTCTGCAGAGGAAAAAGGTAAGGGCTATTCCAAGAGCCCTTTCAAGAAGTTCCGTTCTAATCCAGGTGCATCTGTAGCTATTGGTAAGTGGTTTACTCCAGGCATTGGTCTTCGTACAAAGGTACAAGGCATCTGGGGGAAGTATGTTGATGCTGATGGCAATGAGAAGACTAATGAGGGTAATGGAAATAAGTATTGGGTTGTAAACGAGCAAGTGATGTTCAACTTGAGCAACTTGTTCTGTGGCTACAATGAGAACCGAGTTTGGAACGTTATTCCCTTCTTAGGTGCAGGTGTTGGTCGCTCAATGACATACAATCAGTATGCTTTGGATTACAGTGCTGGTATCCAGTCTTCTTGGAAGGTTGCAAAGAAGATTAATATCTATGCAGAGGTAGGCGTTAACTCTTTCGATTATGATATAGATGGTTGTGCAGGCAATGCTCGCAATACTTTTACTCGTCGTTGCAACAACTTCTATGGTGAGGTTGGTTTGACATTCAATCTTGGTAAGGGCAATTGGAAGAAGACTCCAGATGTTGATGCTATCAACGCTCTTCATCAGTCTGAGGTTGATGCCCTCAACGCTAAGTTGAACGACGCTAACGCAGAGAACGATCGTCTCAAAAATCTCTTGAACAACCAGAAGTCAGTTCAGACAGACGCTGTTGCTACTACAGAGTATGTTAACACTCCAGTTTCAGTGTTCTTCAACATCGGCAAGTCTAAGGTAGCTTCTAAGAAGGACCTCGTTAACGTGCAAGCTCTTGCTAAGTATGCTAAGGAGAACAACTGTAAGTTGTTAGTCAATGGTTATGCTGACAGCGCAACAGGTTCTGCTGCAGTTAACCAGAAGATTTCTCAGGCTCGTGCAGAGAAGGTAGCTAACGAACTCGTTAAGATGGGTGTGGACAAGAGCAATATCACCGTGAAGGCTAATGGTGGTGTTAAGGATTTGACTCCTGCTTCTTACAACCGTCGTGCTACAGTTCAGGTTGCAGAGTAATTTCTAGCAGATTTTTAGTAAATCTAAATATTGGGCATCCTCCATATTTAATTGGGGGATGCCCTTGTTTTTGGAGGAAAACAGGGTAGAATTGCATGTAAAAGGGCAGAAAAACAGCGGAAAATGCACTTTTTTGAAGAAAAATGAAAAAAAGTTGGGAAAATATTTGGTGGAATCAGAAAATGTTCGTACCTTTGCAACCGCTTACGAAAAGTAAGGGCGCTTAGCTCAGCTGGTTTAGAGCATCTGCCTTACAAGCAGAGGGTCGGCGGTTCGAATCCGTCAGCGCCCACAGGGGTGTTCCCTGTGATGCATTCGTGTGTTGCAGGGATTTTTTTTAAAGGGCGTTTAGCTCAGCTGGTTTAGAGCATCTGCCTTACAAGCAGAGGGTCGGCGGTTCGAA
>CAVDKC010000033.1:0-23912 GCA_963609615.1 Oribacterium sp.
TGTTACTTTATAGAGAGGACACAAAAATGTACCAAGTTATTTTTTAATCATTACTTAAATATGGAAAGATGGAAATATTGAAAGATAGAATCACGTTTCAGAATAGAAATGTTTAATCTTTCTATATTTCCATCTTTTATTTTTGTTTGCTTCGCCGGATGCTAATCAGAAAATCCCCCTTTTTACTTAGCCACAGGGATGACGTAATATTCTCGGTCCACATCATAGTCGAGTATCCATTGGTCTACGATGATGTTGTCGTCTAGAGCTTTGATTTCGATGTTGTGATTGCCACAGGGTAAGGTGACATAGAAACTCTTCAGTGCTTGTCCTCTCCAAAGGTCGAGCTTCCATTGCTTGCTATTGTAAACTTCTTGGAGCTGGCAAACGACTGGCTCGGCATGGTCAATGCTGACACTTACCCTCATGCTCTTGTTGTTGGCAGCATAGCCTGGGATGGTGGCAAGGGTGAATCGGGCATCGCCACTCTGGTTGCTGTAGAAGTTGTAGCAGAGGCTTGCTCCCTTTGGCAACTTCACTGCCTTGTTGCTATGGCCCAAGAGTGGGGCTGTCTTAATTTCCTCGTACGGCTTGTCATTCACGGCAGGTGCATTCGATACCGTAGTCCATTCCCACGCATTCTTGGCGATGACGTCGCTGGTAGAGAGGGAGAGCGACTTGAGGTCTTCTGTGCGGTCGAAGGCATCTTTTCTGTATTTCACGATGTCAGATGCAGAGATTGTGCCTGGCAAGGAGGGAAGTTGCATCCCCGCTTCGTTCATCGGGATGAAATTGCGCCACTTACCCTTGCAGATGCTTCCATAATAGTTGTTGAGCTGTTTCAGTTTCTCGTAAGCCGTGATACTTACTGCTGCCGCAGCCTTTGCCTCGTTGTCGTTATTGAAGAGACCAGGGCGGGCTATATGTCGAGCTTCTTGAGCTTCCAGTTCCTTTTCTGCGACGAGCGCAGCAGAGAAGATAGGGTATTTTACCACTTCAAAGAAACCGTCTTTCTGTTCAGCTGGCAGACTACGCTCGATGCTCTCAGTCTTTGCCTTTAATTGGTCGTATCGGTAGAGGTAACGCTCTAGTTCGTTGCCAAATTCGCCAGAATGAAATTCTGACTCATCGTATGGCATCGTCATATAGGCTGGTTGGCGAATGCTGGAAAGGCGATAGTATTCTACCATCAGAGGCAGAATATCCTTGCCGGTCATCTCGCCAAACTGCTGGCAGAGCCAATTCTGTAGATATAAACTGCATCCTTTCTTCAGCACTTCCTTATCCCAGGCCAAGTCCATCATTATGGCAAGTTGTAGGGCTGCTTTCTTCGGATTGGTCACTTGGGCAATCCAAGCACCAGCTTCGCCTTTTCTACTATCGGTGCGATGGGATTTTTCGTGATGTGCAGTGCTTTTGCTCATCATGAAGTCTTTACTCTCTAGTATCTCTCGCAACAGGCCTGGGGAGAGGTTCTCGATGCTTAATTGGGAATCATCGCATACCATCTTGACGGTTTCGATGTTCTTCTTCTGTTTTTTATTGTGCTTTTTGCCAGTCAGTTCCACCACCTTGTAGTTTTCTGCCATGCAGATTTCGAAGCTGTCTACTACCGCTTTGTTGTAGGCAGCCTCGTGTTTGCCGTCTACCTGCCAAAGGGTATTGGCTCTGAGACGTAGCATCAGACGGGCTACTAGACTATAGTTATGTGGTTTGAGCCACATATTGTTGTTGAGAGTGAAGCCACGGTACTCTATTCTTGGAATCTCTATCCATTCTTGTCCTGAAGGGGTGTAGAGCGAGCGGCGAGTTTGCGGCTTTAGGTCATTCCATGCAGCCCAAGGTGATACGCCTGCCAGCTTGGAAAGGTGCATGATGGCGTATGCCGTTCCCCGCGCATCACAACCGATGACGATAACCTTCTTGTTGCGTGTACCTATATAATAGGCATCCTTAGCGGTGATAATCTTGTGGAGGGGAGCACCCAACTTCTCTACTGTGGCAAACTCTTTGTTGGTGAGCAAGTCGAGCTGGTATATCTGGATAGGTGCACCCGCTTTTTCTTTCGCCTCAAATCCTGTTACCATTTTCATGTCGTGGGCAAATTCCCGAAGGGCTATTTTTACTACGGGCGAAGTTTGGGCGTTGATGTTGTAAGTCACCTTGCCGTAACCATCAGTCCAGTAGATATTGGTAGGGGCGGCAGTAGCCGTAGTGGTCTTGCGAGCCTTGACCATGGAGGAAGCTTGGCTGGCAAGTGCCATCAAGGCGAAGGCCGTGCATATTATAATCTTTTTGTAATTCATTTTTCTTCTTTCATTTTCTCGATTCTGCAAAGATACATAAAAGTGCTTAATATCTGAAATTATTTAGTTTTTATTTGCTTATTACATATTTTATTGTTACTTTTGCAACTCAAACAAAAGATAATATGATGACATTATATCCAAAGTTGATAGAAGATGCACTGGCTACAGTCATCTATCCAGGTACCAAGAAGAATCTCGTTGAGAGTGAGATGCTTGCCGATACGCCAAGCATCAATGGCATGAAGGTGAAGGTGGTATTGATCTTTCCCCGTGATACCGATCCTTTCCTTAAGAGTACCGTCAAGGCAGCCGAGGCTGCCATCCACTACCATGTCTCCAAGGAGGTAGAGGTAGAGATTGTTACTGAGTTTAAGTCGGCTCCTCGTCCAGAGGTGGGTAAGCTCTTGCCACAGGTAAAGAATATCATCGCCGTGAGTTCGGGTAAGGGAGGAGTTGGTAAGAGTACAGTCTCTGCCAATCTAGCCATAGCTCTTGCTAAGTTGGGCTACAAGGTAGGTTTGCTCGATACTGATATCTTCGGTCCATCCATGCCTAAAATGTTTGGTGCAGAGGAGGAGCGTCCTTATTCTGTTCATAAGGATGGGCGTGACCTCATCGAACCTGTGGAGAAGTATGGGGTAAAGTTGTTGAGTATAGGTTTCTTCGTAAGTCCTACCACTGCTACGCTTTGGCGTGGTGGTATGGCTTGTTCTGCCTTGAAGCAGTTGATTGCCGATGCCGATTGGGGTGACTTAGATTACTTTATCCTAGATACGCCTCCAGGTACTAGTGATATCCACTTGACCCTTCTCCAGACGCTTGCTATTACGGGTGCGGTCATTGTAAGTACTCCTCAACAGGTGGCTCTTGCCGATGCCAGAAAGGGTATCGATATGTATCAGAACGACAAGGTGAATGTGCCTATCCTCGGTCTGATAGAGAATATGGCTTACTTCACCCCAGCCGAGTTGCCTGAGAACAAGTATTATATATTCGGTAAGGAGGGTTGCAAGAACCTTGCGCAGGAGATGAACGTGCCATTGCTTGCCCAGATTCCTATCGTACAGAGTATCAGTGAGGGTGGCGATGATGGTGCTCCTGCTGCCACCAAGATAGATGGCATCACTGGTCAGGCTTTCTTGAGCCTTGCACAAAGTGTAGTTACTGTAGTGAACCGACGCAACAAGGAACAGGCACCTACCAAGATAGTGGGGACGCACTGATTCTTGATAAAATATAATAAAAGCTAGAATTGCCTAACAAGCAGTCCTAGCTTTTTTTCTTGTATTATTTTTGATTCTCTGCGAGTAAAGACTCTACTTCGTCTTCTTCTTGGCTTAATTCTGCGGTGAGTCCTGCGTTCTTTCTCGCCATTCTCATCTGATGTCTGAATACCAAGCAGGTAATGAAGAAGTATATTCCTGCTTGTATCCACAAGGCTCTGAATTCGGTTTCAATGTCGGCAAGGCTGGCTCCCATGCTACTGATGCGCAGGAATCCTCTTACGCCGAAGGTGGAAGGGAAAAGCCAAGCCACACTCTGCCAGAAACCAGGAATGTTACTCTGGGGCCAAGATATGCCTGTCATGAAAAGTAATGGTACGGAGGTGAAGACTACGAGGAGCATCACATTTTCCCGGTATCTTACCAGGCACGACATCGCTAGGCCAAAGAAGATGCAAGCCAAGATGAACGGTAGGAGGAATCCAAGGAGGGTAGTCCACGAAACCATGCTCACGAAGCTAAAGAGTTTAGGAACGACCAGTGCCAAGTACATGCCCATCACGGCATATATCATAAAGTAGCAAAGGGCTTTGCCGAAAACGATGCGGAAGATGCCTCCGTAATGTTCGCTCACAGGAATCAGCTCACGATTGCGGTTCAGCTCTCGTGAAGTTCCTGCCGCCATTCCTATGCCGAGTAATAAGGTCTGCTGCAAGATAAGCATCAGCACACCAGGCAAGATGGCATTGCCGTATCCGCCTGTGGTGTTGAATATCGGTACTTCATCGAATTTCAGAGGGGCGGTTGTTATCTCATCGTCTCTATCCGTAAAACCTCCACCTTGTGCTACCTGTATGCCAGAGTTGAAATGGCTCGCCACAGCTTGGGCAGTCTGGTAGATTGCCTTGTAGGTAAGCATCAGACTCATATCTGTATATACGCTTACATGTACTTGTTCGCCACGTTTTAACTTGGTGTCGAAGTCGGCAGGAAAGTAGAGAATGCCATGTACAGCTTGTCGCTGCACCAACTGCTTAGCCTCGTCGAGACTATTGCAATAATAGGTAGCCTTGGCATCCGGAGAGGCATCATAGTCTCGGATAAACTCTCTGGAGGTACGGCTATGGCTTAAGTCTACAATGGCAGTATCTACCTCTCTTACCACCTCGTTGTTGTAAATCCAGGAGTAGAGCAGTGGATAGCCCAATGGAACCAAGATGCAGAACATGAGTACACCTTCGTCGCGAAATACATTGCGTATTTCCTTTGCCCAGATGTAGCACATGTCTCTGAAGCCATTGGTTATTTTGTATAATAAACTGGAATTCTTCATTTAGCGTTGCAACTTAACATTTAACATTCAACACTCAATATTCAATATCGAATATCTCCTACGGCAAGTACTTGTAAACGAGCATAGCCTTCTTGATATTCCAAATCGTGAGCATCGGTAAGGCACAGAAGAGGACGAGTGCCCCCCAGTGCAGGATGGCATCGCCCATCGGAAAACCATTGAAGATGTTCATTTGGTAAATCATGTAGTAGTGGCGCATCGGGAAGAGTTGTCCGATAGCCTCGATAGGGGCATCCATGGCGAAGATGGGGTAGGTGGCTCCGCAGATGGAAAAGCTCACTACTGCCCAAAGCGAACAGATACTCATCGACATGCGGAGCGATGGCATAAGTCCGAAAGCAAAAATTCCGAAACACTGGCAAGCCAATACGCTCAGCAATCCCAAAAGCATGATAGGCACTACACCGCCCGGATGCGGGAATCCCAATACATAATAGATGTAAAACTCGAAAGCGAAGAAGATGCTCAAGAAGATGAGGGTCTGTGGCAGAATCTTGCCTGCGATGGCGAGATAAGGATTGTTGTTTGCCATGCGCATCCAGTCTCTTGCACGGTTGAACTTCAGTTCTGTTCCTATGGAATAAGGGGTAATGAGGAATATGAAAACCATGATGAGCCCTGGTACCATCACGCTCGATAAGTAGTAGTTGTAGTTGGCGTAAGGGTTGCCTATCATATGCAGGTCTACAGCGATAGGTTGCAGGAAGGTCATAATCTCATCGTTGCTCTTTCCTAATGCCGCCAATTTCTGCATGCCTACGGCTGCGCCTCCCAAGGTGGAAATCGTTTTGAGATCACGCATCAACAACGAGCCTGCTGCTAGCGACACACTGCTGTAGTAGAACGAAATCTTAGGTTGCTTGGAAGCCATTAGTCCCGCTTCTGTACCGCTTGGTATCAGCAGGAAAGCATAAATTTCATTCTTCTGTATCGCATGGCGCGCCTCGTTGATATTCTCATAGTGTGCAGCTACCTTGGTGGTCTGGAATGCATCTAGCTTATGTACGAGCTTTCTGGATGTCGCCGTATTGTCTTGGTCCACGATGCCCACAGGCATGTCGGTAGGTACACCACTATCCATCAGGGTGGTGAAGAATATCATCACCACGATAGGGAATACCACCATGCAGAAGAGATAGATAGGATTCTTCCACATGATACCGCACTCTCTGAGGGCAATATGATATAATCTTTTAAACATTGAAATTTAGAATGTTTCCTCTCTAAATTGTTAATTATTCATTGTTAATTCTTGATTATTAACGACATTCCTGGGCGCAGTCCTTCTATCTTGGTGATAGGGCGAGCCTTTACCTCGAAAGTCTTGCGGTCGTAGTCGCCATGGTCTTTGGTAGCTTTCCATGTGGCGTAAGAACCTTGGTCCTTGAGATAGTACACCTTCATCTTGATTTCTTTGTTGAAGGCAGGAACGTAGGCGGTAAATTCATTGCCCTTGTTCATCCCCTGGAGATGGTCTTCACGTACATTGAATGTTCCCCACATGTCGCTCATGATAGAGATGCTCATGATAGGAGAACCGAGCCCCACCAGTTCGCCCACTTTGGGGTAAACATTGCTTACCTCGCCTTCGCATTGAGCCACCTGTACGGTCTCCTTCAAAAGGCTTTTTACTACATCTACGGCGCTCTTTGAAGCCTTGGTGTTGCTGGCTGCTACACGTTTCTCTTGTTCACGGGCTCCATTCTTGGCCATCTCGTATTGGCTCTTGGCTGCTGCCACTTGAGCCTCGGTGGCCTTGTAGGCTGCGAATGCTTCGTCGCGCTTCTGACCGCTGATGACTCCCTCGTTGTAGAGATTCTGCATACGGTCGTAAGTTTTCTTGGCGATGGTGGCTGCAGCTTCAGCCTGCTGTACCAACTGGTAGGCACCCTGCACCTGTTCCTTGCGGGCACCGGCATCAGTCAAGTCTTGCAATGCCTCTGTAGCCTCGTTGGTGGCCTTGAGCATCTGCTCCTGCGACTTTACCTCTGGTACTTCTAGGATGGCGAGGGTGTCGCCCACGTGAACGTAGTCGCCTTCCTTCACTCTCAGTTCCACGATACGGCCAGGCAACTTGCAGGAAACTCTGTATTCTGATACTTCCACCTCGCCCTGGATGGTGTCGTCCTTTTGCTCAAGGGTAAAGAAACCGATGAGTCCCACGGTGATGACTACTGCCGTGAAGCCTATTACGGCGAGTAGTATATTGTTATGTTGTGACTTCTTTGTCATAATACTATTCTAATAATATATAATTAATAATATAATGTATAAATGCAGAATTGTATTTATTATTTCTGATTTGTAATTCATCATTTATTGCAAGATACCCAATGCCTTGTTGAGGCCTACCTGAGTGAGCTTCACGTCTATCTCGGCATCTATCTTCTGGCTCTGTGCCTGTTGCCAAGCCGTCTGTGCAGCCATCACATCGGTTACCTCCATCACGCCTTCCTTGAAACCGAGGTTGGCGCAGCGTAGGTTTTCCTCGGCGCTTGTGATATTCTTCTGTGCCATGTTGAGTTTTTTCTGTGCCTCTTTCACCTTGAATTGACTTTGGGTGATTTGCAGATGAATCTTTTCGCGTGTATCATCGAGGTTCATCTGTGCGATATTGGTGGCAGCTTTGGAGGCACGCACCTTATATGCACCGTCACCCCAATTCCATACTGGTATCTGGACGATGACACCTACATTCCATACTCCAGTGAAGTTCTTCTGGAAACCGTTGAAAACGTTTGGGTTTGAAATGATGTAGCCACCTGTCAAGGCTACGTGTGGCAAGTAGGCGGCACGTACCAAGTTGGTAGATTGCTTGGAGGCATCCACCACATTCTGGAGCATACGCAACTCAGGGCGGGTATTCATCGCTGAATCCTGTGCAGCTATGTTCTGCTGTTCGGTATCCACGGCTACGCCAGATAGGGCAAGCGTCTCCTTGTTCTCGTCGGCGAGGGTAATCTCCTGGTTCATCGGAATGCCACAGAGTTGGCAGAGGAGCATCTTTGACAATGCCAATCCGTCTTCCACCTGTGTTATCTGCATCTCTGCCTCGTTTACCTTTACGTCCACCTTCAGACCGTCGGCTCTTGTTGCTACGCCCTGTTTTATCATCTTGTGTACATCGTTGTCCAACTTCTGTACGAGGTCGCGATAACTGGTAGCTAACTTTTGTTTCTGTTTGAGCGAAACTACCATCCAGTAGGCTTGGTCGATGGCAAAGAGCGTCTTTTGGGTCTGCATGTCGAGGTCGTTGTCTGCAATCTCTTCGCCGATGTCGGCTATTTTGTTGGCTGCGATGATGGCACCGCCCATATAGATAGGTTGGCGAAGCATCACGCTGCCGGCCCACATGTTGCGAGTATCGGTACGGAAGGCATCCACGATGCCCTGCCCCAAGGCGTTGCCCTGTTGCTGGATGGTGCTTCCCTTCTCGTTGAGCATCCCGCCTATCTTCTGTGCTTGTTCTTGGGTGAGGAGACCTTGTCCTACGAGGTCTCCCATAATGTCGTTTGCCTTGCCTGAGATTCCAGACGTAATGGAAGTTCCGATGTTGCTGAATGTTGATTTCTGACCGTCGTTGAGCAAGGAAATCTCTTTGCTAAACCACTCGTATCCGCCTAAGGCATCCACCTTAGGCAAGTATTTGGTGCGTGCCGATTTCCTGAGGTTGGACGCCACGTCCTTCTTGAGCTTAGAGGCATTGATTTGCTTGTTGTTGCGCAGTGCCATGGCACGACAACTGTCGAGGCTCAGCGACTGAGCCCCCGCATCCATAGGTATCAATGCTCCCGTCAGCATGATAAGAGTTGCTAATTTTTTCATCCTTAATATAATATTATATAATATCGGATGCAAAATTAGGGATTATTTCTTAAATGGCAAAGAATTTTATATTATCATATCTTTAAGAATCGAAATAGATATTGAATTGTGGAAAAAACGAACATAAAGTTTTGGTTTTCTCTGCTTCCTTTTGCTGGTATATATTTGCATTTTAGAAATATACAACGATTTCATCGCCCCATTTGTCGTCTATAGTAAAGCTTATGCCATCATCTTTGCCTTCCTCTATATCACCACCGTTAGCAATGGAGATGTTGGCAGTGGTTATGGTGTTGCATTTCAGCTTCAGGTCTGTTTTCTGGTAACTCTTGAGTACTTTGGCATCGGGGTCTAGTATGCTGATGGTCATGTTGATGTCTTTCTCTTCTTCGTGAGGGCAAGTGTAGACGGTGAAGTCTCTGCTTGTTTCTGTGAAATTGAAGGTTTCTGTTTGTCGACTGCTCACGCAGCCGTATCCTGTCGTGGCGTCCAGCGTGCTGCTGCCACCTGTATAGTAAAACTTGATGCTCTTCACGTCCTTGGATAGGGTCTCGTCGGTAATGTGCAGATGGAAGGCTGCTACGGCTCGCTTCATGTTGATGTCTGCTGTGGCTCCATCTTCACTTACACTTAGTCTGCCATAATAATAAAAGGTGTCGGTCATCTTGTTGTTGTAGAACTTTACCTTTTCTGGGGTGGATACCGAACAGTTGCCTGCTCCGCTATGGGCGATGACCACTAGACGGTATTCCCCTTCGTCGAGACTGAGGTGGCAGATGCCGAAATCTTCATCTTCCGAAGTCTGATTCTTGCTGACAAGTTTCTCTTCGCCATCAAATACCACAAAGGAAACTCTAGTGCATACATCTTCCAGTTTCTTGCCGTCACTGGCCTTGGTGCAACGTGATAGTTCGGTGTCTTGTAGCTTTTGCACTCGGATAGTTACGTTGGCGTTTGCGTCAAGTTCTGAGCCAGTGCTCGTTTCTTCGAGTGTAAACTTTTCGCAAGACGTAAGCGTTGTTGTCAGCGTTAGTAAGAGTAGTACTAGCCAAGCATAGTTTTTTTTCTTCATAATGATAAGTCTTAAGTTCTATTGGGGTATTGTCAAGTATATCTTGTGTCATAAGATGTTGCAAATATAGGCTTTTTTCTTGATAATGGCAAGCAAAATCAAAACAAAAATGCTTATGTTTCGTGAATTATCTTTTTTTTTGTAATTTTGCAGACGATAATACATAGTATGGCATATTACACATTATTATATATATATAGGATTATGGCTAAGAAGATAAAGGCTCTGTTTTTTGACATAGATGGCACGTTAGTGAGTTTTAATACCCACAAGATACCCCAAAGTACGGTAGATGCTTTGCGGCAGGCAAAGGCAAATGGGGTGGAGGTGTATATCTCGACGGGGCGCCCACCGATGATTATCAACAATCTGGGGCAGATAGAAGACTTGATAGATGGATATATTACGACCAATGGCGCTCGCTGCTTCGTGGGCGATAAGGTAGTTAGCCTGCATGCCATCCTTCCACAGGATGTAGAAAAAATTGTTGCCGCTGCCGACAGGGATGATTATCCAGCCATTGTAGTGGGAGAGAAGCGCATAGCTATCCATCATTTTACCGACGAGGTGTACGAGATATTTGTCAAGGGACTGGGAGTAGACTTTAACGTATTCCTTACAGATGTAAGGGAATTGGGTGGCGAGAAGGTCTTGCAGGTTACACCTTTCTGTACAGAGAAGCAAGAGGCTCTCCTGATGCCAACGCTCTCTCGTTGTACTTCAGGCAGATGGCATCCAGCCTTTACAGACATAACAGCAGCTGATGCTGACAAGGGGAAGGGGCTGCATGCCATGGCTGAATATCTAGGCTTGGATATAGCTGAGACGATGGCTTTCGGTGATGGGGGCAATGATCTTTCTATCGTTAAGGAGGCTGGTGTCGGCGTAGCGATGGGCAATGCGGGCGAAAATCTGAAAGCTGTAGCCGATTATGTTACGACTCATGTGGATGAGGATGGTGTGAGAAACGCTTTGTTGAAGTATGGTGTCATTTGATGCCATACTTTTTTTTTGTTTTATAATGAAAAAATGTTATCTTTTGTGCTGTATTTGTTTATAAATGATATATAAATATGCGAAAAATATGCAAAGTGTACCATGGGAGTGGTATTTGTTGGCAAAATGTTTACTAAAAATTTGTTTATATAACAAAAAGTATGTATCTTTGCAACCGATATTTGTAAGTTGTTTAATTTTTTAAGAGAGAGAAATTATGGCAAAAAGACTAACCATGATTATGGGAGGGCTTGTTCTCGGTACGAGTATGGCCTTCGCTCAAACTACCGTTACAGGTACGGTTGTTTCTCAGGATGACGGCGAGCCCGTGATTGGCGCTTCTGTCAAGATTGCAGGAACGAAGACAGGAACTGTGACTGATGCCGAAGGCAACTTTGTTCTTCCCAATGCCGGCAAGGGTGCCGTCCTTGAAATCAGTTACCTAGGTATGCAGACCAAGACGATGAAAGCATCCAACAAGATGAAGATTGTCTTGACTTCTGATTCTAAAAACCTAGACGAGGTAGTCGTTACAGCAATGGGTATTACCCGTAGCGAGAAAACCCTTGGCTATGCAGCCACCACCATCAAAAATGACGAGATTGTAGGTGCCCGTACTACCAACGTGGCAGACGCACTTTCTGGCAAGATTGCCGGTGTGCAGGTGAGCGCTACCAGTGGCGATCCAGGTTCTGTTACCAACGTTGTGATTCGTGGTTACGGATCCATTAACGGTAGCAACCAGCCCCTTTATGTAGTAGACGGTGTGCCACTGCAGAATAGTGTTGCATCCGGTCAGGGTAAGAACATCTCTACCGGCGGTATCTCCAATATCGCCCCAGAGGACATCGCCAGTATGACCGTGCTCAAGGGTGCAGCCGCTACCGCCCTTTATGGTAGCCGTGCAGCCAATGGTGTCATCTTGATCACCACCAAGACGGGTTCCAAGGGTCAGAAGCGAAACTATACCATCAATTATAGCGGAAGCCTGCAGGCACGCACGGTCTCCACCTTGCCAGAGATGCAGAATGAGTTCGGACAGGGTTGGAACGGTCGCCAGACTTACATCGAGAACGGTTCCTGGGGTCCTGCCCTAGATGGTTCTATGCAGGTGTATGGTCCAGAGTGGAACCACCAGCAGTTGCTTCACCCTTATTCAGCATTGAAGAACAATGTAAAGGACTTCTTCGATACAGGTTGGTCTCAGAACCACAACGTCTCTTTGAGCGGCGTCTCCAAGAGCGGTGAAATGACCTACTACCTTTCTTATTCTTACACAGGTGATAACGGTATCATGCCTACGGACAAGGACTGCTACAAGCGTAACACCTTGGCCTTTCGCAACACTTACCAGGCCAACGACTGGCTGAAGCTCTCTGGCTCCGTCAACTTTGCCCGCAGTTCTACCGATGCAGTGGGTGCCTTCCAGGGTACTTCCGTAATCGACGGTCTCTATGAGTTGCCACGCGATGTATCCTTGCTGGACAAGAAAGACCTGAGCAGTCCGTTCAACACTCCAGAGGCATATTTCACACCTTACGGAATCACCAACCCCTACTGGTCTTTGGAGAACAACTACAACCATACCGATGCCAAGCAAATCAACGGTAAGGTACAGGCCGACATCAATCCCATCAAGGACTTGACCCTTACCTATCGTTTCGGTTTCGACTATACGGATTACGATACCAAGATTGGTTATCCACAGATTGCCCTCGATGACAAGTTAATCACCGACGACAAGGGATATGCACCAAGCAACATGAATCAGAGCGGTTATGTGTATTCCCGCTATAGACGTATGTATGAGTTCAACCACGACTTCATGGCAAACTACAAGAAGAAGTTCTTGGACGACAAGCTCGACCTCGCTGTGATTGCCGGTGTCAACATCAATGAGCGTGCCTCTACCTATATGACGGGCGAGGCTGATGACCTCACTTTCGATACAGGGTTCTGGCAGCTAAGCAATGGAGCCACTAAGACCACACTGGCAGAGGGTCAGGAAAAGCGCCGCCTGGTGGGTCTCTTCGGCGATGTCACCTTGGGATGGAACGATATGCTCTACCTCGACCTGACCGCCCGCAACGACTGGTCATCCACATTGCCTATCGAGAAGAATAACTTCTTCTACCCCGGTGCGACATTGAGCTGGATTTTCACGAAGTTGATCCCAGAGAACAAGGTGCTCACCTTCGGTAAGGCTCGTCTGGCATACGGTAAGACGGGTAACGATGCAGGTGTATACCTCACCTCCTCTACCTACAGTCAGGCAAGCATCCGTGGTTACTATGGAACAGGTATCGCCAAGTTCCCGATGAACGGAAAGAACTCTTTCCTCTTGAACAGCACGATGGGAAGTAACTCTCTGAAGCCTGAGATGACCACTGAGATCGAGGCAGGTTTGAACCTGCAGTTCTTCATGGGACGCATCGGCCTCGACGCTTCCTTCTACAACAGGACGACCAACGACCAGATTTTCACCCTGCCCGTTGACCCTTCTACGGGTTACGGCTACCAGGTAACCAACTTCGGTTCGGTTCGCAACCGTGGTGTGGAGTTGTTGTTGACCACCGTTCCCGTACAGACCAAGAACTTCAAGTGGGAGTTGGGCTTCAACTTCTCCAAGAACTGGAACAAGGTTCTCGAGATGCCATCCAGCCTTGAGGGTGGCCGCGTGGCCATCTACAGCTTCTCCGCCGGTAACGATGCAGTCTATATGTATGCTGAGGAAGGCAAGCCAATGGGTGAGTTCTACACTTATCTTCCACAATACACAGAGGATGGCAAGTTGATTGTAGACCAGAACGGCCAGCCCGTTATCGGCACACAGGTGGAGGACACCGGCAAGAACATGAACAGCGACTGGACAGGTGGTGTCACCACAGCACTGACATACAAGGGCTTCACCCTGAGTGCAGCGTTGGATATCCGCAAGGGTGGCTACATGTTCTCACGCACCAAGAACCTGATGCAGTTTACGGGTAACGGAACCATCACCACCTACAACGGCCGCCGTCCGTTCGTCATCCCGAACTCTGTGGTAGAGGTAGATGGTCAGTATGTAGAGAATACCACACCTATCTATCAGACGGATGGTAGCTACCAGAAGTACTATAACGATTATGGCTACGGCAACGCCGGCGAGGCTTATCTGCTCGACCGTTCCTATGTAAAGCTGCGCAACATCAGCTTGAGTTGGAACCTGCCCCGCACCTGGGTGAGCAAGTTGTCCTTGAGCAATGTCGCCCTGACCGTATTCTGCAACAACGTGTTCACATGGACCGCCAGCAGCAATACCTTCATCGACCCGGAGACCACTACCGTGAGCCAAAGCGCTTATGGAGACTTGGCTACACAGTTTGGTGAGTTGTACTCCAATCCCGCTTGCCGCACATTCGGTGCCAACTTGAGTGTGACATTCTAAAAACAAGGTAATAAGTGTAATTGAAAAGGATATCAATATGAAAAAATATATATTCATGTCAGCTCTCGCCCTAGGTCTTTGTATGACTTCCTGCGACAGCTATCTGGACATCAATCAGGATCCGACATCTCCTTCTTCCAGCAATGTGACCTCTTCCATGATCATGCCGGGTGTAGAAATGTCACTAGCCAGTGCCTACGGCAACTATTTGCGCATTACGGGCGGATACCATTCCGAGATTTATGCTCACCTCAATGGTACCTCCAACTATATCGACTATTCCGAGTTCCAGCAATCGGCCACCCGTAGCGGTACGGCTTATACCCAGTTCTACCAGCAGGTGTTGGTCAACTTGAAGACTGTTTTGGAGAAGTCTGAGGCTTCTGAAGACTGGGGCACCTATCTCGCTGCCACTACCCTTCGCGCCTTCACCTTGGAGGCTTTGGTAGACTGCTACGGAGAGACTCCCTACACTGAGGCACTGGACCCCTCCAATGTGTCGCCCAAGTATGATGACGGAAAGACCGTTTACGAGGGAGCCATCAAGGAGATAGACGAAGCCTTGTCGAAGGCGAGTGCCAGCAATGAGGTTTGCACCAACTTCCTCTTCCCTGGCAAGACTGCCCAGTCGTGGATACAGTTTGCCAAGGCATTGAAGTTGAAGATGCTGATGCGTATGGCCAATGTAGACTCTTCCGTATTGCCTACAGCGAAGGCCTTGATCGACGAGAACGACTTCCCTAGCGCCTCCGTGGGCTTCGCTAGCTGCTGGAGCAACGAGGCGGGCAGTATGAACCCTTTCTATTCTGAAGAATTTTCTTCTGCCTGGGGTTCCACCCAGACCAACATCTGTGCCAACCTCGCCATCATCGGTTCTATGCAGATAAAAGACGCCAACGGCGATGTAGAGTATACAGACCCACGTTTGGCAGCATTCTTCAGTGAGAACGCAGACAAGAAGTATGTGGGCGGCGTATCGGGTACCAACTACCCTAGCACCTCCACCCTCACCAAGTGGTGTCGTCCCATCGTGGAGTACAACTCAACGGTACACCTGATCACTCCCGCTGAGGTGCAGTTCTTTATCGCCGAGTATTATGCCCGCACCAATGACGAGGCGAATGCTGCAGCCCATTACGAGAAGGCCATCCGCAACTCCTTCGAGTTGGCTGGCGTGAGCGGTGCTGACGAACACATCGCAAGATTCCCCTTCAGCCTTGCCAACTACAAGAAGTGCATCGGCGAGCAGAAATGGGTGGCTCTGGCAGGTGTGAACCCCTTTGAGGCATGGTGCGAGCTTCGCCGTCTGGACTATCCTGCCTTCGATACGACAGTGAGCGGTTCCACCTTCTACAAGAAAGGAAATGACGGCTCGTTTACGGACACAGGCTACAAAGCATATACGCTCTATACTCCTATCGACGTGTTCAGCATGGTGGGCGACAACAAGGTTCTGGAGCGTTTCCCCTATGCCGAGGTGTCTGGCTCACGCAACAGCAACACACCGACCTTTACCAACTCAGACTACGTGAAGCCTGTGTTCTGGGGAGAGTAATCCAATGTTGTTTCATTTAAAAAGGAATTCGAAATGAAAAAGAATATATTTTACATCATGCTGATGTTGCTGACATCTGCCGTCACTTTCACCAGTTGCGACAACGACAGCTCGGCAGGCACGACACGCATCACATATTATCCAGTTCTGTCCCTCAACGGGTTAAGCCAAATGGAGGTTGACAAAGGATCCACCTTCACAGACCCAGGTTGTGCTGCTGAGATGAATGGCGAGGACATCTCCTCACAGGTGGTAGTCACTGGCACCGTGGATACGTCTAAGTCGGGTGTCTACACGCTCACTTATTCCGCCACCAATGCCGACGGATTCAGTGCCTCTACTTCCCGTACGGTTGTCGTCACCGATCCCACCGATCCCAAAGAGGGTGTCTTCCGCACCGATGCCAACAGCTACCGCGACTACGGCGGGCAGAAAGCCTTCGGTGCCTCCTATCAGGTAGTAATCACAGCCAACACCGATGGTTCTTACCACGCCACCGACCTCTTCGGCGGTTGGTACTCACAGCGTGCGGGCTATGGTTCTAACTACAACATGGTTGGTAACTTCACGGTTGTCGACGATGGTACGCTTTCACTTGTAAACAGCCAGATTGCAGGATGGGGCGATAGTCTGGACGACCTTGTAGGTAGCTTCGACGCTGCTACAGGCACCTATATCTGGGATGCCTATTACTATGGTTCGGCAATGGTGTTCCATGTGATTTTGAGTAAGTAATATTTTTTAAGTAAGAAGATAGTTATGAAGAAATTATTATATTTATGCGTGGCAGTCCTTGCCCTGACATTTGCCTCATGCGAAAAGGACGAGGTGGGTGGTACTGCCACCCAGGCCTTGGCAGGAGAATGGTATGTTACCGTGGATGCAGTGGATGCAAGTGGCAACACTGTCCTGGAAGATCCTTTTGGATTGGGCAAGTTCTTGTTCAATACCTACAATACTGCTGCCAACGTGAGCAACCAGATGTGGATCGACGACAACAACAACTTCTGGGGCTTCAAGGTGAAGGCTACATCCGATGTCAACAACCTGTCGTTCACAACGGGTGGTGAAGTGACAAATGCCAATGCTACTGCCAACGAAGATGGCTCGTCCTACTATTGCAAGGTGAACGTAGAGGGTGGAAAGGTACTGCCCGGAGCCGGCTTGACGCCTCACGGCACCGCTGCCGACAGCATTGTGTTTTATGTATCGTTTGACGACGATGCATATCCGTCGATATACGGCTATGCTAAGTACAAGGTTTCTGGCATCCGCTACACCGGCTTGGTACAGGATGACTGATCTTGATATTTTTAATCACAATTTAGATATAAGGCAAAGTGATTTGCCTCGTTGTTGACGAAGTCAACACTTATATCTCTCTCTCATCTTGGGGACTAGCAGTGGCTAGTCCCCCTTTTTCATTTCTTTCTACATCTTTCTTTTTGAATCTTTTAAAAATCAAAAAGTGTAGTAAAAGTCGAAGAAGTAGAGCATCTTTGTGCCAAAAATATGGTATATTGTTGCAGAAAGTTTATTAAAAATTTGTTTATATTGCAAAATGTTTGTAACTTTGCAGCCGATATTTGTAAGATTGTTTAATTTATAAGAGAGAGAAATTATGGCAAAAAGACTAACCATGATTATGGGAGGGCTTGTTCTCGGTACGAGTATGGCCTTCGCTCAAACTACCGTTACAGGTACGGTTGTTTCTCAGGATGACGGCGAGCCCGTAATTGGCGCTTCGGTCAAGATCGCCGGAACAAAGACGGGCACTGTGACTGATGTCGATGGTAAATTCATTCTCCCCAATGCCGAAAAGGGCACCGTATTGGAGATCAGTTACCTCGGCATGCAGACCAAAACAATGAAGGCTTCTGACAAAATGAAGATTGTTTTGGTTTCTGATTCCAAAAATCTCGATGAGGTGGTAGTTACCGCCTTGGGTATCAAGCGCTCCGAGAAAACCTTGGGGTATGCTGCCAGCTCTGCCAACGCAGACGAGTTGACGGTGGCCAAGTCTGGGTCTTTGATGAGCGGCTTGCAGGGTAAGATGGCTGGTGTGCAGATTTCCGGCGGCGGTGTGACGGGTACCTCCCAGAAAGTGGTAATCCGTGGTATTTCTTCCGTTTCCAGCAACAACCCCTTGTACATTGTCGACGGTGTGCCAATCAACAATGATCGCTTGGGTGACAATGCCGTTGACTTCGGTAGCGGTGCGGGCGACATCAACCCTGAGGACATCGAGAACGTAACCGTGCTGAAGGGTGCTTCTGCCACAGCACTTTATGGTTCGCGTGCAGCCAATGGTGTGGTGATGATCACCACCAAGAAACCGCAGGGCGACAAGAAGGCTACCATCACTTATGACGGATCCTTGACTTTCACCGATGTACTCCGCGTGCCTATGACCCAGAATCTTTTCGGTCAGGGCTGGGGGTCTTGGGACAATGCCGAGAACGGTTCCTGGGGACCTCGTCTCGACGGTCGTGAGCACTGGTGGGGATCCACCAACCTGTCGAGCGGAGAGAGGATGACCAAGTCTTATTCCTATGTAAAGGACAACATCCGCAACTTCTACCAGACGGGCAAGGAGTGGAACAACAACCTCTCTATCCGCTACGGCGATGAGAAGGTGGGCATCGTGGCCTCCTACGGTAACGTGAGCTCCAATGGTATCATCCCCAACAATGGCGACACTTACCATCGTAACACCTTCTCGCTGCGTGGCTATGCCAACATCAACCGTTTCCACCTAGACATGTCGATGAACTATGTGCGCAAGGATATGCGCCGTTCACGTAGCATGTATATGGAGTTGCTGCAGGGTGCTTCCGACGTAGACTTCTCTCAGATGAAGGACTACACCAAGGAGGAGTACAATATAGACAACTACTACACATACTATGCTGTCAACCCCTACTACATGGTTGACAATTACTATTCCACCTATCAGGACGACCGCATCTACGGCAAGTTGGAGTTGTCTTACGACATCACCAAGGACATCAAAATCATCGGTCGCTTCGGTGGTGACTATACCAACTACAGGACTGAGACCTTCAATCCTCGCATCATCTATACCACAGGTTCTTATCAGGCCTTAGGCAACGGCGATACTGTGGGCGACCAGGGTTATTACTCCAAGTATCGCAACCAGAACGGTCAGATTGACGCCAGCATCTTGCTGACGGGCAACCACACTTTTGGTGACTTTTCGCTCGGTGCTACCTTGGGTTGGAACCTGAACCAGAGAATCTACGACTCCATCGGTGGCTACAATGAGCAGTTGGACATCCCAGGCTGGTATTCTCTTTCCAACACCTCTTCCTATTCCATCACGTCTTCCAACTCTTGGAAGAGAAGACTTATCGGTCTCTTGGGACAGGTGGAGATGGGATACAAGGATTGGGCGTTCCTGAACCTTTCTGCCCGTAACGACTGGTCTTCCACCTTACCTGTGGGCGACAACGGATTCTTCTATGGCGGTGCCAACGTTTCCGTACTTCTCAACCAGGCCATTCCGGCCCTGAAGAAGGTGAAGGAAATCGACCTCCTGAAGGTTCGTGCGGCAGTAGGACAGACGGGTAACGATGCCAATGTTTATATGACCAACTCTTATTATGTGCCCGCCCAGTTCTCTTATACTTATCTTCCTATCGCCGGTGCTTCTGGTCTGACGGAGTACAACCGCTTGCCAAACACCAGCTTGAAGCCGGAGATTACCACTGAGTATGAGCTTGGTTTGAGCGGAACCTTCTTCGGCAACCGCTTGAGCTTCGATGTGGCATACTACGACCGTATCACCAAGAACCAGATTATTTCTGCCACCTTGGCTCCCGAGACAGGTTACACCAGCAACACGCGCAACGTGGGCAAGCTCCAGAACAAGGGTATCGAGGCGATGCTCAACTTCACTCCTGTTCGCACGAAAGACTGGGAATGGAGCGTAGGTGCTACCTTCTCCAAGAACTGGAGCAAGGTGAAGGAACTCTGGGACGGACTGGATGAGTACACCATCAACGTGGGTACCTCCGGCACTTACTCTTCCTACCGTGGTGTATCATACGTGTTGAAGGTGGGTGAGCCTATCGGTATCTTCAAGTTGCCAGCCACACAGACCGTTACCGACAAGGATAGCCCCTACTATGGCTACAAGATTGTCAACTCCAACGGTTTCCTGCAGGCCAGCACCACCGAATATGACTACCTGGGCTCTTCTCAGCCTGATTTCGTGATGGGCTTTACCACCCACTTGAAGTGGAAGAACCTCAGCCTGGCAGCAACGGGCGACTGGCACAAGGGCGGTTTGATGTATTCAAACACTGCCTACATCACCCATTTCAACGGTAACTCTACGCAGACCGTGTTCAATGAGCGCGATGCCTTCATCTATCCTCACTCTGTGAAGTCTGTGAACGGCCAGTATGTGGAGAATAACATCCCTGTGATGACCACTTATATGTGCTATGCCCAGGGTAACTACAGCTACAATCCCGAGGTGCGTCGTGAGTTTGTGGTAGACCGCTCTTACTTCAAACTTCGTGAGTTGGCGATTACCTACGACTTCCCGAAGACCGTGACACGTCCGCTGAAGATGCAGAAGCTGTCCTTGAGCCTCGTGGGACACAACTTGTTCCTTATCACTCCAAAGGGACAGAACTACGTCGACCCAGAGTCATCCAACTTCGGTAATGACATCAGTTCCGAGTTTGGTGAGACCACGGGTACTGTGTCAACCCGCAACTATGGTATTAACTTGAAAGTTGTATTTTAATTAAAGGAGATTTCTTGTATGAAAAGATATAAATTTTTAAGCGCAGCATTGCTGGGAGCAGCATTGACGGTGGGCACCGTCACATCTTGTAGCAATTCGGACTATTTGGACATCAACTACAATCCCAACTATCCCAGCACGGCTTCCTATAAGCAGCTGCTTCCTTCCGCAGAGGCATCCATCGTGTCTGTAAGTGGTCTCAACCAGCAGATTACCGGCGACTTCTGGTGCCAGTACGTTACACAGGGTAACAGTACCAACCAGTACAACACCCTGGCCAACTACGCCATCACTACGGGCAGTTCCATGCCTCCGGTTACCTCGCTCTGGCAGAACTCTTATGCCAACACGCTGGAAGACCTGAAACTCGCCCTCACCTCGGCAGAGACCAGTGGGGCCTGGAACTACTGGATGGTGGTCAAAATTCTTCAGGCCTATAGCTTCCTCATGCTCACCGACTCGTACGGCGACATTCCGTTCACCGAGGCTCTGGACATCGAGAACCATCCCCATGCAGCCTTTGACGACAGCAAGAGCGTGGTTTACCCTGGCATCCTCGAGATGCTCGACGCCGCTCTTGCCAAGCTCGATGATGCGAAGACGGCAGACAAGGCCGACCCTATCGGCAGCGTGACGGATTGCTATCTGGGCGGAAGCATCGATAAGTGGGCGGCATTCGCCAAGAGCTTGAAGCTCAAGATGTATCTCAAGGATTTCGATACCAACAAGGCGGCTATCCAGTCTTTGCTTGCTGCAGGCGGATTACTCGAGGAGGACTGCGCATGGACTAGCTGGGAGGATGCCACCAACAAGGGCAACCCCCTCTATGAGTACAACATCCGCCAGTTGAACACCACGGAGAACGTCCGTGCCTGCCATACCTTCACGGAGTATCTCTTGAGAAACAAGGACCCACGTATCGTCAAGCTCTATAATCAGACGGTTTACTCTTCTAGTGTCTACGGCTACTCGGACGAGGCTGAGCTCATCCAGAATATGGATTTGTGCTATGAGGGATTGCCTTGCGGCACCAAACCTCCTACGGACGAAACCCAGGACGGCGGTATCCCCATTACCAAGTCTTCCCGCATGAAGCAGGCTTACAGCGATGCCGTGTATCTCATGAACAAGGCTGAGTGCAAGCTGATGATTGCCGAGGCATACGCTCGCTTGGGCGATGCAGACAAAGCCGAAGTATATTACTATCAGGGTGGCGAAGCTGGCTTCGAGCGCTTTGGCTTGGAGGCATATTCTGCCGATTTGATGGACGGTGCCTACAAATTCGACCGTTCCGACATGATTCGCAGCATCGCCATGCAGTATTGGCTCACTTATGCCGGTGCCAATGCCTACGACGGCTGGATGACACGCAACCGACTGGGAATCCCGGAGGTTCAGAAAGACATTACCGTGCGCAAGTCGAATGTGGCAGGAGCGCATGAACTGTCTGACGGCTATGTGTTGGGAAGCCTGGTAGACCCGGGAGCCAGCAATCTCAACGCTGGCGAGTATCCGATGCGACTGCTCTATCCTACGAACACCACTCTCTACAACTCTGCGGCAGCTAAGTATGTGGAAGAAAACGGCAACTCCTCGACCAAGAAGCTTTGGTGGGAGAAGTAATTAACAGTAACAGATAAAACGAAAAGTCATGAAGAAAATATTATATTTTTTGAGCTTTGTTCTCCTGGCAGCATTCACCGCATGTTCGGAGGGCACTGATTTTGACATCGAATACACACCCATCGCCCCTGTTGGCGGACAGTATAAGGTAAATGTGTATCGGGGATATGATGCCAGCAAGACCGATGCGGAGTTCTGGGCATCCAATCCTGCCCAGGTGGACACTATCATTAAAACCGATGGCAAGGGCTCTACTCTGGGAATCCTCTATGCTTTTCTCAGCAACACCACGGATTATGACAAGGACAAAGCCTGGATTCGCGTGGGCAACTACAGTAGCAAGGCGGCCTATGCCATCAATGCCAAGGTGTCCATCGATATGAGCACTTATACCTTCGGTGGCGAAGGGGTGGACGATTTCATCGGCAACTCTGCCACTGCCACCGACAAGGTGACAGTCAGCGGCAAGTGCGGGCACAATACTTACACCACTGCTTCGGGTACTGTGACCGATGAAATCAGCTTCACTTACTCCCGTTCCGACCAGCCTGGCTACCACTACAAGGTGACGGGCTTCAAGTACACGGGATGGTCTGAGGATACCAAATAATCGTCAGAAATGTATAAATTATAGATATAAGGCAAAGTGATTTGCCTCGTTGTTGACACAGTCAACACTTATATCTCTCTCGTCTTGGGGACTAGCGGTGGCTAGTCCCCTTTTTGATGTTTTTGATTAAATATTCTCAAAACCGCCTGTTCCCCCACTTATTGATAGATAAAATAGCTACCGCCGTTGCTATGGCAGTATTTTCTGAGCAGTTCTTGGATATATTCGGCGTTGGCTCTGACTTGCTCTTCATTGCCGTCATAACCATTGATGAGCACTACGAGATGGGTGGTGGAGGTGGTCATCTTGGTTCGCTCGTTGTCACTGGTCGGAGTTCCCACGCCGCCTTTCTCATCTCGGTAAACTGGCAACCCCTCGATATTGATCATGCCTCTTCCGATGCCTTCGTATGGTTCCCCTGCCTTTCCTACACCGAGAGTCAGAGTGTCGCCTTCAAACTTGTCGGCATCAAAGCCTCCTATACTATAGCCGTAGGCGATGCTTGCCAGATTCACTAGGTCTACGAGTGTATCTATCTGGTAGAGATTTTTACCCTGGAGCATGCGGCGGATAAGTGCTTCTGATGCGGGGCGATAGCGTGACGGGTCTTTTCCGCATGCCCGATACACCTTGCGTGTGGCAGCGATACCGCTTAGTTCTTTGAGCGACTCGGTGGTGACTGTTTGTTTGTACTTCTTGGCGAGCGCATTGATTTCATCCCAGAGTGCCTGGCAGTAGGACGAGTTTTTTACTTGAGCTTCTACGCATGCGCCTACGAAAGAAGGGCAAACGGATTTTATTTCTTCTGATACGATTATCTTCATAAGTTTTGAAGTTTTATGGATACTTTGTTTTATATTGTTGCTGTGATGATACAAAGGTATGGCTTTTTGCTATAATAGCCAAATGTTATCTCTGTTTTTTTGCATTGTGATGGCGCAGTATTGCCCCTTCGACGGCAAAATTTTGCTGTCGAAGGGGCAATACTGCGCCATAGTGAGGAAAAATGCTTAACGTTGGGGATGTAGATTCTTATCCCGAACTCGGGTAAAAAAAAGCGTATAAAAATGTAACAATATAAGTTACTTGCAGACACTGGTGAAATCTTGAATTTCTTAGTTAACCGTTCCACAAATGCTGC
>CAVDKC010000034.1:0-23871 GCA_963609615.1 Oribacterium sp.
TTTGTGCAGGTATTCAGCTTGTTTCTGCCCAAAATGTATTGAAGGGTAGGGTGGTCGATACCAAGGGGAATCCTATCTCTGGTGCCAAGGTCGAGAATGCCAAGGGAGCAGAGCAGACCACGACAGATATGAACGGTCAGTTCTCTTTGGAGACAGAGGGAGAGGTAAAGAAGGTAAACGTGTATTATATGGGTATGCAGACAGCCCATAAGAAAGCAAAGCCTGATATGCTCGTTAAGATGGGAGGTATAAGCTGGTGGAAGCAAAAGCCAGACAAGTATAGGTGGTTTGTTGCGCCACAGGTTGCGATTGTTGAAACAGATCATCTACCTGCAGGTGCATTAAAACCAAGTTTCGGTTTTATGTTTGGACGTGTAAAAAATTGGGGCTGGTATGCTAAAGGTGTTTATTCTTCAATGCCAGATAATGATGGTAGTACAGAACAGAATAGATGGTTTACAGGAGATGTAAAGCAAGGCTATGCATTGGCTTCTGTAGGTGTTATTCGACACTTGTTTAGTCCTTTGCAATTTTATACAGGCATAGGTTATGGTTGGAGACGTGTCGCTTGGAAAACTCCCGATGGTAGTGTATGCAGGCATGATGCGGATTCTTATGATGGAATAGCTTGGGATTTGGGCATGCAGTTGCGAATAAAGCATGTTTTATTGAATGTGGGTGCTAATTTCATCTATAATAATGAGGCTGAAGGCACGATGTTGAATCGTATGGTGAATCATTATCCTGTGGGGAATTTTGGTATCGGTTATGTTTTTTAAATGTTGATTGTCATGAAAAGAAATAATATTTTTTTTATACTACTTTTGTTGCTAGGTATTGTAGTAGAGAGCTGTCAAAATCTTGATATTCCTACTCCGCAAGCACCGGAACTACATGTGCGTGAGGCCGAGGCTGTGACTTCTACTACCGTTTATCTGAGAAATTATAGTGATACCTATAGTTCCTCGCCAAACTGTAAGTATTATTACCTGCTTTCTTCTAATGAGAATTTTCGAGATTCTTTAGTGTATGATGCTTATTTGAATTCTCAAATATTCATTCAAGGCTTGAAGCCTAATACCACCTATTATTATAAAATGATAGGTACTGATGGATATGCAAAAGCTTGTAGTGAAGTGAAGAACTTTACGACAAGTGCAGGTTTAAGCATAGAAAAATTGACTTATACAGATTGGGATGGAACAGTAAAGGAAGTTGATAAGAGCATGTCTCCTTTGGGGATTTCAGCGATAGACACTAATAATCATAGCTATTATGCCTATAAGATCGTTTATGAAAACGGTCAGTGGAAAATACCAGATGAACTCATGGGAAAGGATATAAAGGTTTGCGCTATTTATACACCTTATAATGATAATGATTTTCTGGATGAGGATGAGTTGGGATGGTTAAAGATGTCCACTTATAAGAATCAATATAAGAATGGTGGTGATTATTTGATAGGTTGGGTTGACGGACTTGTTGAAAAGAATGGCATATCGCTTAACTTGCGTCATTCTTTGGCACGTGTTCGTTTTCATTTCTCTATGTCTGAAGATTGTAGCGAAGAACATTTGGCTGTTAATAGCATCATGCTTAAACAAGATGCTAACGCTAAGATAATCCCTACAATATTTTGGTATAGCCTATGGGGAAAGATAACTAAAGTGTCAGAATTAACGGATATAGATTTTGGAACAGGCTTTGAACTTATAAAGAATAATCAAACATATAAGCAAGCGGATGTTACTTTCTATTCTGGAAATATTCAAAATTCTGGTACGGTTCAGATTCAGCTTAATTTGGCTAATGGTGCGACCTATTCTGTTCCTCTCGAGTTGAAAACTGATGAATGGAAGAGTGGTAATACTTATGACTATAACATCGTGTATACTCAATCAGGCTTGATCATCTCTGATGTCTCAGTGAAAGAATGGAACAAAAATGAGGGTGGTGATATTAATATTTATGATTAAAAGAAATATTCTATGAAAAAGATGAATATATTGAAGAACATGGCTATGTCGGCAACTTTGTTGCTGTCATTGGTTTCGTGTAGCAGTGAGGATGCTGGCAATATGTCCTCTCTGAAACTTAGCAAGGTTCCTTTGCAATTGAGTGTGGAAAATGATGTGGCATCTAGAGGTGTTGTCGACGGTACAACCTTGCCTGATAATAGTACATATAATATATATGTGTATAGCAAGAATGAAGCAACTAAATATGAGGCTTTGAACAATGCTAATTATGGTTCTACAGTACTTTATAAAGATGGTATTAGCCAGATAGATGATAATCCTATATATTTGCCTGAAGACGGTAGTGATGTGCAAGTTGTAGCTCTGTATGGAGGCATTTCTGGTAATTATGCTAATTTGAGAGTTAATAAGATAGAACTATCAACTAAAAAGCAAGAAGACTACCTTGTGGGAGTCAATACTAATACGGTAAATAAGTTTTACCCTAAAGCTTCCTTGGCCTTTACTCATGTGATGAGTCGTATTACTTTAAATATAAAGAAAGCCGAGGATAATTCAAATGCTTATAAGATTCCATCGGTAACATTGAATAATGTTATTGGCGAAGCGGTGTTGGAAGTAGAGGGAGGAAGTCCTTATCTTAGTTGGATTGGGGATGTGACGACCTCTATAAGTGTACAACCTACAGATTATGAATTGTATAACAGTTCTGATGTGGTAACAGTGGATTTTTTAGTTTTGCCAACTGAGCAACAAGAAATTACAGTTAAAGTTCAGTTAGATGGTATAGAACAAGAAATCAAATTGCCAACAACTTATTTCCAAATGGGGCAGCAATATACATATAATGTTGTTATTGGCAAAAAGAACGCAGAGATATCAGAGGTTGATGGTCATGAATATGTTGATTTAGGACTACCTTCTGGTACGAAATGGGCTACGCACAATTTAGATATGAGTCAACCTAATAAGGAAACTATTTCGGTTGAAGCTTGTGGAAGTTATTGCAATTGGGCTGACCCAACAGGAGAAGATATATATAAATTAGAGGATGTTCTTCCATCTGCTGTACCTCCAACGTCTATATGTAATACGGATTATGATATTGCTCATGTGCAATGGGGTAAGGAATGGAGATTGCCAACTCATTTAGAAGAATATGAACTTCGAACGAAATGTACATGGGAATTTATAGAGATAAATGGTATAAACTGTGGTAAGGCAATTGGTCCTAATGGAAATTATATAATTCTTCCTATGGGTGGAGAGCATAATTATGGAGCTGGTGTCTATAATTATAATAAGGAAGGTTATTATTGGACAGGGGATAGTTACAAAGTAACTAGTGATGATCATTATTCGGCTTATTATTCACCGATAAATCAGTCTTATGTAGGAGTAGGAAAAGGCTTTTATAGCATAAAACGTCGTAATACTCGTTGTTTGATTCGTCCTGTCACCAAATAACCAATAATATCAAATGATTAATTTTTTTTATGTTCTCCTTTTTACATTCTTGGGCATAACCTCGTGTTATGCCCAACATGTGAAAACTGTGTCAGGTGAATACATTTATCATGCCCCCGAAAACGTATCTTTGGAAGAGGCGAAACGGACTGCACTCAATAGGGCGCAAATCCAAGCTTTGGCAGAGGAATTCGGTACTGTTGTGAGCCAGCATAATGCCACGGTAATGAGTAATCAAAACGGGCAGACGAATACTGGCTTTACTTCACTGAGTGATAGTGATGTGAAAGGAGAATGGTTGGAGACTATCGGCACCCCAAAATATGAGATAAGTTACTCTCAAGGCATGTTGGTCGTGAAATGTACCGTTAGGGGAAAGGCACGTGAAATCATTTCGGGCAAGATTGGGTTTGTGGCTAAGGTTTTGAAGAATGGACTAGAAGACAAGTTTGAGTCTGATGCATTTAGAAATGGTGATGATTTATTCATGGCTTTTCAATCTCCCGTGAAAGGGTTCTTGGCTGTTTATCTTGTGGATGATTCACAGAATGCTTATTGCTTGTTGCCTTATCGCTCTTCTAAAGATGGAATCGTCTCGGTTGCTGCTAATGAGAAATATATCCTATTTTCAGAAAAGAAAGCCGCTCCATTGGCGACTGCCAATGAGGTGGATGAATATACTATGACTTGTGAAAAGGCTTCAGAAACAAATTATATCTATGTGGTCTTCTCACCTCATTCATTTGTCAAGGCTTTGGATAATGCCGTGGATGGCTTGCCAAGAGAACTTAGTTTTGCTGGTTTCCAAAAATGGCTTGCCAAGAATAGAGCAAGCGACAAGGACATGCAAGTGGAAGTCAAAAGCATCACAGTGACAAGATAAAGATTATCTTGTGTAACCTGGACAAAAGAGAAAGTCCTAGTTCTCAACATTGCAAGAACTAGGACTTTCTCATTGTTTAATTAGAACTTTCTTTCTCTTTGTAAAGATCTAATTCTAATATAAAATAATGTATTATATTAACATTGGCTTCTAAAAATGCTCGTTATTTCTTAGCTCTCAAGTACAGAATGGCAGAGATAACAACGTATATCAAAATTACTAACCACCAACCTTGCAAGAAACCGATGGCACCCTCAGTAATTACAGAGAAGGCCAGAATGGCTATGGTAATGCCAGCAAACCAGTACTTAATCTCATTCCCCTTGTACGACCACTGCTTGAACTTCAGGGCGAACAGAGGCATCTCGCATATTAACAGGTAGCTAGTGATGAGAATCATTGCTAATACTACAAATACCGACCAGCTGTAACCTTCCAGCCAGAATGGCTTGAATACGATAAGTGATCCCCAAAACAAAGCATTGGCAGGGGTAGGTACTCCTATAAAAGAGGTGGTCTGGCGCTCGTCAAGATTAAACTTGGCTAATCGCAATGCCGAGAAGGCTGCGATGATGAAGGCTACGTAAGGCAACCATGGGCGCAATGGCTCTAAGAACTCAGGGTATTCCATCACAAAGAGTTGTGAGAATACGATGGTGGCTGGTGCCACGCCAAACGTCACGTCATCAGCCAACGAGTCAAGTTCCTTACCGATGGGCGAGGAAACATGCAGCAATCGGGCACTCATGCCGTCGAAAAAGTCAAACATAGCCCCGATGATTATCCACAACAAAGCCATCTTAGGATTACCGCCGAAGGCATACGACGTTGCGATGCAACCCGAAACCAAGTTGCAGCAAGTTATCGTGTTAGGAATATGCTTCTTGATACTCATTTTTTCTTCTTATTTCAGTTTTGCGATAATGGTCTGATCGCCCGTGGTAGACTGCCCCATCTTCACGCATACCTCTGTGCCTATAGGCAAGTAGACATCCACACGTGACCCCAACTTGATGAAGCCCAGATGCTCGTCGATGTAGCACTCTTCGCCCTCCTTAGCATAGGTCACGATGCGGCGCGCCACGGCTCCAGCTATCTGGCGGCACAATACGTCTACGCCCTCTGGAGTGGTAATCATTGTATCAGCATGTTCGTTCTCCTCGCTGGCCTTTGGTAACCAAGCCTTCATATACTTGCCGTTCTCATGTTTCACGAACTTTACCTTTCCGTCTACCGGAAACCAGTTAGCATGCACGTTCCAAAGGCTCATGAAGATAGAAATCATCAATCTCCGATCATTAAAGTAAGGAGCCTTTTCCACCTCCTCGATGACAACGATTTTACCATCTGCTGGAGCCACAACGAGTTTTGTGGTGTCCTCTTCGTTGAGGTATCGGATAGGGCAACGATAGAAATTGAGGACAATACAGTATACCACGCCAAAAACAACGAGAAAAATCCAGAAAGGAATCTTGTTGTCAAAGGCTGTCCATAATATCGCTGCTATAGCTACTAAAGCGATGGCTCCGTACACCAATTGACCAGTGCCCTCGCGATGCAATCTTATCTTTTTTAGTTTCTTTATTTTTTGTCCCATAAGGAAGGATTAAGTTTTTAATGGTGCAAAGGTAGTGCATTTTTGTGGTTTTTGCAAATTTTTCCTCCTTTTCTTTTGGCAATATCAAGAAATAGCAGTAACTTTGGGGTCAAAAATCGTATTTGGAGATAAAAATGGAAGATTTTGTTCATTTACATGTACATACTCAGTACTCTATCCTTGATGGCCAGTCCAAAATTCCCAAGATAGTGGACAAGGCCGTCAAGGACGGCATGAAGGGCATGGCTGTAACCGACCACGGTGTGATGTTTGGCATCAAGGAACTCACCGACTACTGCGCCAAAATCAACAAGGACCGCAAGAAGGAGGGACTGGAACCTTTCAAGCCCATTATCGGGTGCGAAATGTACGTGGCCCATCGCCGCAAAGAAGACCGTGAGAAGGACAAAGGAGATATGAGCGGATGGCACCTCATCGTGCTCGCCAAGAACTATAACGGATACAAGAATCTTATCCAGCTGGTGAGTAATTCGTGGGTGGACGGCTACTACATGCGCCCCCGCACCGACCGTGCCGACCTGGAAAAGTATCATGAAGACCTGATTGTCTGCTCGGCGTGTATCGGTGGCGAACTTCCCAAGAAGATTCTTGCGGGCAACCTCGATGCCGCCCGCGAGACGATAGAATGGTACCACAACCTCTTCGGTGAAGACTATTATCTGGAGCTTCAGCGCCATGAGGTAAAAGAACCTCTTCCATTTCTAGCCAACCGTGAGGCGTTCCCGCTGCAACAGAAGGTGAACAAACAGCTCATCGAGTTTTCCAAGGAGTACGGCATCAAGCTGATTTGTACCAACGACTGCCACTTCGAGGACAAGGAGACGGCCGAGGCGCACGACCACCTGCTCTGTATCGCCACAGGCAAGGACCTCGATGACCCTAACCGTATGCGCTATACGAAGCAAGAGTGGTTTAAGACTCGGCAGGAGATGAATGCGGTGTTCGCTGACGTGCCAGAGGCTCTCTGCAACACGCTTGAGATATTGGACAAGGTAGAGATTTATGACATCGACCATGGCCCTATCATGCCTTTCTTCCCCATACCGGAGAGTTTCGGCACGGAGGAGCAATTGCGTGAGCGAGTGTCGGAAGAAGACCTCTACAAGGAATTTACCACAGACGAGAATGGACAAAACCCATTGCCCCCGGAGGAAGGTCAGAAGGTGATTGACCGTCTGGGTGGCTATGAAAAGATTTATCGTATCAAGTTTGAGGCAGAGTATTTGCGCCACCTCGCCTATGAAGGTGCCAAGAAACTCTACGGCGACCCATTGCCAGAGAATGTAGACGAGCACGTCAACTTCGAGCTGCATGTAATGAAGACCATGGGTTTCCCCGGATACTTCTTGATTGTGTCCGACTTTATCCGTGCCGCCCGTGAGGAACTGGGCGTAATGGTAGGCCCCGGGCGTGGTTCTGCAGCAGGTTCTGTGGTAGCTTATTGCTTGGGAATCACCAAGATAGACCCTCTAAAATATGACCTTCTGTTTGAGCGTTTCTTGAATCCGGACCGCGTGAATCTCCCTGATATTGATACCGACTTCGATGATGACGGCCGAGGCAAGGTGCTCCGTTGGGTGATGGACAAATATGGACACGAGAACTGTGCCCACATCATCACCTACGGTTCCATGGCTACCAAAAACTCTATCAAGGACGTAGCCCGTGTGGAAAAGTTGCCACTCGACAAGGCGAACGCTCTCTGCAAGGCAATCCCCGACAGATTGCCCGACGGTGCCAAGATGAACCTGACCAATGCCATCAAATATACGCCCGAACTGAAGGAGGCAGAATATTCTATAGACCCTCGTGAGAGCAATACCATCAAGTATGCCAAAATGTTGGAGGGTACTATCCGTGGAACAGGTATTCATGCCTGTGGCTTCATCATCTGCCGCGACCCTATCAGTAATTGGGTACCGGTATCCACAGCAGATGACCCCGACTTCCCTGGCTTGAAGACCGCCGTTACACAGTATGACGGCCACGTCATCGAGTCGACAGGTTTGATAAAGATGGACTTCTTGGGCTTGAAGACCCTATCGGAAATGAAAGAGGCCTGCAAGGTAATCAAACAGACCACTGGCGACATCATCGACCTCGACACCCTGCCTATCGACGACGAACTGACTTACAAACTCTATCAGGAGGGACGCACCATCGGTACATTCCAATTTGAGTCGCCAGGTATGCAGAAGTATCTGCGTGAGCTGAAGCCTACCGTGTTTGAAGACCTCATCGCCATGAATGCCCTCTATCGCCCAGGACCAATGGACTACATACCTTCCTTCATCGCCCGCAAGAACGGCCAGGAGGAAATCAAGTACGACATCCCCTGCATGGAGAAGTATCTGAAGGATACATACGGCATTACGGTCTATCAGGAGCAAGTGATGCTCCTCTCCCGACAGTTGGCCAGCTTTACCCGAGGCGAGAGTGATGCACTTCGTAAGGCGATGGGTAAAAAGAAAAAGGCCATCGTAGATGCGATGAAGCCTAAGTTTATCAAGCAGGGACAGGAGAATGGGCACAACCCTCAGGTGCTGGAGAAGATTTGGGGCGACTGGGAGAAGTTTGCTTCCTATGCCTTCAACAAGTCGCACGCCACCTGTTATTCTTGGGTGGCTTACCAGACGGCTTACCTCAAGGCCCACTACCCTGCCGAATACATGGCAGCACTGATGACCCGCCGATTCGCCCAAATCACAGAAATCACCAAGTTGATGGAGGAGTGCCAGTCGATGAGCATCAAGACTCTGGGACCTGACGTAAACGAGAGTTACCGTGAGTTTGGTGTAAACGAGCATGGCGAGATACGCTTCGGACTTTCTGCCATCAAGGGTATGGGAGCACCTGCCGCCGATGCCATTGTGGCCGAGCGTCAGAAGAACGGACCTTACAAGAGCATCTTCGACTTCGCCGAACGTGTAGACTTCTCTAACGTCAACAAGAAGGCTTTTGAGACCTTGGCGTTGAGTGGTGGATTTGACAGCTTTGGCATCAAGCGCGAGAGCTTCTTCGGAACTAACAACAGGGGTGAAATTTTCCTCGACACCTTGGTGAAATATGGTCAGCTCTACCAGCGCGAACAGCAGGAGGCCGCCACTTCTCTCTTCGGTGGCGAAGAGGCTGTGGAGATAGCCACCCCTCCTATTCCGCAGGTGGAAGAATGGAGCACCATCGAACGTCTGAACCGAGAGCGCGAGCTGGTGGGCATCTATCTCTCTGCACATCCTCTAGACGATTACGAGCTGGTACTTACCTCGATGTGCAATACCCACTGTTCGGAGTTGGGCAACAAGACGGAACTAGCCAAGAAGCAGACCGTCGTGTTTGGTGGAATCATCACAGCAGTGAAGTCTAAGTTTACCAAGACTGGCAAGCCCTGTGGCTTTGTCACCATCGAAGACTTCGAAGGCTCTGGCGAGCTGGCGTTGTTTGGCGAAGACTGGGGCAAGTGGCGTGGCATCATGGTAGAGGGCAGTACCATCTTCGTTACGGCGAAGTGTGCACCACGTTATGCCAACAGCCAGTATCTGGAATTCAACGTATCGTCTGTGGAGTACCTGCAGACTGTGAAGGAAAAGCGACTAGAACGTTTTACCATCGTGATGGATAGCAGTGCCGTGGACGACACCTTGGTAAATGACCTCTTGACGATGGTGGAAAAAGACACGGGCGATACGAAACTCTACTTTCAGATTTATGACACCGACTCCAAGACGAAAATCATGATGAGGGCGAGGGAGAAGACCGTGGGAGTGAGCAATGAGTTGCTACAGTTTATCAAGGCCAACCCTAAGATGACCTACATGATAAACTAAGGAGGGAGTATTTTGGCACAATGTTTGCTTTTCATGCGCTCATAACAGGAATATATGCCCATAACAGCAGAGGTGTGCCCATAACAGCAGATAAAAAATAATATTCATATAATTTTAAGGTATAAGAAAAATGGAAGTAACAATTACAACAGAGAATTTTGAGAGCTACAAGAATGGTGAGCTCCCATTGGTAGTGGATTTGTGGGCTACTTGGTGTGGTCCTTGTCGCCAGATTGCTCCTATCGTGTCAGAGTTGGCAGAGGAGTTTGACGGCAAGTTGGTGGTTGGCAAGTGTGATGTAGAGGAGAACGACGACATCGCCATGGAGTTTGGCGTGCGCAACATCCCTACCATCCTCTTCTTCAAGGGTGGCCAGCTGGTAGACAAGTTTGTAGGCGCGGCCAACAAGTCTACCCTTCAGGAGAAGTTCAACGCTCTCTTGTAAAAAAAAAGAAAACTCTCGAAAGGTATAAGCATTCAAATCCCCTACGGGGGATAAAGCCTGACGGGGATAAAAACCCAACGTCCCGATGTAGTATTTTAGCTACATCGGGACTTATCGTTTAGAATTCTACAGTTCTTGTTCCGTCTTCTTCCGTGGTGATCTGCACCTTAGTGCAGTCTTCCGGCAAGAGGTCTTCTATCAGTTCCGGCCATTCCAGGAAGCAGAGGCTTCCGCCGTAGAAGTAGTCCTCGTAGCCCATATCGTACACCTCGTCTATCTTCTTGATGCGATAGAAGTCGAAGTGATAGATAGGGTCTCCTTCGCCCGAAGTATATTCATTTACGATGGCAAAGGTGGGGGATGTGATGACGTCCTCCACGCCCATTTCCTCGCAGATAGCCTTGATGAATGTGGTCTTGCCTGTACCCATCTTGCCGTAGAAGGCAAACACCTTACCATTTCCCATGTGGGCCAAGAATTCCTTGGCCGATGCATGGATATTGTCTAATGAGTCTATCTTTATCTTCATAGTAACTTATATTTTTATTTTGTTTCCTTTTAATTTTTCACTCTCCCCTATCCTCTCTTCCTGGGTGTCAACGTGACAAGCGGGATAAGCATTTCCTCCATCGAGATTCCGCCGTGCTGGAAGGTGTCCTTGTAGTAAGACACGTAGTAATTGTAATTGTTCGGATAAGCGAAAAAACTGTCGCCGAAGGCAAACACGTACGAGGTGCTCAGGTTGGGTGCGGGCAGTTGAGCCTTATGAGGTTCCTTGACGGCAAACACCTCCTTGGAGTTGTAGGAGAGATTTTTGCCCAACTTATAGCGCAGATTGGTGTTGGTATTGCGGTCTCCGATAATCTTGATGGGCTTCAAGGCACGTATGCTGCCGTGATCGGTAGTGATTACTATCTTGAAGTCGCTCTGTGCCAATCGTCTGAACAGTTCGGAGAGCACGGAGTGGCGTAACCAGCTCTGCGTGATGCTGCGGTAGGCACTCTCATTGTTGGCCAGCTCGCGTACCATCTTCGATTCGGTACGGGCGTGGGAGAGCATGTCGATGAAATTGACCACCAGCACGTTGAGATCATAGTTCTTGCACTCATTGTAGTGCTCCAGGAATCTGTCGGCACCTACGGAGTCGTTCACCTTGTAATAACTGAAGCTATAGTGCTTGCGGTAACGGTCGAGCAAGGTCTGTATGAGCGGTTCCTCGTTGAGGTTTTTGCCCTCCTCCTCGTCCTCGTCTACCCACAGTTCCGGAAATATCTCTGCTATCTTGTTGGGCATCAGTCCGCTGAAGATAGCATTGCGTGCATATTGGGTAGCGGTGGGCAGGATGCTCATATACATGCCTTCATCGATGTCGAAGAGGTCGCCTACATCCTCGGCCAGCATCTTCCACTGGTCATAGCGGAAGTTGTCGATGACGATGAGGAATACTTTTTCGCCCTGGTCGAGCATAGGGAAGAGCTTCATCTTGAAGATGTCGGGGCTCATCAGAGGTTTGCCTTCAGTAGGCTTGCCCTGGTTCTTGGGGTCTACCCAGTCCAGGTAGTTCTTGGCGATGTACTTGGCAAAGCCATTGTTGGCCTCCTCCTTCTGCATGGTGAGCATCTCGGTCATCGAACTGTCGGTATCGCTCAGTTTCAATTCCCATTTCACCAGACGCCTGTATATTTCCATCCAGTCGTCCACGCTTCGGCAGTCCATCATCTGCATGGCTATCTGCTGATAGTCTTGCTGGTATCCGCTCTGCGTCACCTCGGTTAGGATGTCGCGCCGGTGTATGTTCTTCTTGAGCGACAAGAGTATCTGGCTAGGGTTTACGGGCTTGATGAGATAGTCGGCTATCTTAGACCCGATGGCCTGGTCCATAATGTTTTCCTCCTCGCTCTTAGTGCACATCACAACGGGTGTGGCAGGCTGGATGTCCTTAATCTGCTGCAAGGTTTCCAGTCCACTGAGTCCGGGCATCATCTCGTCGAGGAGGATGAGGTCGAAGGTCTGCTGTCGGCATTGGTCGATGGCATCAGTACCATTGCTTACCGTAATTACTTCATAGCCTTTCTTTTCGAGGAAGATGATGTGAGCCTTCAGCAGCTCTATCTCATCGTCTACCCATAGTAATAATCCGTTGCTCATTGTATATGTATGGTTTGTTTTTTCAACTGTCATCAAGTTTAGCTCCTCACCAGGTTTCTGCCGGCATCTATCCTGAGGAAGATGAAGAGCAGAATGGTGAAGCCCCAAAGCGAACTGCCACCATAACTGAAGAAGGGCAGCGGGATACCGATGACAGGCGTCAATCCCAGTACCATGCCCACATTGATGAAGAGATGGAAGAGGAACACCGACAGGACGCAATAGCCGTATATCCGCCCGAACTTGTAGGGCTGCCGCTCTGCCAAGTGTATGAGCCTCAATATCAGCATCAGGAAGAGCAGCAAGACGCCTGCCGAGCCGAGGAAGCCCTCCTCCTCTCCTACCGTACAGAAGATGAAGTCGGTATCCTGCTCGGGCACAAACTTGAGTTTGGTCTGCGTGCCGTTGAGGAATCCCTTGCCCTGCAAGCCACCCGAGCCGATGGCTATTTCGCTCTGATGCACATTATATCCTGCGCCGGCCAAGTCTTCGTCCAAGCCCAGCAAGACGTTGATACGCACCCGCTGGTGAGGCTCCATCACATGATTGAGCACGTAGTCGGCACTATAGAAGAAGACGAGGCTTCCGATGGAAAAGAGCGAGATGAGGAAATAGTTTCTGTATCTCGTCCTGAGCCCGTGATAGACAAGGAAGCCTATCATCAGTGCACAGAGCAAGAGCTGTATCCACACGATGTCGAAAGGAATGACATACGTGGAGAAGAGGGCGAAGAGGAGCGTGATGCCCACTGCATAGCCCCCGATGATGAGCGCATGTTTCCTATTGCCGGTATACGACCACACCATGCCAGCCGTAAAGAGCTGCACCAAGAGCAAGACCACAAACTTGCCCACCGAGGTGTAAGTATCCCACATCATCACGTTCTCGTACTTCACGCCCACCACGAAGTAGGCCACCATCGAGACCCCGGTAAAAAGGATGGCCCCAGGCATACCCTCACGATAAAGCATGAGGAAGAAGGCTGAATAGACGAGTGCAGAGCCCGTCTCCCTCTGCCCCACGATGCAGACCATCGGGAGGAGGATGATGCCCACAGCCGCCATGAAATGCTTCATGTTTTGCATATTGAAGCCATAGCTAGACATAAACTTTGCCACGGCGAGTGCCGTGGCAAACTTGCCAAACTCGGCCGGTTGCAGTCTGAGAGGTCCCAATACGAGCCACGAGTGCGAGCCCTTGATGCTATGCGGATTGAATATCGTGGCGAATAGCAGGAGTATGAGTATGCCATAGATGACATACGAGAAGGTATCGTAAAACCTGTCGTCGAGCATCAATATGACGAAGCCCAACACGATCGACGTGCCTATCCAGATAATCTGCATACCCGAGCGGGCACTCAGGCTGAATATCTCATTGTCGCCATAAGTGTATGAGGCCCCGCAGACACTCACCCATCCGAAGGCGAGGAGTGCCAGATAAATGCCTATCGTCCACCAGTCGAGCGAACGAAGTACACCCGGTTGTTTTTTATCAGAACTTTGAACCATTTTCTATCTTTCAGTCTTTCTATCCTTCCATATTTCCATATGTCAATATTTCCATATTTCAATATTTTTATCTGTCCGTTGCTCCGTAAGCGATTCTTCTAGCCTGCATCTGAGCAGCCTGGCTCTCGGAAGCAGGTGATAGCTTGCCATGCAGGTATTGCTCCATCATGAGCCCTCCGATAGGCACACCATAGTCGGCACCCCATCCACCATTCTCCACGTATACGGCGATGGCGATCTTAGGGTTGTTCATCGGCGCAAAGCCCATGAATACGGAGTGGTCGTGACCGCGGTTTTGGGCAGTACCCGTCTTGCCGCACGCCTCAAAATCATACTTGGCCAGCATCTTGCAGGTACCCTTCAGCGCCGAACTTCGCATACCTGCTACCACATAGTCGTAGGCACGTCTGGAGGCCTTGGTAACATGCTTGCGGGTATAGAGCGTGTCGAGCGGTTCGCCCTGCACCTTGCGCACCACGTGGGGCACATAGTAATAGCCCCTGTTGGCGATGGTAGCTCCCAAGTTGGCTATCTGGAGAGGCGTAAGGTTTACCTCGCCCTGACCGATGGAGATACTGATCACGGTAAGTCCGTTCCACGACCCCTTATAGGCCTTGTCGTAGAACTGGGCATTGGGTATTAGCCCGCGCTTCTCGCCGGGCAGGTCGATACCCAGCTTATAGCCGAAGCCCATGCTTACCATGTAGTCTTTCCAGGTGGTCATAGCGTTCTGTACCGACCCATACTTATGCTTGTTGCCCAGCATATAATAGAGCCCCCAACAGAAGTACCCATTGCACGAAGTGCTGATGGCATCCACGAGGGCGATGGGCGAAGGATGCCCGTGGCACCCCACATGCAGCCCCCTATAACTGAAGCCATGGTGGCAGGGGAAGGCGGTGCCTGGGGTGATAATGCCCTCGCTGAGATAGGTAAGAGCCTGCGTGGTCTTGAATGTAGAGCCAGGGGGATATTGCCCCATGATACTTCGGTTGAGGAGGGGTTTCCAAGGGTTTTGCGCAAGATACCGGTGCATCTTGCCTCTCATCTTGCCCACGAGCCTTCTGGGATCGTAGGTGGGCGAAGAAACCATCGCCAGCACTTCGCCCGTACGGGGGTCGAGGGCCACGATGCTGCCTATCTTGCCCTGCAGGAGTCGCTCGCCGAGAGCCTGGAGGTTTACGTCGATGCCCAGCGTAAGGTTCTTGCCCGCCACGGGGCGCTGGTCTAGTCTGCCGTCCTGGTAACTGCCCTGTATCCTGCCATGGGCATCGCGCAGCATAATCTTGATGCCCTTCTGGCCTCGTAGCTGCTTCTCATAGGCCTTCTCCAGTCCCAGCTTGCCGATGTAGTCGCCTGGCTGATAATAGTCATCGTTTTCGATGTCGCTCTCCGACACCTCTCCCACATCGCCCAGCACGTGGGCTGCATACGGATAGGTGTATTCCCGGATGCTGCGCTTCTGTACGTAGAAGCCCGGGAAGCGGAACATCTTTTCCTGGAACACGCTGAAGTCTCTATCGGATAGCTGGCTCATGAAGAGCTGCTGGGTGTATCGGGAATAGCCGGGGTTCTTGGAGCGGTCCTTGATGTCGTCCATGCGCTGGATGAAGTATTCCTTGGTAATGCCCAAGGTATTGCAAAACTCCATCGTGTCGAGGTGTCCGCTCTCCTCGTTCATCACCACCATGAGGTCGTAGGAGGGCTGGTTGTAGACCATCAGCTTGCCGTTGCGGTCGTAGATGGCGCCACGGGATGGGTACTCCACCTGCTTGAGAAAGGCATTGGAATCGGCATTCTTCTTATAGTCGTCGCTCATAATCTGAAGCGTGAAGAGGCGAATCATGTAGATGACGACTATTGCTATCGCCACTCCACCTATCACGTACCTACGCCTTTCGAGATTGTAATCCACCATATAAAATATCTCTTATACCTTATTACATATATATCCCATTCCTGTCTCTTACTTCCTCCGCACACACTCCAGTGCCATGACGAGCACAAAGGTGATGGCCGTACTGCCTCCGATACAAAGCAGCCACTGCATCCAATTGAAGAAATTGAAGGTTTCCAGCGTGAAGAATACTAGGCTGTAGATGAGCACGATGACCAGCGTATAGAGCACGTATGAGCCCACGCCGATGGTCTGCATCGAAGGCTCCAGGTCGTCGGCGCTGTCACGAGGCACGAACAGCTCGAAGAGATATGGCTGAATAAGCCCCACGAGCGTCATGGATGCCGCCGCTATGCCTGGCGTATTGGCGAAGACGTCGATGCAAAGCCCGAGCATGAAACTCCACAGGAGCACCGCCCAACGGGGATGGTTGCGGCGGAAATGGAGCACCATGATGATATAGAGCAAGGGGGTGGCGCAATGGAAGAGGTGGATATGGTTGAACACCAGTCCCTGCACCAGCACGAGCACCACGAAGGTGGCAAATCGTTTCATCAAATCTATACTCATTGTCTGCGTTTTTGGAGGGATTCCCTTACCAGAAGAATCCCTCATCATTCTTGTTGTTTCGTTTTATGGCTTGATGCTGTCGCGGGCTGCACGCATCAGGTCTACCCTCTCTTTCATCGAGGTATCGTCGATGACGCACACGTCGCGAAGACGGGCGAAGTCGGTACTCAGGCGCACCTGCACGCGATAGGATAGTCCGTCGCTAGAGTTGAACACATGCAATATCTTGCCCACCTTCACTCCTGGCGGGAAGACGGCGCTGTAACCACTCGTCACCATGTAGTCGCCCAGCTTGAAGTGGGCGTGCCGTGGCACTTCCTCCACGTAGGCTAGGTCGCTAGAGCCGCCCTTCCACCGCAGGTAGCCGAAATATCCCCTCCCTTGGATGGTACAACTGATGTTCGACTTGGTATTGAGCACAGGTATCACGATGGAGTAATGCTCTGCCACGAGATATACGATGCCCACCACGCCTGTGCCGCTCACCACGCCCATGTCTTTGCGGATGCCGTCGGCGGCACCCTTGTCGATGGTGATGAGGTTGTCTGGGCGGTCGATGCTATTGTCTACCACCTTGGCGGGTATCAACTTGTAGCTTTGCAGCATCGCCATCTGGTCACGGCGCAGCACGGTACTGTCTTTCGTTACGCCGACGAGGCTATCGGAGAGCTGCTGTACCTGGTGCTCCAGATAGACATTGCGCTGGGTAAGTTCCTGGTTTACCTTGGTAAGAGAGAAGAAGGTCTCTACCGTGGCATTCCACTCATAGAGCTTGCCCGTCACGGCATTTGCCGTGGAGAACCATGCGCTGCCCTGAAAACTGTTGTACTGGAACAGCAAGACCATGCTCACCACTTCGAGTATCACGAAGACAAACCAATGGTTGTATTTCTGCAAAAACTCTAAAAGGTTGTGCATACTTATCTTAAACAATTAAAGTTTCGAGACTTCGGTTTCCGGGAACCTTAAGGGGGGAATTAAGGGGAGTTATCATTCCCTACGGCCTATATAACTCCCCTTAACATTCCTTAGTTTCCTACCCGAAGTCACGAAACTTATCGAATACCTATATTATCTCATGAGGAAAGAGAAACGGTCTACATTCTTCAATGCGATGCCCGCTCCCTTTGCCACACTGTGCAATGGATCTTCAGCTATATGGAATGGGATATTGATCTTGTCCTGGAGACGCTTGTCTAGGCCTCGGAGCAAGGCACCGCCGCCAGAGAGCCAGATACCGTTCTTCACGATGTCGGCATAAAGCTCAGGAGGGGTATTCTCCAGTGCCGAGAGCACGGCGTTCTCTATCTTGGCCACAGTCTTGTCGAGGCAATGGGCTATTTCCTGATAGCATACTGGCACCTCCATCGGGAGGGCTGTGATACGGTTAGGGCCATGCACGATGAAGTCTTCTGGAGCCTGGTCGCCGAGGTCGGTCAGTGCAGAGCCTACGTGTATCTTGATACGCTCGGCCATACGCTCGCTCACCTTCACGTTGTGCTGTCGGCTCATGTACTCCTGTATGTCGGCGGTAAGGTCGTCGCCAGCCGTACGGATGGAGTTGTTAGACACGATGCCACCGAGCGAGATAACAGCAATCTCGGTAGAGCCACCACCTATATCTACTATCATGTTGCCCTCTGGTGCCTCCACGTCGATACCGATACCGATAGCAGCGGCCATAGGCTCAAATATCAAATAGACATCACGTCCGTCGGCATGCTCGGCTGAGTCGCGCACGGCACGCAGCTCCACCTCGGTAGAGCCTGACGGCACGCCGATTACCATGCGGAGGGATGGAGAGAAGAGTCGGCTTCCCGTGTGCACCATCTTGATGAGGCCTCGCATCATCTGCTCGCAGGCGGTGAAGTCTGCGATGACGCCGTCACGCAACGGGCGGATGGTACGGATATTGTCGTGTGTCTTCTCGTACATCATCTTTGCCTTCTCGCCCACGGCCAGCATCTTGTCGGTGCGGCGGTCGAGGGCTACGACAGAGGGTTCGTCTACCACAATCTTATCATCACTGATAATGATGGTATTGGCGGTACCCAAGTCCATTGCGATTTCTTGAATAAATGAAAAAAATCCCATTTTACTGAAATGTAAATACTAAATATTTTAAGCTTAAAATTTTCTGTTGAGTATCGAGGAGCCGGAGGAGCATTGAGGGAATCAAGCTCTGTCTCCATCCCCACTCTACTTGGCAAACCAAGCGTGGATGGCGGTATCGTAGTGAGAGCTTACGCCGAAGGCACGCTCGGCAAACATCTTACGATCTTCGATATCGGTCTCTGCGCCCTTCTCCTTGAGGATATCGAGGAGCACGCTGTACTCTGCCTTGCTAGGCACGATAACCACGTCCTTAAAGTTCTTGGCACCGGCGCGAATCAGGGAGATGCCGCCTATGTCTATCTTCTCGATAATATCGGCGTCGCTGGCTCCGCTTGCCACTGTCTGCTCGAATGGATAGAGGTCTACGATAACGAGGTCGATGCCAGGTATCTCGTACTCCTGCATCTGCTCCTGGTCGCCCTCATGGTCACGGCGTGCCAAGATGCCGCCGAATATTTTGGGGTGAAGGGTCTTCACACGCCCACCGAGGATAGACGGATATGTGGTAACATCCTCCACTTTCTGACATTCATAACCGAGGGACTCGATAAACTTCTGAGTGCCACCTGTGCTCAAGAATTTAACACCCTCTTCATTCAACTTGGCGAGCAACTCGTCCAAGCCATCCTTGTGAAAGACAGACACCAAAGCTGTCTTGATTTTTCTTGTTTCAGCCATTGCCAATTATCTTTTTTAAAATTATGCGGCAAAATTACAAAGAATATTTGAAACCGCCAAATTTTGACGGGCGATAATGCTCATTTTTAAAGGTTATTTGCGATAGGTCAAGAGAAGCGATAGCTAAGTGCTCTTTCTACGACCATTGAGCTGTCTGCGAGAGACGAGTTTTTGGAATCCATTTACCCCTTACTTTTTACATTTTAAAACTTAAAACTTGGTGACGGTGACAGTGACAGTCCGATTTTCCGCTCCTCTCGTCGTTCACCCCTTCGCCTTGGAGGGCGAGGAAAGAAAGTAAAGAATTATTAATTATATATTTTTATATTTATATATATATATAAATATAAACTTTCTCTTTCACCCTTTTTCCCTCAGAGGGGGAAGAGCGGAATTTTGGACTGTCACTGTCACCTGTCACCAAGTAGTCCATTTTTACTCAACTTTCTGAGGTGCGCAAACACCTCTTCATCATGCATTTAAGTGTGATTTACCGTATTTTCCTCTTCTGCAAAAAACAGTTTTACTGGCATACTGTCAGCATCAGACACAGATTCATGAGCCCAAACTCATAGTTTTTTCCCTCACAAAACTATGAGTTTGGCTCTTTCTATCAAAAAAAAAATCATTCCTGGCTTCAGTCCTCTTTCGCCCGAAACTCTTTGGGAGTCAATCCCGTATACTTTTTGAAGTACCTCGTAAAGAACGACTGGTCGGGGAAGTTGAGCTGGAGGGCTATCGACTGGAGGCTGTCATTAGTGGTACGCAGGCGAGTCTTAATCTCCTGTACACAATGGCGGTCTATCACCTCCTTGGGCGTCTCGTGGGCGATATTGCGCAAGATGCTGGCCAGATAACGGGTGGTGATGCAGAGTTTGTCGGCATAGAAAGCCACCTCACGCTCCTTATCGCCAAACTCATACACGAGATGGATAAAGCGCATAAAGAGCTCGTTCTGCCGGTCTATCACCTTCTTTTTGTTCTCCAAGAACTTTGCCTTCACCACGTCGTATATCTCCAGCAGGATGCCCTGGATGATATTGCGGGCTATCAGAGAGCGATGCTTGCCCTCGTTCTCATATAGAAAATAAGCCACGTTGCCGATACCCGCATGGATAATCTTGGCTCGCTCTTCGGGCAAGACACCCAGAGGGTATCTTCGAATAAAGTCCATATAGGCAGGTTCGGGGCGCGGGATGGCATCGATGGCAAACTCCCGGTCGAAGGAGAAGAAAGAGCACCGGAAGTCGTCGCTCTGGGCGATGCAACGGATAGTGGATTTCGGTACGATAGAAAGGACGGAGCGTTCCTTCAGCTCGTAGGTATTAAAATCTATCTCTATCTGCATAACTCCCTGGCTTACAAAGATGATAAAAATATCTCCCGTGCGCAGATACCTACCTACAGGGAAGCGTAGCTTCACGTCTTGCCGGGCGGCTATGCCATTTACCATCATCTCGTTACTTTCCAAAATATTCATGTCGTTCATGTTGTTCATTTTTCTTATTATTACCTATTTGTGCATTCTTAAAATCTCTTTTGTGCATTCTTAAAATCGGTGCAAAGTTAAGCATTATTCCGGAAATATCTCCGCTTTTCCCCGCCAATTGTTTTTCAAAATCAGAATATTTGTTGTCAAAATGTATAGATATTCCCGTTTTGAACAATTCTCTTCTATATTTTTTGCTGTCATTTTCGCATTTTCGGGGTAATTTTGCACCAAATTTTAAAGGTAAAAGGGTTTTGAGAAAACGTGGTTTCTACAACTTTCCCCTACTTCGAAAGCTAAAAAAAAAGAACTTGAGAAATAGTTCGATAACAAGATAAAAAAGAGAAAAAAGAAGAAAATGATGACAATGAAAAGAATGATTCCGTGCGTGAGCCTGGCTCTTTGTCTGGGACTCGCCACCACTTCTTGCCAACAAAAGAAGCAAGAGACAACAATGAGTAAGGCTAGTTACAAGACGCTGACGGTAAGTCGCTCAGACAAGGAACTATCCACTAGCTATTCCGCTTCCATCAAGGGTAAGCAGGATATTGACATTTATCCACAGGTGGCTGGCAAAATCCAGCGTCTCTGTGTACGTGAGGGTGACAAGGTGAGTCGCGGACAGCTGCTCTTCGTCATCGACCAGGTGCCTTACCGGGCTGCCCTAGCCACTGCGCTTGCCGCCGAGAAGTCGGCAGAGGCTCAGCTCTCATCTGCCCAGTTGACCTATAATAGCAACAAGGAGCTTTTCGCCCAAAAGGTAGTTTCGGCTTATACCCTGCAGACATCCGAGAATGCCTATCTCACGGCAAAGGCCCAGTTGGCGCAGGCTAAGGCGCAAGTTACCGATGCCCGCAACAATCTCTCTTATACCGAGGTAAGAAGCCCGTCTAACGGCGTGGTGGGCGTATTGCCTTACCGTGTGGGAACGCTGGTAAGCGCATCGATGCCAAAGCCTCTCACTACCGTTTCAGACAATTCCCAGATGTACGTTTATTTCTCCATGACCGAGAAGCAGCTCCTCAGCTTTGTTCGCCAATACGGCTCTAAGGATGCAGCCATCAAGAACATGCCAGAGGTGAGCCTGCAGCTCGGCGACCAATCTATGTACGACCATCGCGGCAAGGTAGAGAGCATCAGTGGTGTCATCGACACCGAGACGGGTGCCGTTACCCTGCGTGCCGAGTTCCCTAACCCAGACCGCTTGCTCAACAGTGGCGGCTCCGGCAACGTCATCATCCCTAGCACAAGGAAGAACTGTATCGTCATCCCCCAGTCGGCCACCGTACAGCAGCAGGACAAGCGCATCGTATACAAGGTGCAGGGCGGTAAGGCCGTATCACAGCTTATCCAGGTGGAAAACATCGATGACGGCAGATACTTCATCGTGACCGAAGGCTTGAAGCCTGGCGATGTAATCGTGAGCGAGGGTGCCGGAATGGTGAAGGAAGGAGAAACGGTTAAGTAAAGAAAAAAATGAAAGGCAATATATTTATCAAACGCCCAGTGATGGCTATATGCGTCGCTGTGCTGATTGTGATGGTGGGCTTGATCTCGCTGTTCAACCTGCCTGTAGAACAATACCCCGACATTGCGCCTCCTACCGTGCGAGTGGAGGCCACCTATACCGGTGCCGATGCCGATGCCGTGATGAAATCTGTCATCATGCCATTGGAGGAGAGCATCAACGGTGTGGAGAACATGCTCTACATCACCTCTACCGCCACCAACTCGGGTTCGGCGCAAATCAATGTCTACTTCAAGCAGGGTACCGACCCTGATATGGCCACGGTGAACGTGCAGAACCGTGTGTCGAAGGCACAAGGACTGCTGCCTTCTGAGGTAACCAAAATCGGTGTCACCACGCAGAAGCAACAGAACAGCTTCCTCCAGATCGGCGCCCTCGTGAGCAACGACGGAAAGTATGACGAGACCTTCCTCGCCAACTACCTCGACATCAATGTAGTGCCTGAACTGAAGCGTATCAACGGTGTGGGCGAGGTGCTCGAATTGGGCGATACCTACAGTATGCGTATCTGGCTCAAGCCCGACCTCATGGCACAATACCACTTGCAGCCCTCCGACGTAACCCAGGTGCTCGGCGAGCAGAACATCGAGGCTCCTACGGGTGCCCTCGGCGAGGCTTCGCCCAACACATACCAATACACTCTGAAGTATCACGGTCGTCTGAAGAGCGTGGAGGAGTTCAAGAACATGGCCATCCGAAGCAATGACGACGGTACCGTGCTCAGGCTGAAAGACGTGGCTGAGGTAGAACTCGGCCGACTCTCCTACAGTTACCACGGCGAGGTAGACAAGAAGCCAGGCGTAACCTTCATGACCTTCCAGGTGGCAGGTGCCAATGCTACGGAGGTAAACGAGAACATCTCCGCCAAGCTGGAAGAGATGTCGAAGGCTCTGCCAAAGGGCTGCGAATTTGTGGAGATGCATAGCTCCAACAACTTCCTCTTCGCCTCTATCCACGAGGTGGTGGAAACCTTGATTATCGCCATTATCCTCGTTATTCTGGTGGTGTACTTCTTCCTCCAGGACTTCAAGAGTACGCTCATCCCGTCTATCTCTATCATCGTTTCGCTTATCGGAACGTTCGCCTGTCTCTCCGTGGCAGGGTTCAGTATCAATATCCTTACGCTCTTCGCCCTCGTGCTTGCCATCGGAACGGTGGTAGACGATGCCATCGTGGTGGTGGAGGCGGTGCAGGCCAAGTTTGACGCAGGCTACAAGTCGTCCTACCTCGCTACCCGCGATGCCCTCCACGACGTAAGTATGGCGGTGGTTTCATGTACGATGGTCTTCATGGCCGTGTTTATCCCGGTATCGTTCATGGGCGGAACCTCTGGTATCTTCTACACCCAGTTTGGTATCACGATGGCCACATCAGTAGGCCTGTCCATGATTTCGGCCCTCACGCTCTGTCCTGCGCTCTGCGCCATGATGATGAAGCCTACCGAGGGAGCAACCGATGCCCATGGCAATCTGCTTACCGATGCCAACGGCAATCCTATTGACGGGCGCAAGAAAGGCTTCAACGCCAGAATCCGTGCGGCTTACAATACTTCATTCAATGCCTTGATGGGCAAGTACAAGCGTGGCGTGATGTTCTTCTTCCACCACCGCTGGCTGGCCTGGACAGGACTGGCCGCAGCCGTGGCTCTGCTCGTATTCCTGCTAACCACTACCAAGACCGGTTTCGTACCACAGGAAGACCAGGGCGTGATGATGATCA
>CAVDKC010000035.1:0-23811 GCA_963609615.1 Oribacterium sp.
CGGCGCAGATCAACGAGCAGACGGCGCAGATCAACGAGCAGACGGCGCAGATCAAAGCCATGGCACAAGCCATGTTGCAAAATGGCGTAAGCATAGAAGTTATCGCTCAAACTATTCATAAAAGCATTGAGGAAGTAAAAGGTCTATTGCTACAATAGACCTTGCTCCCGCACAAAATAAGAAAACAGAGATGAACAAAACATTATTATCATTAGCCATCATGGGCGCCCTCTCCTTGGGAGTCAACGCCCAGAGCAGCACCACAGTTGCACCTCAGAGTACACAGGATGCCGACTCACTCTACGCCAAGAACCTTCTTGCCGCAGGCACTGAAGCACCAGCCTTCCCTGCCCTCAAGAAGGGCACATGGACAGTATTGGACTTCTGGGCCACCTGGTGTCCCGACTGCCGCCGAGAGATACCTACCGTAAAGGACATGTTCCTGAAGTATGGCACATGCGCCAACTTCATCGGTGTGTCGATGGACACAGACAAGGCGAAGCTCGATGCTTACACCCAGGCCAACGGCGTGGAGTGGGAGCAGTACAGCGAGTTCAAGAAATGGAAGGAAACGCAGATTTCCAAGGACTATAAGATTTCCTGGTTACCTACGATGTATCTCATCGACCCTGCGGGGAAAGTGGTCTACTCCACCGTGCTGGCAGAGCGCATGGCCAAGAAACTGGCTGAGATTTTCCAAAAAAATTAAGAAGAGCCCCCAAAAAATCACAAAAACATTTGGCGATTTCGGGAAAACGTCTTATCTTTGCAGTCCCAATCGATGGATTGGGGCTACAAAGACAAACTTACCATCATATAATCTTGGGGTTGACTGGATTTGACGGCGAGATGAAATGGTACGTAAGCATGCGGAGGCTCGTTGGCTACCTCCTAAATCTTAGTGAACAAAAAATTAATTGGCGAAAATAACTACGCTCTCGCTGCCTAGTCGAAGTACAGTAGACTGGCTTTATTCCGGCACTAGGTGCTGGAACGGGACATCGCTCAACGGATGTAGTTCCGAATCTTGTTGATTAAGCGGTGCAGGCAAATCGGAAATAGCTCGGGTACGCCTCGTTGCCTCGGTGAAATTTTAGAGGATAAGGGTATGATTGGTGGTCCAGGTCTTGTCATACCTCGAAAAACGAAGGCTGGAATAAGCGTGTAGAAAGCGTATGGTTTCCTTGTGCGGACGAGGGTTCGATTCCCTCCAGCTCCACCCTATGCCCTCTGTTATTTTAAATATAACAGAGGGCATTTTTTTGCCCATGATTTACAACTAGGATTAACGCAAATTGCCTCTGATTTTATTCTTCTTCCTCTATCACCCAGTCCTCAATGTTGCCTTTGGTGGAATCGAAGTTGATGCCTACCTTGGTGATGGGCTTGCCAGAGAGGGCGAAGCGCCGGGCATAGTTCTTGAGGTTGATTTGCAGCATCGCAGTCTGCGCACTCTTGTTCAGCTTCAGCTCGATGATGTAGAGGTCGGTCTTCGTGAGCAGCACGATGTCCACCCTGCCCTTGGGGGTGTGAACCTCCACGTCCACCAGATAATCGGTGAGCAGTGAGAAGATGACGAAGAGCATCTGCTGGTAGTGGCCCTCATAATTGGTCACATTGCAGTAAGGCACAGTGCCCAGGAAGTCTTGTAGCAGATGCAAGGCTCCGTCCATATCCTGCTTGTCGAGAGCCTGGGCGATGCGGCGAGCCGTCGTCGTGGTGGCAAGGGTGTTACGAGTAACATACGACGGGATGAGAGCTTTCGTAAGTCCTACCTTCACCTCCTTGTTGGGCACGTCGAGAGTATAATAGTTGTAGTCTCGGTTGTAGTCCTTGATGGTGATGTAGCCGCTCTGGTAGAGCAGCGGCATGATGGTGGTCATGCCTTCCGTAGGCGCGTCAAACTCGCTCTCGTCTGCCTCCACTCTGCCGATGTCTGCGGGGAGCGTGTCAAACTTCCTCATCATGTTGATGAGATAGGTGGGCGTGCCGGAGGTAAACCAATAGGCCCCGAACTTTCGCTCCGAGAAACAATTCAGCAGGCTATATGGATTGAATACATCAGGGGATATTCCCGAGAAATGATAACCGTCATAATGCTCCTTGAGCTTGGAGACAACCTCCTCTCCCGACAACCCTTGTGCCTCGGCAAGCATATCAATATCATCCGACATTTTCTCCAAGAGTTCCTCCTTGGTGATGCCGCAGATACCTGCGTATTCATCATTCATGGAGATGTTGGTGATATTGTTCAGCTCGCTGAAGATGCTGAGCTGCGAGAACTTGGTGATGCCCGTGAGGAAGACGAAGCGCAGCTTCGCCTCGCAGCCTTTCAAGGGACTGTAGAAGTTGCGCATAATATTGCGCAATACATCCAGTTGCTCAGTTTCATGAGCCACATCGAGCAGAGGTGCATCATATTCGTCGATGAGTACCACCACCTGCTTGCCGCTCTTCTCGTAAGCAGTATTGATGAGGTCGATGAGCCTATTGTTTGCCCCCTTGCAGGGCGTGCAGATACCCCATTTTTTTTCTTCCTCTTGCAAGCGGTATCCGAGGTATTCTTCCAGCTGCTCCTTCTCCATGTGCTTGCCCAGGCTCATGTCGAAATGCAGCACAGGATATTCCGTCCACTCTTTCTCCAGTTGCTCAATAGCGAGTCCCTTGAACAAGTCCTTCTTGCCCCCGAAGTAGCTGTGCATGGTGGAAACCAGGAGCGACTTGCCGAAACGGCGTGGCCGCCCCAGGAAGAAAAACTTGCCGCTGGTATGAGACATACGGTAGATGTATTCCGTCTTGTCAATGTAGAGCATGTCTTCCTTGCGGATTCGCTCGAACGTCTGTATTCCTATCGGATATAATTTCAGTGCCATAACCTTGCCTTTTGGATGAATCGTACGACAGCGACTGCCATCATTCTGCAAAGATACAAAAGTTTTTGGCAAGTCTTGCAAGAATATGGGAAATATTTGTTCCGTCCTACTCTTTTTTCTTATTTCCCCCTCACCCATACCTTATGGCTATGCCGACCGGTGGAGCGGAGGGGCGAATCTGCCTCCGCACATATCTCCTTCAGCTCCAGCGAGGCTGCGGTACGGCTCAGGTTGTTGATGTAGGCATAGTCGGTAAGGCCGATGAAGCCGTTTTCGTCGATGACATCCAAGGCACGGGCGATGCGCTGCTCCCGGGTGTACAGCTCCTTGCGGATTACCTTCACGCCACCCATATCTCGCTCCAGACTGGGGTCGGTCTCTCGCTTCAGGTCCTTCACCAACTCTGGCGAAGGTTTGAAGTTGACCGTCTTCACGCCTACCTTGCGATAAGTCATCTTGTCGCTGTCGCTCTGCATCTCCGTAGACTTGTCGTCCTCGAAAGCAAGCGACAGTGAAAAGGTGCCCAGCTCGTCGAGGGTTACGTTGTAGCCCATGGAGAGTAGGCGCACTATCATATCCCGCACCTCCGTCACCGCCATCTCCATGGTGCTCGGTGGCAAGGAACGGTTGTAAAGCTTCATTTTCTCTATTAAGTCTGCCTGAGACATGGTACGATTTACCACCATCTTAGGGTAAACACTACGCTTGCCTGCGTTATGCATATCGGGCATCTCCACTAATTTGTACTTCGGCATATCTTATTCCTTTCTTCGTTATTAATATTTTTCCATCCTGGGTATATTTCTCTATACTGCTAGGATGATTGTTTTAAATCCTAGTAGAAAGTTATGTTCAAAAGTTTCGAACTTATGTTCAAAAGTTCCGAACACAAGTTCAAAAGTTCTGAACTTATGTTCTAAAGTTTTGAACATAACTTTCTCCTAGGCAAAGATACAACTTTATCTGATAGAAAGCAAGACTTTCCTTGGATTTAACACAAAAAAAAACAGGCACGCTATCTGCCGGCGTACCTGTTTATCTGGATTTTTATCTTTTCGGGGGGAACGGTTATTTCCCAGCTTTCAGATTCTGGTCAATATACTGGATGATGTCTTTATCAGAAGGCCGGGGGGCATCGAGCGAGATAATCCTTCCGTCCTTGTCGAAGAAGAGGAAGCGGGGGATGGCGTCGATGTCGTAGTTCTTGCAGAGCTGCGACTGGAAGTTGTCTGGACAGATGAACTGGCGCCACTTGGGCTTGTCGGCCTTCAACTTGGCGAGCCACTTCGCCTTGTTGGTGTCGAGCGAGATACTGATAAGTTCGATGTCCTTGCTGCCCTTGTAATGCTCGTAGAGCTTCTCCATATAGGGAATCTCCATACAGCAGGGACCGCACCAGGTGGCCCAGCAGTCGATGTAAACGGCCTTGCCGCGCAGGTCGGCGAGCGAGAACTGCTTGCCGTCCTTGTCGGTCATTGTAAAGTCGGCGGCTAGGCTGCCCTTCTTCAACTTCGAATAGTGGGCGTACACCTGGTCGGCCTCCTCCCATCCCTTGCGGTTGGTAGACACCTGCTTGTAGGCAGCCAACAGACTGTCCATATCCTCGGGAGCCTGGCGCAGGAGCTGGAGGATTTGGTCGTCGGCAAACTGGTTGATGATGTCCTGGTTGGTAAAAGCCTTCTTGAGGATGGTGAAAGCAGCCCCACTCTCTTGAGAGGGATGAGCCTTGGAATACCAGCGCAGGTAACTCTCGCAGAAACTGAGGTGCTTGGGGTCGTTGTGGTCGGTAGACTCCACCCATCTTGTAAAGTCGGGGTCTGAGAGGTGCGACTTGTTGGAAGACCATACCCAGCGGAAGAGTTCTGCGGATGCGCAATAGTCTAGCTGCTCGTTCATCTGCCGACGAAACTCCAGGCTCTTCACCTGATTGGCTGCCACCTTGTAAGCCTCCACCTCTGCCGTACATTGCCGGCGATAGGCATTGAAGCCGATGGTGTCGAGACGTTCGAAAGGCCAAGCCTCCAAAAGGTTATAGGGGTCGTGACTCTTCAGATAGTCGTAGCAGTCCTGGTTGTCGCCCTGGTAGGCGAAGGTAACAGGCTCAGCGCCAGCAGGGGCATTCTTGCCCAACTTGTTTTCCGTGACATTCACCCCGAACCGGATGCCGTCCTCCAAGAATACTTGGCAGAACGCCTTCTTGTCTTCCAGGCCGAAATAAGCGGTGCCCGGGCCCAGCACCTTGACTTCCTGGTCGAAGGAACCGTCCTTGGCTATCAGCATCGTGTCGGTGAGCTGCACACTGTCGTTCATCTGTATGAGCAGCACATTGCTGCCCGAATAATTGGTAACCTTGCCCGTGATACGGGCGGTGGCTGCTGCCGTGAGCGAGAAGCCTGCGAGCAGTGCCATGGTAATCATCTTGAGTTTCATTCTATTGCTTGGTTATTCATTTACTATCTTCTTGAAGTATTCGTTGAAGCTGGCATCGGATGGACGCGGGGCATCGGAGGTGATGAAGCGTCCCTCCCGGTCGATAATGAGGAAGCGAGGGATGCCCACGCAGAAATATTCATCGTCGAGCATCTTGTTGCCGGCATCGGTAACGAGATACTGGGGCCAAGTGGCGGGATGCTTGGCGATATAAGCCTTCCATTTCTCCGCCTTTTTGTCACAAGCGATACTGATGATGCACACGTCCTTGCGACTGGCATACTGTTTCTGCAAGTCGGCGATGTAGGGCACCTCTGCCTTGCAGGGGCCGCACCAGGTGCCCCAGATGTCTACCAGAAGCGTCTTTCCGCGAAAGGATGCCAAACTGAGCTGCTTGCCGGCCTCGTCTACGAAGGTAAGGTTGGGGGCAGGCTTGCCGGGAAAGAGGTGGCCATACTTCCGTATCATGGCCTCATGATGGGCTGTCACCTTCTGGCGAAGACTGTCTGCCGCCCCCTCCGACTGCTGCATATACAGGCTGTAGAGGTCGTCCTGGCTGTCGGTGGAGAAGTTGTCGAACATCTGGGAAAGGGCATCTGCCTTCATCCTGTCGGCCCACTCACGAGGGGTCACCACCTTATCGATGGTTTCGAAATAAGCCTTGTAGGCAGTGAAGCCGTCGTACGTGTCGAGCCGTGGCATCATGCTGTCTACCAAGGTTTCGAGCGAGTCGAGCCGATATTCCTTATCGGGCTCCTGTGGGTTAATGGATGATGCAGGCACGGCGACAAAAGCCATCGCCATGCCCAAGCACCATCCGAGAGAGAGTTTTCCTAAATATTTCATTTTGATATGCTGTAAGTTAGTCATCCCATTCTTCTTCGTTACCGTCATAGCCTCCTTCTTCGTCGCCATCGTAACCGCCTTCACCATCGTCTGGCATTTCCAGCTGAGTGATTTGCACGCTTCCCTCATCATAGGCGTTCTGCTCTATCTGCCCGTTGCTGCGGGTAACTTCCAGATGGATAATGGGCTGGGCGTAACGCTTGGAGCCTACGGGAAGCACATAATGGTCGAGTTCGGAATCATCTACGGCATCGTCGCTCACCCGATAGAAGGTGCGCTCCAGGGTAACATCATCATAGCCGGTCTCGTTGCAGGAGAGACGGCGCACATCCCACCAGCGCATTACGAAGGGCATCTCCCGGTGACGCTCGTCCAAGATAGCCTTCACTGCCTCTTCCTGGTTGGCGGCAGAGAGATTGATGCAGTCGGCATCCTTGTCGATGCGGGCTTGGCGCAACTGGTTAACCAGCGGCATGGCCTCCTGCCACTTGCCCCCGCGGGCCAAAGCCTCAGCCTCGGTAAGGAGCATCTCGGGCACGGTAGGCCCCGACTGTATCCTGTCTTTGAACTTATGGTAGAGGAGGTCGTCGCCGAAGCCGCCGATGCCTTGCTCCCAGAGGGCATACTTATTGAAGAACTGCCTGTAGCGCAAGTCATTGTCCTGGTCGTAGAGCGACACGAGTTCCTCGGATGGGATGAGGGCGTAGTAGGCAATGGAATAATACTCCGAGAGATAGTTCTCCTTATAGTTGGCCACCTGGTTGTCGCCATAGCGGTAAAGTTCTGAATAACTTACGTCCTGTACCTCGCCATCGAGCGAGACCTGTGCCACACGGTAGCCCAACTGGTTGTAGTCGTCGAGCTGCGCATCGCTGCACTGCAGTGCCTCCCGGGCATAAGTGGCGGCCTTGTCGTAATCTTGCATAAAGAGGTATACACGTGCCTTCATCGCAGCTACGGCAGGACGGCTCACCCACCAGCGCTTGTTGCCGGCAATGGTGGTATTGGCGGTCTTGGCTGCCTCGTCCAGGTCGGCGAGGATGAAGTCGTAGGTCTGCTGCAGGGTGGCTCTCGTCATGTCTTCCTCATAACTGGTGGTCTGCTTCAGCGAAAGTCCCAGCGAACTGGCGTTCTGGGCGGAGTAAGGCAAGCAGTAGGTATTCACCAGACTCCACATGGCCATCGCCCTGAGCATGTGTGCCTGGGCGGCATACTCATTCTTCGCCTCTTCTGAGGCATCGGTAAGCTCCTCCAGATTGTTGAGCACCAGGTTGGCATTGAATATCTTCTGGTATTCGGCACTCCACGCCTCGTCGCCGTAGGGATTGTTCACCAGGTCGGTGATGTTCCACGTCATGGCGTTGCAGATGTTCTCGTCTACATAGCCGAGGGCATCAAAGATGTCGGTGGTAAGCCCATAGTCGTCGGAGGCGTACACATTGCCTATCGACTTGGTATTAAACATCTCGCTGTTGGCGAAGAGAGCCTCCACTTGTTTGCCCGAGGTGAGCACCTCGTCGTTGCCCTTGCTCTGCACGGTGTCGAGATAGTCGTTGCATGATGTGAGCATCGTGCCGCCAAGCACGAGGGCTGTCATGAAATATATGATTTTCTTCATTGTCTTTTTCTCCTTATTATATATGCTATCCTACATGTTTCTAGAACTTCACGTTGGCACCGAGGGTGAAGGTGAGTTGTGGCTCCCAGTTGCCAGGCAGGTACATGGGGTTGTAATGCTTGGAGTTGGCTGTCCAGAGGAGTCCCACGTTCTCCAACTTGCCGAACACCTCCACGCTCTTCACCCACTTGTTGCCCTGGAAGAGACTCTTGGGCAAACTGTAGTTGAGGTCGATCTCGCTCAGGTAGATATAGTCTGAACTTTCCACCGAGGTATTGAGTGCAGTGTAGTAGAACGGCCAGTACATATAGTCGAACACGCTCAACGGGTTACCATCGCCATCCACGGTGGGCAGCGGCATTGCATGACTTGGGGCAGCCACCACCTTGCCGTCGCTATCCATCAGATCGCCCAACGGTGCACTGAGGTTGGTTCGCATACCATAGTAGTCGAGCATGGTGTAATCGAACTTAGGCATGCGCATCTTTCCGCCAAAACGACCGTTGAGGAAGGCGGACAGCGAAAGGTCTTTCCAGCTCACGCTCAGATTGAGCGACACGGTGTGTGGCGCAATGGAAGTGCCCTGGTAGTGCATCCACTTCTCGGGAGCGTCGCTGTACACCGACATGTCGCTGATGGGGGTCTTGTTGCCCTCGTTGTCTACAATGGTGGGCATTCCGTTCTCCATGCCTCCATACTCGAAGGTGAAGATACTGCTGATGGGATAGCCCGGAATATAGTTACTGTTCATGAAGTCGCTCACGTTGTTGGCCTCGATGAAGAGTTTGGTCACCTCGTTCTTATTGTAGGCCCAACTCAAGTTGGCTCCCCACCCGAAGTCGCCCGCACTGCCCTGGGTGCCGAGGTTCACCTCGATACCGTTATTGCGGATGGCAGCATTGTTGAAGGTGGCGTAGCTGGTACCGTTTACGCTAGCGATGCTTACCTGGCCCAACACGTCGGTCGACTTCTTGTTGTAGTAGTCTACCGAACCGAAGAGATGGTTGTCAAGCAGCGAGAAGTCGACTCCCAGGTTGAGGATGGCCGTCTTCTCCCATCTGAGCGTCGGGTTACCATAGTCGGAGACAGAGCCGGGGTAGAGTCCCGTGAAATCGTCTATCAATCCATTCTCTGTATTGATGGTGGTACGGGCCGATGACATGGTAGGCGCGTTACCGTTCTTTCCATAGGTGGCACGCAGGGCAAGGCGGTTGATGGCCCTGCTGTCCTTGAGCCAAGCCTCGTTGTTGATATTCCACATGGCACCCACCGACCATAGTGGGCTCCAGCGATACTTGGCCTCAGAGGTAACCATATTGCTGGCGTCGCTTCGGGCACTCACGCTCACCCCATACCGTTCGTCGTACATATACGAGGCATTGCCATAGAACGATACATAGCGGTTGTGGTTCCAGGTATCGGTGAGGTGCTCCTTGCCCTCGGTGGGAACGCCACTGATGGCACTCTGGTACTGGTCGTAGGTATCGAAATAGCCCGTCTGCCCCTGCGTGCCTGCCGATGTGGCGGTAATGCCATAGAGCGTAGGCAGGGTCCACGACTGATAATAGTAGTTACTGATTTCATTGCCGAGCACGGCAGAGATGGCGTGCTTCTCGCCAAACACCCTGTCGAGCGAGAAGTCGTTGCGGAAGAGTGCACTGTGGTTCTTTCCCTTGCCGGTAGACGAAATGGCTCCCATCGGGAGAACTGAAGAGCCCGTGGGCTGCAGGTCATCCCCTACGGGCGTATAATAGTTCACCATGTTGCGCACATAGAAAGATTCCTCGCCATAGTAGTTGGTGCTGGTGTAGCGGCTCGTCTCATACTGGAACTTGCTGTTAAACTGCAACCCGTCGATGATGTTCACCTGCAACCCCACCTGGGTACGCATCTGTGTGTTGTTGATGCGGTTGCGACGGTTGCGTGCCTCCTGCAAGAGGTTGTAGTTCATGTTGTGATAGCTGAATCCGCTCCAGTCGTAGAGGGTGCCGAGGAGGTGGGAGTTGTAGCTCGGCGACCAGTTGGTGGCGTAGGAGCCGTCCTCGTTGAGCAACATCTCGTAAGGGGCGATGTTGGCAAGGTCGCTGTAGGAAATCTGGGAGGAATGGCGGTTGCTGTTCACAAGGTTCAGCCCCAGATTGACCGTAAACATCTTGTTGAACCGATAGCTGTTCTGCCAGTCTGCCTTCCAAGTGTTGTCGTGGCGACCGATGAAGTCGCCCTCCTCATGCTCATACTGCAAAGATGCACGGGTGTCCCATCCGCCTATATTGGCCGACACCGAGGCGTGGGTCTTGCTGATGACGGGCGTCTGGAGCATATACTTGGAGATTTGCTTGCGATTGTCGAGCTGCGCCAACTTCTCAAGCTGCGCATTCATCTCTTCCTCGCTGATGGTACCCCAGTACATGCCCTGGTAAAGCAATGCCTCAGAGGGCGAGATGCAGTTGTTGATATTGTCGAGGATGGGTGTATATTCCTCGCCAAGGTAGCCGTTCTGGAAGATCCACTTCTGGTAGTTGATGGTCTGTCGACTGGTGGCTAGATTGGTGAGGTGCTGCACATTCTGCTTGGCACCGATGGTAAACTGTGTACCTGCCTCCACCTCCACGGCGTTTTTCTTCTTGCCCTTCTTGGTGGTGATGACGATTACGCCATTAGCCGATCGCGCACCCCAGATGCTGGCTGCCGCTGCATCCTTCAGTACGGTGATGCTCTCCACATCGTCGGGATTGATGCGTTCCAGGGCGGTGAGGTTAGGATTGGAAGAGAGCTTGTAGTCCACGTCGTTGTTGTCCATGATGGGATAACCGTCTACCACCACCAGCGGTGTCTTGTTGGCATTCATCGTGCTGGTGCCTCGGATGGTAAACTTCTTGCCGCCCCTTCCGTCGTCCTGGCTCTGCATGCCCGGCACAAGTCCGTCGAGGGCATCGGCAAGGTTGGAGGAATGGCGTCTTTCCAACTCCTCCTTGCCGATGATGGAGTAAGAGCCGGTGGCACGCTCGCGGGAAATGGTCTGGTAGCCCGTCACCATCACATCCTTCAGTTCGTTGCTGGATACCATCACGACATGATGGCTGGCATTGCCCTCGCCTGCCGCCAAATGATAAGAAGAGGATTCCATACCCAGATAGCCATACGTAACCAGGCATCTGTCGGCGGGCACCCTCACCTGGTAGTAGCCATTGGCATCGGTCACGGTCTGTACGTTGGTGCCATCCACCTTGACAAAGGCACCGATGACGGGTTCCCCATCCTCATCCTTCACCGTTCCCTTGAGGAGTCGGTTGCCCGTAAACTTCTTCGTCTGCCGGGTCAACATCACAATATCGCCCTTGCGGGTCCACTGGCAGTTCTGGTCGCCCAGCACCTCATTGAGCACCTGGCTCATGTCTGCATTCTTCACATTCAAGGTGATGGGGCGCAAGTGCTTCGCCAAGTCGGCGGAACACATGAAGTCGAGTCCCGTCTGGCGTTTCATCTCGCTGAAGAATGTCTTTACGCTGGCATTCTTCAGTTGGAGGGTCACCTTGTTGTTCACTACGGTTTGCTGCTGGGTTTGCGCCCTCAGAACCGAGGACGAAAACCAGCAGGGGGCAACACTCAGTGCGAGTGCCATACCCATGGTAGAAATGTAAGTTCTTTTCATTCTCTCTTATAATTTTACAACTTATCTGTTTGAAATGACTATTCTTGACTCTTGTTGTTCCACTTTTACGTTGGCGATAGTGCCGATTACCTCTAGCGTATTCCCTATGCTCTCGTAGCGGCTCAAGCTACCCGTAAAGCGTACCGTGCGAAGCTGGTCGGATGCGAAGACCACTTGCAGACCGTACCATCTGCCCACCACCTGCATCAAGTCGTCGAGAGGGCAATCTTCAAAGCTGAAATGCCCCGTGTTCCATGCCACATAGGGTGCCACATCTACTCGGCTCATCGTCAGCCCCTGCACATCCAGCTCAGCCTTGTCGCCGGGAGTCATCATCTGTTCCTTGCCACCCTTGGTACGCACGCTGATGCTGCCATTCACCAGCACGACACACGTCTTGTCGCCCTGCGTGTTGACATTAAATTCGGTGCCATATTCCTTGACATCGCCCTTGGCTGTATGCACCACAAAAGGATGCTCCCTGTCCTTTGCCACGATAAAATAAGCCTCGCCCACAAGAGCCACCTCCCTCTGGGAGCCATGGAAAGCCAAGGGATAGGAAAGGCGCGAATTGCCATTGAGATGCACCCGGGTGCCATCGGGCAAAGTCATCCAGAACTCCTTGTCGTGACGGGTGGTGAGGGTGCCTTGCAAGTCTTCGTCCACATCCTGCAGAGCCAGCGTCTTGAGCAGGGCACTGAGCGACCTTACCTGCCGAGGCTTCTCATCGCCCACCTGCCACGTAGCCTCATTGGAAGCACTTTGCTCCGCCTGCTGCATGGCTGCCACCAGCTCCTGACTTACAGGCGCCGGAGCATGCTGCACCGGCTGACTATGATAGAACCAATAACTACCCATCACAAGCAACACGCCCACAACGGCGGCAGCCACCCTACCTACATATCGCCTCGGGATAGAATAGAAGCGATGATGGCGGTGTGTGGCCTTGGCTTCCGTCTGAGCGATGAGCGAAGCCATCTTTTGCCAGGACTTCTCCCCGTCCAGACGCATATATGCCTGATATTGCCCGGCAAGGTCTTCCTTGGCCAAGAGCGACTGATAGAGCCTCTGGTGCTTCTCGCTCTCGGCCAACCACTGGTCGAGCTGTCGTTGTTCCTCTGCCTCCAAATCGTGCAGCAAGGAACGGCTGATGATGTCAAATATATCCATACGTTTATCTTTGTCTTGATACTATAAGTACGAAGACAAGCGACAAACGTTTACAAGAAAACATAAAAAAAGTGCTTTTTATTAGAAAAAAGCACCTAAAAACAACAATATCATCAACAAAACAGAAGCAAAAGCAGAAGCAAGTCATCCTTCTCTCCCATTTTCTGGCGAAGGGTCTTGAGGGCACGTTTCTTATGTGCGCGGATGGTTTCCTCGGTGATGTCCATCACCTGGGCTATCTCTGCATTCTTCTTGCCTTGCATATAAAGTAGGAATAGTTCGCGCTGCCGAGGAGGCAACTCGTTGATGGCATCGAAAAGACGGCGATAAACCTCGTGGGTGAACACATCCTCATCGTCTTGCGCATCCAACATCTCGGCGGCCTCCTTCTGTGCATAACTCTTATACTTACCCTCTACCTTGGCACGCCTCACCTGATCGATGACCCGGCAGCGAACGGTGAGATAGAGATAGGAGCGAACAGACTCCTCGTCATGGAAGGTCTCCCGCTTTTCCCACAGACCGAGAAAAACATTCTGCACAATATCCTCGGCGGCATCCCTATCATCCGTCATCTTGAAAGCATAAAGCATCAATACCTTATAGTATCTACCATAAAGCTGCTGAAACTGTTCGGGGGTATTGATGCTAAATTCTCTCATATCATGTGGGGTTACTCCACCTTTTCTATAATCTTCATTCCTTCTTCCACCGCTTGCATATTGAGCGGTATCAGGTTGTGGTGCCGCTCGGGCAATGACTTGTAGAGTGCCTTGTTCAGTCCCTCGGTACTTACCACAGGACAAACCTTCAGCAGTCCGCCCAGTACAATCATGTTGAACACCTTGGCGTTCTTCATCTCCGCAGCCTTTTCCATCGCATCGATACGGTAGACGGTGATGTCCGCACGCTGGGGCGGATTCATGATGCCATAGCCGTCATAGATGAGGATACCTCCGGGCTTGATCTTTGGCAAGAACTTGTCTAAAGAGGGTTGGTTGAGCACGATGGCCACATCGTAATGACTCAAGATGGGCGAAGAGATGCGCTCGTCGCTCACGATGACCGTCACGTTGGCTGTACCACCGCGCTGCTCCGGTCCGTAAGCAGGCATCCAAGTTACCTCCTTGTCTTCCATCAGTCCTGAGTAGGCAAGAATCTTTCCCATCGAGAGAACACCCTGTCCGCCAAAACCGGATATAATGATTTCTGTCTTCATTGTTCTTTATATTTTATGAAATAGAAGAGCAAATAGATTCTTCACTCTTCGTTCTTCACTCTTCGTTCTTCACTCTTCGTTCTTCACTCTTCACTTACATTCCCGTCGTATCCTTCAGGTCGCCCTTCACATACTCCTTAAACATGTTGTCTTCCATCCACTTGTTGGCCTCCACAGGCGAAAGCTTCCAACCGCTGTTGCAGGTAGAAACGATCTCGACCAAGCTAGAGCCCAGTCCATTCATGCTTGCCTCGAAAGCCTTGCGGATGGCCTTCTTCGCCTTGCGGATGCTAGCCACGGTCTCCACACTCTGGCGGGTAACGTAGCAAGTACCGGCGAGATGGCTCGCCAACTCGGTGATATTGAGCGGATAACCGTGCAAGTCGGGCTGGCGACCGTAAGGACAAGTGGAAGTACGCTGTCCCAACAAGGTGGTAGGAGCCATCTGTCCACCCGTCATACCATAGATGGCATTATTGATAAAGATAGCAGCCACGTGCTCACCACGATTCAAGGCGTGGATGGTTTCGCAAGCACCGATGCAAGCCAAGTCACCATCGCCCTGATAAGTGAAGACGAGACGGTCTGGCCACAATCGCTTGATAGCCGTGGCATTCGCAAGAGCACGACCATGCGCCGCCTCCTGCCAGTCGATGTCCAGATAGCGATAGGCGAACACAGCGCAGCCTACAGGGCATACACCAATCGCCTTATCCTCCATGCCCATCTCCTCGATGACTTCGGCAATGAGTTTGTGCACCACGCCATGCGAGCACCCTGGGCAATAATGCATCGGGGTGTCGTTCATCAGCGTAGGCTTCTTATATACCAGATTCTCTGGCGAAACAATACTGTTCATAATGTATAATTTATAATTTATAATTAATAATTAGGCTCACGCCCTGCCCGAAGGCTCATTATTAATTTTTAATTATCAATTCTTTCACCGCTTCCACAATCTCCTCTGGCTCTGGCACGATGCCACCGAGACGACCGAAGTGCTCTACTGGTATCTGTCCGTTAACGGCGAGACGAACATCTTCTACCATCTGACCAGCATTGATCTCTGCCACGAGGATACCTTTCTTGGTCTTAGCCAACTCGTGTATTTTCCGGGTAGGGAAAGGCCAAAGGGTGACAGGGCGGAACAAGCCGACCTTGATGCCCTCCTCACGGGCACTCTCGATGCTCTTTTCGGCGATACGGGCGGCACTACCGAATGCCACTATCACATAGTCGGCATCCTCGCACTGCTGCATCTCATAACGTACCTCCGTCTCACGGATCTTGGCATATTTGGCTTGCAGGGCAATGTTGCGCTCCTCCATCACCTCGGGTTTCAGTTCCAGAGAGGTCATGACGTTGGGTTGGCGAGTCTTGGGACGGCCGATGGTAGCCCAAGGGCATTCCTCGGCAATCTCCTCCTCGGTACGGCGAGGCTTTACAGCGGGCAGCACTACCTTCTCCATCATCTGACCGATGACACCGTCGCTCAATATCATCGCTGGGTTACGATACTTGAAGGCAAGGGTAAACGCCAAGTCTACAAAGTCTGCCATCTCCTGAACAGAAGCAGGAGCCAGCACGATGACATTGTAGTCGCCATTGCCACCGCCTCGAGTAGCCTGGAAATAGTCGCCCTGAGATGGCTGGATGGTACCCAAGCCAGGACCACCACGCTGCACGTTGACAATGACTCCCGGAATCTCGGCACCCGCCATGTAGGCGATGCCCTCTTGCATCAGAGCCACGCCCGGACTAGACGAAGTGGTCAAGACACGCTTGCCGGCACCGGCACCACCATACACCATGTTGATAGCCGCCACCTCGCTCTCAGCCTGCAACACCACCATACCCGTGGTTTCCCAAGGTCTGAGCAAAGCCAGCGTCTCGATGATTTCCGTTTGCGGTGTGATAGGATAGCCGAAAAAGCCGTCTACTCCACATCGTATACAGGCATGGGCTATCGCCTCATTGCCTTTCATTAAAGTTACTTCTTGATTTGCCATTACCTTTAGTCCTCCTTCTTGCGATAAACGGTGATACAACCGTCCGGGCATACGATGGCACACGAGGTGCATCCCACGCAGGCGTCGGCAGCCACCGCCTCCACGTAGCGATAGCCATGTACATTGACCTTCTTCTCGGCCAATGCGATAACCTTGTGAGGACAAGCCACCACGCATAGCGAGCATCCCTTGCATCGCTCGGTGTCGACTACAATAGCCCCTTTAATCTTGCTCATATTCTATTTCTTCCTTTATGTTCACTGTCTTGCCACAATCCCCTCCTAGAGCCGTGGCACGACACCTGTTTAGGGATTGTAGTAATCCTTGCAGTAGAAGTCCATGATAGCATCGAGCATTTCCTTGGCTGTCTTGGCAGGGCTCTCCGGGTCGAGGTCTATTGCCTCCATATAACAGTCGAGGGCACGCTTAAAGTCACCCTGCTTTCGCCAGGCGTTACCTTGCTGATAATACTCTTCCGCTGTCATTCTTCTCTGTATATTTTCTTGTTTTGCTGTGCGAAATTACGAAAATAAAGCTAAGTAAAAGAATAAATCGCCAAGTTTTAAACTATATTAATGTAGTTTTTCTGAAAAATGCGCACACTACTTTTGAATGTGCAAAAAATCGCCAATGATGTTACATTGTTCCATCTTTTGCATCCCATCCAATAAGTTGACGGTTTATCGCAACTTTTTGCGATAAACCGTCAGCAAAACAAATCCTCTCAAATTGAGGTAGATAATGAAGGCAAGCCATAGGGCGTGATTGCCCAGCACAGGATGCAACCCGAAGAAGAGGAGGAAGAACATCGCAGCGGCGATACCCGTTGATGCAAGCATACTCCTAGACTGGGTGATACCCACGAAGATGCCATCAAAGACGAACGCCGCCATACCCGAAAGCGGAATGAGCACTGCCCACCAGAAATAATCGCCCGATGCTGCCACCACTCGCCCATCACTCGTCAGCAGTCTGAGAAATCCCTCTCCATCTATTATATACAATAAGGTGAAAGCTACTGCCACAATACCACCGAACATCATCGTACGCTTCACTACCTCCCGAAATGCCTTCAGGTTATTGGCACCGTAATACTTGCCAGCCAATGCCTCAGCCGCATACGCAAAACCATCCATAAAATAAGAAAAAATGGTAAAGAGTGTCATCAGCAATGTATTGACTGCCAACACCATCGTTCCCTCACGAGAACCTGCCGCCGTAAAAAACAGGTTCACCGACACGAGGCAAAGAGTCCTCAGAAAGATGTCTCTGTTAAGAGAGAAGAATCGCTTCAAAGGCTCTGCCGAAAAAAGATTCGCACGATAATCATAGCGTACCAATCGGCGATGATAATACAGGCGATAGAGTGTGCAAGCCATCAAGAAACCCCACCATTGGGCAATGACTGTTCCAAGTGCCACGCCCTCCACATTCATCTTGCAGACGAAGACGAGCACTAAAGAACAGATGATATTGACTATATTCTGTGACAGCGACACCATCATAGGAATGCGAGTGTTCTGCATACCGATAAACCAGCCCGTAAAACCATAAAGTCCGAGCACGGCTGGTGCCCCCCAGATGCAGACACAGCAATATCTACGAGCCAGCTCTACGACATCTGCCTCTGGTGACATCGCCCACAGCCCACAGCCTATCACAGGTTTTTGTAGGATAAAGAACAGCATTCCAATTCCCACTCCTATCGACAAGGAGCGCACCAAGAGCCTCATCACCTCGGCAATGTCTCTTCTGCCGAGAGCCTGCGAGGTCATTCCGCTCGTTCCCATCCTCAGAAAGCCGAAGAGCCAGTAGATGACATTGAAGAGCATCGACCCCACGGCTATGGCACCGATGTAGCTGGCATCGCCGATATGCCCGACGATGGCTACATCCACCAAACCTAAAAGCGGTACCGTGATATTGCTGATTATCGACGGTACCGCTAAATGTAATATCCTTTTGTTCAATTTATAATTTACAGTTTATAATGTATAATTATCCCCTGCTCCTCGCCAGGCAATTATAAATTATACTTTAAACTTTGCTGCTTGTTCCTCGATGTAGGCAGCATCGCTGAAGTAGTCGATGCGCATCGCCTTGCGAACCTCATCCATAGTCTGGGCGGCAAACTCGCGGGCATCCTCGCTACCCTTCTTCAGAATGTTGAATACCTCTGGAATGTCTTGCTCAAACTCATGACGGCGCTGACGGATAGGGTCGAGCATCTTATTGATGACGCTGTTGAGGAACTTCTTGCAAGTACCGTCGCCGATGCCACCCTTCACATACTGCTCCTTCAACTCGTCGAGCGTCTTGAACTCTGGCCAAAACTCAGCGAAATCCTCTGGTGTAGAGAATGCCTCCATATAGGTGAATACGGCATTGCCCTCCAAATGTCCAGGCTCGTCCATACTCATACGTGGCTCACCGTTAGACATCTTCTTCACCTTCTTCCATACGGTCTTCTCGTCGTCGCTCAGATAGATGCAGTTACCAAGGCTCTTGCTCATCTTCTCCTTGCCATCAGTACCAGGAAGACGACGGCAAACGGCATTCTCCGGGAGCATAATCTCAGGCTCTACCAATACGGGGGCATAAACCTGATTGAAACGGCGCACCAACTCACGGGTTACTTCCAACATCGGTTCCTGATCCTCGCCGGCTGGTACGGTAGTAGCCTTGAAGGCGGTGATGTCGGCAGCCTGGCTCACAGGGTAGCAGAAGAAACCAAGCGGAATATTGGCCTCGAAGTTGCGCATCTTGATTTCTGTCTTCACTGTAGGATTGCGTTGTACGCGGGAAACAGTGATAAGGTTCATCAAGTAAGTGGTCAACTCAGCCAACTCTGGAATCATACTCTGGATATAGAGAGTACACTTATTAGGGTCGAGACCAGCAGAGAGATAGTCAAGTGCCACCTCGATGATATTCTGGCGAATCTTCTCGGGGTTGTCGGCATTATCTGTCAAAGCCTGAACATCAGCCATAAAAACAAACATCTTGTCGAAATCACCAGCGTTCTGAAGCTGAACTCGGCGCTGTAATGAGCCTATGTAGTGGCCCAAGTGAAGTTTACCAGTAGGACGGTCGCCCGTCAATATAATCTTTCCCATTATCTTACTTTTTATTATTATTTGGTGCAAAGGTACAACAAAATATTGAGAAAACACAAGAAAAGGAGCAAAAATAGCAAAATGAAAACGGGGTACCTCCAAGAAGGTGCCCCGCCATCAATAAAAAAATTGTTGTTGCATCATAAAAGACATCTCTTGGCTTCAAATATTCCTCGAGATACATATACATTAAATCTATATGGTAATACGATTTTGGCTATTCGCATACTTTCTCGTACGAAATATGATAAAAGGATGAAGGATGATTTGAGAGGTGAAGGGTAAAAGAAAACCCTTCACCTCTCAAATCGTCGCCAAACACAAGGGATTTCTGCGAAAAGGTGAAGGGTGAAGGGTAATTCATAAAATTATTGCTTAGAACTCAGCGTTCTTTGGTGTACGTGGGAATGGAATCACGTCACGGATGTTCTGCATACCTGTCACGAAGAGTATCAAGCGCTCGAAACCGAGACCGAAACCTGCATGTGGGCATGAACCGTACTTACGGGTGTCGAGATACCAAGTCATATCCTTCATCGGGATGTTGCGGTCCTCTATCTCGCCCATCAACTTATCATAGCTCTCCTCACGAACAGAACCGCCGATAATCTCACCAATCTGTGGGAACAACACATCGGTACCCTGTACGGTCTGACCGCTCTTGCCACCGAAGCCACTCTCCTCATCGTCTATCTTCATATAGAATGCCTTGATAGCCTTAGGATAGTTGGTCATGATGACTGGCTTTTTGAAGTGCTCCTCTACCAAGAATCGCTCATGCTCTGAAGCCAAGTCATCGCCCCACTCACATGGGAACTCAAACTTCTTGCCATTGGCGATAGCCTCCTGAAGAATGCGGATACCCTCAGTATATGGCAGGTGAACGAAGTCGGAATTGAGCACACCCTGAAGACGCTCGATAAGCCCCTTGTCTATCATCTTGTTGAGGAACTCAAGGTCATCCTTGCAGTTGTCTAAAGCCCAACGGATACAATACTTGATGAAGTCTTCCTCCAATTCCATCAATCCGTCCAAGTCGAGGAAAGCAACCTCTGGTTCTATCATCCAGAACTCGGCCAAGTGACGAGGAGTGTTACTGTTCTCTGCACGGAATGTAGGGCCGAAGGTATAGATGGCACCGAGAGCTGTGGCACCCAACTCGCCCTCTAACTGACCAGATACCGTCAATGAAGTCTGCTTGCCGAAGAAATCGTCAGAGTAGTCTATCTTGCCATCCTCTGTCTTCTTGAGGTTGTAGAGGTTCTTGGTGGTAACCTGGAACATCTGACCGGCACCCTCACAGTCGCTGGCAGTGATGAGCGGAGTGTTGAAATAGAAGTATCCATGCTCGTGGAAGTAAGTGTGGATAGCCATCGCCATGTTGTGACGAATGCGCATCACTGCACCAAAGGTATTGGTACGAAGACGGAGATGAGCATACTGACGCATGTACTCAAAACTCTGTCCCTTCTTCTGCATAGGATAGTCGCCCCCGCAGAGACCATAAATCTCCAGACTCTCGCACTGAATCTCCACGCTCTGTCCATTGCCAGGGCTTTTTACCAATGTTCCTGTGGCACTGATACAAGCACCAGTGGTAATCTGGCGGAGCAAATTCTCATCGACCTTGGACGGGTCGACTACTATCTGAATATTATGAATAGTAGAACCATCGTTAAGAGCGATAAAATCGACTGCTTTGCTACTACGATGGGTACGCACCCATCCCTTTACATTCACGATTGAGTCGTAAGCTGTACTCTTGAGAGCATCTACGACTTTAGTTCTTTTTACTTTTTCCATTTTATCATTTAGATTCGTCAATTATTCAAAGGCACCCATGCGGAGCATATCTACTTCCTTCTCTGTAAGGAAGCGCCAGTCGCCACGGCGGAGGTTCTTCTTGGTCAAGCCAGCAAACTGTACACGGTCGAGCTTGGTGACACGATAACCGAGACTCTCGAAGATACGACGTACGATACGGTTCTTGCCGCTATGAATCTCGATGCCCACCTGAGCCTTGTCGCGCTCATCAGCATACTCTACGGCATCAGCCTTGATTTCACCATCTTCCAACTCGATACCGTTGCGAATCTGCTCCAAATCGTGAGCAGTAATATTCTTGTCTAGGTGAACGTGGTATACCTTCTTCTTGAGGAACTTAGGGTGAGTGAGCTTAGAAGCCAAATCACCATCGTTGGTCAAGAGGAGCACACCTGTCGTATTACGGTCGAGGCGACCTACAGGATAGATACGCTCTGGACATACATCCTTCACGAGATCCATCACAGTCTTGCGCTGCTGAGGGTCATCGCTTGTGGTAACATAATCCTTTGGCTTATTGAGCAATACGTAAACCTTCTTCTCCAAAGAAACAGGGGCATCGTGGAACTTCACCTCGTCGGTACGAAGTATCTTGGTTCCCAACTCTGTAACTACCTCACCATTTACAGTTACCACACCTGCCTGGATAAACTCATCAGCCTCACGGCGAGAGCAAACACCAGCATTGGCGAGGAACTTGTTCAAGCGCAATGGCTCTGTTGGGTCGATATTCTCCTCCTTATATTCTATACGCTTCTTCAAGCTATATTTTGCATTTGGATCGTAGTCGGCACTGTGCTGACGATAGCCACCACGGTTGTTGCCGTAGCCACCACGGTTGTTGCCATAGCCACCACGATTGTTGCCATAGCCACCACCCTGAGGACGACCATAACCGCCCTGCTGAGGACGACCATAACCGCCGCCACGATTATTGCCATAGCCACCACCTTGTGGACGACCATAACCGCCACGGTTCTGATAGCCACCCTGCTGAGGACGACCATACCCCCCCTGCTGACGTGGCTGATATCCTGCATTGTTCTGCTGTTCATCACCACCCTCTGCATTAGCATTGTAGCGAGGACGATAATCTCCCTGTGGGCGAGACTGATAGCCACCTTGCTGAGGACGACCATAACCACCACGGCTCTGATAACCACCCTGCTGAGGACGACCATAACTGCCACGATTGGCGTTATACCCCCCACGGTTTTGATACCCACCATGCTGTGGACGCTCTGAGTTTCCGCTCTGCAATCCTGCGCCGAAACCTTCAGGACGGAAGCCGCCTTCATTACTGTTTCTGTCGCCACCATAAGGACGATGGCTGTTGATACGAGGACGCTGCGAACGCCCTACTGGTCGATAGCTTTTCTGATAACCGTCTGTTGGGTTGTAGCCCTCACGGGTGTTCTCATTCTCAGACGATAGACTCTGAGGTTTGTTTTCGAATTCTGAATCCATTTTCTTTAATTACTTAAATTAGCCTCACGGCTGGGTTAATAAATCTATTATCTATTTTATATTCCTGTATAATTGCTAGGAGTGATAGCCATCAACTCTGCCTTCACACTGTCGCTCACGTTCAATCCCTGGATAAACTCATGGATGGTCTCCTCGGTCATGTGCTTATTGGTACGAGTCAAAGCCTTCAGTGCCTCGTATGGGTGTGGATAAGCCTCACGGCGCAAGATGGTCTGGATGGCCTCAGCCACAACAGCCCAAGTATTGTCAAGGTCTTCCTGCAACTTCTCCTCATGGAGAATGAGCTTGCGCAATCCCTTCAATGTACTCTGAATGGCGATAACGCTATGTCCGAGAGGTACACCGATATTGCGGAGCACGGTACTGTCGGTCAAGTCGCGCTGCAGACGACTTACCGGCAACTTCTGGGCCAAGAACTGTAGGATGGCATTGGCGATACCGAGGTTACCCTCGCTATTCTCATAGTCGATAGGGTTCACCTTGTGAGGCATTGCGCTGGAACCTACCTCACCAGCCTTGATCTTCTGCTTGAAGTACTCCATGGAAATGTACATCCAGAAGTCACGGTCTAAGTCGATGATAATGGTATTGATACGGCGGATAGCGTCAAAGATAGCACCGAGGCTATCGTAATTGCTAATCTGAGTGGTATACTGTTCGCGCTCCAAGCCAAGTTTCTCGCTCACAAACTTATTGCCGAAAGCACGCCAGTCGTACTGTGGATAAGCTACGTGATGCGCATTGTAATTACCTGTAGCACCACCAAACTTGGCTGTCAGCTTACAGTTCTTCAACGAGTTGAGCTGTTCGGTAAGACGATAAACAAATACCATAATTTCCTTTCCCAGGCGAGTAGGCGAAGCTGGCTGACCATGGGTCTTTGCCAACATAGGCACGTCCTTCCACTCATCTGCATAAGTCTGAAGCTGGGCAATCAACTCCTCCACCTGAGGATAGAAGACATCCTCAAGGGCTTCCTTGATAGAGAGAGGCACACTGGTATTATTGATATCCTGAGAGGTCAAACCGAAGTGGATAAACTCCTTGTAGCCGTCCAAGCCACCAATCTTGTCAAATTCTTCCTTAATAAAATACTCCACGGCTTTCACATCGTGGTTGGTAACCTTCTCGATATCCTTGACACGCTGTGCCTCATTCTCGCCGAAGTTGCGATAGATGTCACGCAGACGCTCAAACAAGTTCTTGTCGAACGAAGCCAACTGTGGCAATGGCAACTCGCATAAAGTAATGAAGTACTCAATCTCTACACGCACACGATAACGAATGAGAGCATACTCTGAAAAATAGTTGGCGAGTTGCTCTGTTTTTCCCCTGTAACGACCATCTATAGGTGATATGGCAGTCAATAAATCTAAATTCATAACAATACGTATTATATATAGGGTGCAAAGTTAATGAATTCTTACGGGAAAACAGAGAAAACGGAAAACTTTTAGCTTTAATTAAAAGAAAAAGGTCTCTCAACAATAGTTGAAAGACCTTTTTCTTTTGTGGGCGTTGACGGATTCGAACCGCCGACCCTCTGCTTGTAAGGCAGATGCTCTA